>CANHMF010000118.1 GCA_947461705.1 Synechococcaceae cyanobacterium
AAGGTCAGTGACAAGCCGGAACCCCCTGCCGACTGGCAAGCCAGCTGACGCTAGAGGTGCTTTAAGGTCAACGGATTGGGCCGCTGCGGCATCGCATCTGCCGCAGCGGGCCTGACCCCGGGAGAAGACGCGCCATTCGCCAACGCGACTGAGCCAGCACATTGTTGCCCAGCTGAACTTATTCTCCCGAGAGCGCGATGACAGACACGCCCCGACTCACGATTGGCGAGCTCGAGTCGAAGTATTACCTCTACCGAAAAGCCCTGAAAATGCTGCTCATGGAGGGCAGCAGCCTCAAAAAGGTGCAAAAAACCCTGTGCTGGAGTCGCCTCGAGACTCTGCACACCTGCCTGCCCCGGCGCTACCGATCACCGGACCACCTGTTTCACCAGCTCAACCGGGAGATCGAAAAGGAGCGGGTTCCCAATGATGCACCTGAGGCCGCCAAACCTGAACAGTGGATGAGCGGGGCACAGGCCTGAAGCTCCTGCCCATTAAAAAAACCTGCCCGGAACACCGGACAGGCCTGTGAGGGGCCGCAGACGCGGCCCTTACGGGTGTGGATCAGCCGAGGCCCAGCTGGGACAGGATGCCCTGACCGGTAAGCAGCTCGGTACCCAGGCCGATGACGAAGCCGAGCATGGCCAGGCGACCGTTCCAGGTTTCAGCGAAGCCAACGAAACCGAAGCGGGAGGTGGAGTCAGCCATGGGGCAGTTCTTTACGAAACTTGTAGGGATCGTAAAGCCTTGTGAAGCGGATTGGGTAGGGCGGGGATCCGCCCCTAAGGCAGCAACTCCACGGCAGCAGCGCCAGCATGGGGGTTCAACCCGGAGCTTCCCGCATGGAGAACGACGTGATGCTGCCGGTGGTGGCGGGGATCGTGCTCAGCGTGCTGATCGTGGCGGGCTCTGTGGTGGTGTTGATGCGCCCCAGCGACTTGCCCAAGCGCAGCAAGGAGCTCTGAGACGCCGGGGCCTCAGCGCAAGGTGGGCTCCAGCGGTTGGCTGATGCGCTGGAACATGTAGCCCAAACCCCGGGCCGTGATGATCAACTCGGGGTTGTCCGGATCGTCCTCGAGCTTGCCCCGCAGCCGCGAGATGTGCACATCCACCACGCGGCTATCGGAGGAGCGCTCGGGCTTGTAGCCCCACACCTGCTCCAGCATGTCCAGCCGGCTGATGGGCTCGCCGGATCGGCTGAGCAGCAGCTCCAGCATGGTGAACTCCATGCCCGTGAGGCGAATGCGCTCCTCGCCGCGGAAGACCTGGCGCTTGTTGATGTCCACGCTGATGTTGCCCACCACCACCACGCTGGCGGCGCGGCCAGTGCCTGCCACACCACTGCCATGGCCATAGGTGGCCCGGCGGATCACGCAGCGGATGCGCGCTTCTAACTCCTTGGGGCTGAAGGGCTTGGTGAGGTAGTCATCCGCGCCCAGCTGCAGGCCGGTGATGCGATCAGCCACATCGCCAAGAGCGGTGAGCAGGATGATCGGCACCTCCGACTGGGCCCGGATGCGCTCGGTGACGGCAAAGCCATCGAGCTCGGGCATCATCACGTCGAGCACCACCAGATCGGGCTCAATCTCCCGGAAACACTCCATGGCCTGCTTTCCATCGCAGGCGAGGGTCACCGCATAGCCCAGCATCGTGAGCCGGGTTTCGAGGATGCGGCGGATGTTCTCCTCGTCGTCGGCCACCAGGATCTTGATGGGGGTCTCGCTGGGGCCGGTCATGGCAGAGGCGCGTCCGCAGCCGAGTCTCACCTGCCCTGGGATCGAAAACGGGAACCGGCTCTCAGCTGAGGTTTTTCCTCATATGCCAGGCCCTCCTATGCCAGGCCGTCGCCCCCGCTCAGCCATGCCATTGCAACAACACATGTCAGCCCCTGGGCGGCAGGCGGAACCTGCCTAAGTTCTCGCCATGCATGAGACCAGCGCAGCAGCCGTTCGCTCCAGCGACAAGCCTGCCCCCCAGAACCCGGCGAACCCACCCAGCCTTCGGACGGAGTCCAGCTGGAGCGATGAACCCTGGGCCTCCGGGCAACGCAAGCGTTACCTGGCGTCGCTGAAACAGCTAGCAGCCTGAAGCTGTAAAAAATCGCACATCGCTTGGCCAACTAGGCACCTCTGGCCGGAGCACAGGGCTTTTAGGTTTCAGGCCTAGCACCGCTGTTGCAGTCGCCCGATGTCCGGCTTTGCCACCCTGCGTTCCATGCGTCGTCAGATCACTCCTGTGCGGATCGGCGCAGCCGCTCTGATCGGCATCACCCTCACGGCTGCCGCCACGGCATCACGGGCTCAGAGCACCGAAATCGGCGTGTATTCAGGGCGTCACTACAACACCGACAAACAGCTCTACAGCCAGTTCACCCGCCAGACCGGCATCAAGGTGAAGCTGCTGGAGGCCAAGGACGACGCCCTGATTGAGCGCCTGCGCAGTGAGGGCAAGAACTCGCCGGCCGATGTCTTGGTGCTCGTGGATGCCGCCCGCCTGGATAAAGCCAGCGACATGGGGCTGTTCCAGCCCGCCCGCTCCGCAGCCCTGCTGCGGGATGTGCCCCTGAGTCTGCGGGATGCCAAAGGCCGCTGGTATGGCCTCACCCGCCGCGTGCGCGTGGTGCTTGTGAATCCCAGGCTGGTGAGCCCTGCCAGCATCAAGACCTACGCCGACCTGGCCAATCCGGCCTTGAAGGGCAAGCTCTGCCTGCGCGACCGCCAGAGCGTCTACAACCAGTCACTCGTGGCTGATCAGATGATCCAGCGGGGCGATGCGGCCGCTGCCGCCTGGGTGAAAAAGATGACGGCCAACGTGACCAAGCCCTATTTCACCTCCGATACACCCCTGATCCGCGCGATCGGCAACGGCCAATGCGGCGTTGGCCTGGTGAACACCTATTACCTGGCGCGCATGGTGTCCGGCGAGAGTGGTGCTGCCGATAAGGCTCTGGCCAGCAAGCTCAAGGTGGTCTTCACCAACCCGGCCCACGTGAACATCAGCGGTGCCGGCGTGACCCGCAATGCCAAGAATCCCGCGGCTGCCCTGAAGCTGATCGAATTCCTCGCCTCCCCCACCGGCGGCAAGGGCTACGCCGAAGCCAATCACGAATACCCGTTGAAGGGTTATGGCAGCAACGCCACGCTGAAGGCCTTCGGCACCTTCAAGGCCAGCGGCATCTCGGCGGAGCAAATGGGCGCCAAGAACAAGGCGGCCGTGAAATTGATGGAAACCAACGGCTGGAAGTAGGCCCAGCCGCCCGCCACTGGTTGCAAGGGATTCTCAATAGCAGCAGGCGTTGGCTAGGTTGCTCCACTTCCCCGCTGGAGTTCGTCTCGGAATGGTGGCCGCCGGCGCCTCGCAACCATCAGCCCCGCCGGTTCAGCCTGCCCAGGAGGGCCGCACGGCCCTGTCCCTGGCCGTGGTGGTGGTGGTGGTGCTGGCCCTCGCACCGGTGGCCTGGCTGGTGGCCTTCGCCTGCTCAGGCCCCGACGGCCTCTCCGGGCTAAGCCTCGGCAGTGATGGCCTCCAGCAACTGCTCAACACCGTTGGCCTCGTCACGGCGGTGGGAGGGCTGGGAGCCGCCCTCGGGGCTGGCTCGGGCTGGCTAACGGCCCGCTGTCAATTCGCCGGGCGCCGCTGGCTGCGCATCGCCCAGCTGCTGCCCCTGGCCACCCCGAGTTATCTGCTGGCCGCCACCCTGATTGATGTGGGCAGCCGGCTCGGCCAGCGCGTCCACGGGTCCCTCTGGACCGTGATGGTGCTGACGCTGAGCACCTACAGCTACGTGTTCCTGCTCTCCACCGAGAGCTTCTCCGTGAGCGGCCGGCGCCAGCTGGAGGCCTGCCGCAGCCTGGGCGTGGGCCCCTGGGGCAGCTTCTGGCGCGTGGCCCTGCCGATGGCCATGCCCTCCATCGGTGCCGGCATTGCCCTGGCCGGCATGGAGGTGGTGAACGAACTCGGAGCCGTGGAGCTCCTCGGGGTGCCCACGCTCTCGGCGGGGATCCTGCTGCGCTGGCAGCAGCAGGGCAACCCCCATGGGGCTGTGGCCCTGGCCCTGGTGGCCCTGGTGATCGTGGCACTGCTGGTGGCCGCGGAGCGCAAGCTGCGCGAGCGCAGCCGCTGCTGGAACCTCGGCAACGACAGCAGTGAGCTCGAGCGCTGGAGCCTGCGGGGCTGGAGGCTGGTGGCCGCCTGGATGGTGACCCTGCTACCTCCGCTGCTCACCCTCGGCCTGCCCGTGCTGTGGGCAGCGCTGAGCTGGGATCAACTGCAGGCAGAACCCATCGGCGAGCTGGCCAGCCTCAGCGGCCGCAGCTTTGCCCTGGCGTTAGCCGCCTCCGGCATCACGGTGGCCGCGGGCCTGCTGCTGGCCATGGCCAAACGCTGGATCCCCAATCAGCTCATCCAGCAGCTCAGCTTTCTGGCCGGCCTGGGCTACGCGATTCCAGGCACCGTGATTGCTCTTGCCCTGATGTTGATCGGTGGCCCGGCGGGCCTGGCCCCCATGCTGTTGCTGATCTGGGGCTACACCGATCGCTTCCTGGCGGTGGCCAAGGGAGGTCTCGATGCCGCCTTTGAGCGCATCCCCCCGAGCATGGATGAAGCGGCCACCAGCCTCGGGTGCTCCTGGATGGCCGTGCTGCGGCGGATCCACCTGCCCCTGCTGCGCTCGCCGCTGGTGGTGGGCACCCTGCTCGTCTTCGTGGACACCGTGAAGGAACTGCCGATCACCTTCTCGCTAAGGCCCTTTGATTTCGACACCCTCGCGGTGCGGGTGTTTCAGTACGCCAGCGATGAACGGGTGGGTGCGGCCCTGGTGCCGGCCCTGCTGATCCTGATCCTGGGGTTGGCTGCTTCGCTGGCCCTGATTCCCAACCTCGAGCGCATCGAGGTGGAACCCCGCAGCTGAAACGAGCCCGAACCGCGATTAGTCGGCAGGCTCGCCATCCTCATTGCTGGCCATGGGCCTGTGCAACCTGCCCTCGAGCAATTTTTTGCCGGGCCCGGCCACGGCCTCTCCCACCAGGATCGCCGTGCCGATCATCAGCAGCGCCCTGGCGGCCATGGTGATCATGTGCAGGGCGGTCTCCTGGGCTGCGGAATGGCGCAGATCGTCGAGATGGAAATGGGAGCGGGCCATGGGAAGAACTGCGGCTACCTCCGTCGTAGTCACCCCGTAGGCCCACCCCATGCAGTGGCTCAGATCTACAGCCCTGTTCAGCAGGAACCAGCCAACAGCCCGGAGGCCGCAGCAGCCACTCAGCAAATCAGCAGAACATCCAGTGCCCTCAGCCCAGGCTATGGAAGCTCATGCTTCCGTCCCCGAGGTGTCATGGGCCAGCCCACTCCAGCCGTGGTTTGCCAGCAAACCCTCAACGCCTTTCTCCAAAAACATGCCGTGGATCCGCGGCACTTCATCGAGGTGCTAGCGCGGGTGCGCCAGCAGAGTGGCCTGAACGCCCGCGAGACAACCGCGCTGTTGCTCAACCTGGAGGATTCAGCGGCAGCCATGGTGTTCAGGAGCCGCGGAGAAGGGGCCGCTACTTGCCGTAGTTCTCCAGCTGATTGAGGCCTTCCCGCAGCCATTGCTGGCCACCCTCCATCAGGCGCTGTCGATCTCCCTTGAACTGACAGCTGGCCGTGCGGTACTGCACGGTCTTGCTGAAGGGCACGTACCAGATGGCATCGAGCGTGCAGAAGTTGCGCCCTTGTTTGGCCGGTAGGTCCTGCAGCAGCTCGCCGCTGAGGCAGCGGTATCCCGTGCGGTCCTTGCCTTCCCTGAGGCATGTGCCCAGATGGCGTGCAAAAGCCGCCTCACCCTGCATCTTGAAGGTCTGGTTGGCAAACCCAGCGAAGGACACCGGGTCGTAACTGAAGGGGGCGGCATCGGCGCGGCTAGCCAGCAGTCCGAGGATCAACAGCACAGGCAGACGACAGCGCACCACAGGTGTATGGCTGAAGACAAGCACCATCATGACCGGGACTCGCCGAGGTGAGGATTCGACAGCCAGCGGTGCTTGAACGCGCGAAAACGAGAGCTGGCCTTTCGAGGTGAAGCAGGCTCTATGCCCCACCCCTTGATGCTTCAACTGAGCAGCTTGAGGCAACAGGGGGTCAGGCTCGGACTGATCAGATGGGGTTGCCCCGATTCTGTGGACAGTGATCAGGGCTCGGCAGGACGTCGCTGAGCTCCTGAGCGCCTTGCCGGCGGGTCATGAAGTAAAGCGGGTCAATGGGGCGTTGCCGAGCCTCGAGTACCACAGCGCGGGGAGCGGCAAGGCACTCCACGGTCATGCATCCCCCGGTGCTCCAAGAGAGGCCTGCAGGCCGTCCTCGGCCTCGGCCAGCGCATGAGCTGTGTGAGAGACCCTGGCCGGATTGCCTTGCGCATTTGAATCGCTTCGAAGGCGTGCCGATGCTCCACCAGCAACAGCTCCACCATCTGGGCGACAGCATGGACCAGGCATCAATGCTAGGCGCACAACAACACGAAACGTAAAGCCACAAAAGCGTGCTTGACAGACGACTGGAGGAGCCGAATACTGGAGAAAAAACTAGCCAGCCCATGTCCAATTCACAGATGCATGGGAACGTCGGCAATGCAGGCCTCGAGGGCTCGCTCTCGAAACAGACACAATCGGTCTATAAGCTACTGAAACAAAACCCAAGCAAGCTATCCGACCAGGAACTACTACTTACAAGAGACTATATCAGTGTTGCGAAAGAAATCGGCATTGAGAGCCTTGACAGCAAAAAGGATATTCGCAGAGTCAACCGTGCCATCAATAAAGCCGAGGCGTCAACAGAACAACCACAGAACCTCGTGATTTTCATTAGGGACCAGGTGAAACCAGAAGACCTGTGGC
>CANHMF010000119.1 GCA_947461705.1 Synechococcaceae cyanobacterium
GACTGACCCTGTGGGGTCAACAACAACGCTTTGTGCTGAAACTATCCTCTCCTTCTGTGTATCTACATTTCCCTGTTCGTTCATGCGCGTATTGGGGAAGGCTGCTGGTATTCCATTGACAACTTCAGCCACTGTAAATTCCACTTTATCTCCCCAGCGTGGGTAATTGATAAAAATCCTCCCATCTGAGGATACGGCGATCCCTGTCGGCATAGCGCCGTTGATCTTCGCTACCACCTCTAGTGAGCCGATCGGTTGCTGTTGCGGAATCGTTTGCGCATAGATTCTATTTGTCGCCATCACCCCAAGACAGAGGAGTGTGCTGGAAATCGTCAGCCTGTCCAGTGCTTTCATCCCGTTCGCTCCGTTTTCACTTCATCCTAGTGTCAATAGCTGCAAATAGCACCCGATTATCTGGCCTGGAGGCGATTGGACACGACGTACTCGATGATCAACCCGCTGCTTTTTCAGCCGGTCAGTTTCGGGATCTCATTCCTATCTCAGTCTTCAACACCATTCTCTGAACTAGCTTCACCCTCCCTCGATACGGCAGGCCGGCCGACTGTCTGTTCCCCCCCTGCCTCGTTCTCTTAGGAGCTGCTCATGCCATGGCACCCCCCTGCATCCGCACTAAGATGCATGAGATGGCTTTTGTACATATCTCCGTGCATATTAATAGTGTCTATCTTTTCGGGGCCAGATATAACTGCGCAGCAATCCTGCCCTATGCATGGCAGCTAGTCTTATGTATTATGCATGTTATTTGAGTGTCTAGGTCCTTGTGTTCTTTTCATCGCTTTTGGCTGACTTATCTGATCCACGCTGGGTTGGCTGCGTTCAGGCGCTAACGGCGCCTTCCCGTATCAGTCACTAATCGTAACTGGTATGGCACTCTCGCTTGTGCCTCCATTGGCATCAGTGTTTGATGGCCGTAACTGTTCACCTGGCTGTAGGTTTAGTTTGGCTCTATTCTCTGGATCCCTCCTGCCCGTCCTGTTCACTTTGCCTTGGCCCACCGCCTCATTGGTGTGCTGCTTCGTTGATTGCTTACTTCGCGAATCCGCCTTCGAGAATAAAGAGGTCAGCTTTCATGTTCATGGAGCTCATCAGCTCTTGCATCTCGTTGACGGATTCTTCCGGTGCAATTACATGAAGGGTTTCAAGCTCCAGCATGCCAAAAAAGTCGTTGATGATGTCACTTACGCTTTCAAGGTGAGCCTTGAAGCCCTTGATGTCTGTATAGCTTTCCCTTAGGAATAGTTTGCTGCCTGCATAGGACATGCTGAAAATCTCTGTTGCCGGTTCATCCTCTGCGCGTTCAATGATTACCCGCAGAAGATCTCTTATTGCGGTTTCCTTGCCAGGTTTGATCTGGAAGGCGGGGTAGACGCTGATGCAGCTATCGAGTCTTTTCATGGATTTTTCTTTTTTTATAGTCCCTGCGTCTCGCGTTGTCATCCGCCTTGTTGCATCTGTTAATGGGCCCGCCTTTTCCCTCCCCTTTTGTTCCGTCGATCTCCTTTTGGTTGTCGCATGCTTGGCTGGCGATTCGATTCGATGCCTGAGTGGCTGGACGTTCAATCAGCCCCTTTCCCTGCTCCCTGTTGGATTTGGTGCATCCTCGCCAAGGCGATCGCCTCTAGCTGCTCCCAGTTGTTGCAGCATCTGTTGGCCCCCGCAGGCTGCTTTGCCCTCTAGCTGTGCCTCGCTCACCAGCACTGGACAGCCGTGGCTGGCCACCACGAGGCCTACACCGTTGACCACGTCAAGCACCGTTCCACTCGACGGCTTTTCCTGATCTCCACTGTCCACGGCCATTAGCCCCCACTGCTGCGTCAACTGCTGCCCTTCCGGACTGAGCTGCTCGGCCAGCCGCTGTACCAGGGGTTCTGTGGCCAGCAGTTTCAGCCGCTTGCCCTGCCAGCTTGTGGTGGCGCTGGGGTAAAGCCCCATCACTTTTCGGTGGATAGCCAGGGCGGAGCTGTTCCAACCGATCTTGTAGTCGTCCCGGTTGAGCATGCGGGCATAGGTGAGGCCCTCCTCCCGTTGGGGAGTTAGCCCCAGGCGGCCCCAGCGCTCCGACTGCGGGCCGGGGCCTGCCGCCGCGATTCGTGGCAGCGCCTCCACGAGTAGTTCGGCTGTGAGCGCCGCCAGGCGCTGCCCCAGTTGCTGGGCGTTTTCCAGCAGACCGATCGGGATCGCCCGCTCGAGCAGAACGGGGCCGGTATCCAGGCCTTCCTCCATCGCCATCACGCCGACCCCCGTATGGCGATCACCCTCCAGCAGGCTCCATTGAATGGGACCCGCCCCGCGCCAGCGGGGCAGTAGGGATCCATGGCCGTTCCAGCAGCCCAGGGGCGGTTGGGCCAGCACCTCCGGCGGCAGGATCTGTCCGAAGGCCACCACCACGGAGATGTCCGCCTCCAAGGCGGCGAGCTGGGCCTGGCACTCGGGATCGCGGCGGATCCGTTCTGGGGTGAACACCGGGATGCCGAGCTCCAGGGCCCTGGCCTTCACTGCGGAGGCCATCAGCTGCTTGCCGCGCCCCCGGCGGCGGTCGGGTTGGGTGACCACACCCACCAGCTGATGGCCTGCCGCCACTAGGGCCTCAAGGCTGGGAACTGCGTAGGCGGGCGTTCCCCAGAACAGGATCTTCATCGGCCCATTGTCCTTGTGGGCCGGTGGCAGGCTTGGCTTACGCCGACTTCGGCGGCCAGAGGTTTGGCCAGCGCTGCGGAAAGCGCACCTTTAGGGGGAGCTGATCAACCCGCCATTGGGGGGGAAGGGGCTGTAGGAAACGCGCAGGCACCCGTAGGGCGATCTCATCGGCAGCCATGCCCCTTGGCAGTCCAGAGGGCAGACGCTTGGCCAGATCCGCTTGCTGCACCACCTCGGCGGCGCGCCAGCTGCCGTCCGGCATCAGCACGTCCACGCGACTACCAGCCTGGGCATGCTGCCCGACCTGGGGTTGCACATAGATCCACAGGGTCGGTGGGTCAGCTTGTTCGATCCGCATCAGCAGGGTGCCGGGCCCAACGTTTTCGCCGGGCTGAACGTTCACCTCCGTGACCCGGCCCCGCTCGCTGGCTTTGTAGGTGAGCTGCCGCAGCCGGCTGGTCAGCCAACGTCGCTCCTGTTCGGCTCGCTGCAATTCAATTGGCGAGCCCTTCAGCTGGTATTGCTCCTGGTTCAGGCGTCGACCCAGGTCCAGCTGGGCCAGCCGCTGGCTGTTCAACTGAAATTCGGCCTGCAGTAGTTCAGCTGAGCTGATGCCGCCCGCTCTGTGCAGACCGCGGTAGAGGTTCACCGTGCGGCCTTGCAGGTCGATCGAGCGGTCCTGTAGACCCAGGGCAGCCTGGTCCTTGGCATTGTTGGCGCCAGTGTTAAGGGGCTGCAGTTGTTGCAGCCGCAGCTGCCATTGGGGATTGTCCAGCTGCAACAGCACCTGGCCAGGCTGAACGGGGCTGCCTGCCCGCACCTGCAGATCCTGCACCCTGCCGCTGTCGAAGGCCCGCACCTCCAGGTTGGTGAGCGACAGCTGGGCGGGTGCCTCCAACACCACCGCATCATGTAGCAGGCGACTGCAGGTCCACACCAGGGGTGAGCCCACCAGCGCCAGGATCAGATACCAGCGCAGGCGGAACGCCGTTCGCCGGCCTGGTCCATACAACACCTTCAGTCCGTTGTCCATGTCCGGACTGCGTTCCTTGAGGCTGTTGAAGCGCACCTTCATGGCTCAGCTCCCCTGGGGGTATTGGGCCCAGTCCTGCCAGTCGAGACCGGACACGCCATGGGGCTCGAGCTGCTGCTGCCAGCGCCGCATTTGCTGCTGCAACTGCTGGACGCTGTGGCCGTGCCAGCTCTCCTCTGCTGGTAACTGCTCCTCCACGCTCTGAGCCAGCCGGAACCGGAGCAATGGCCAGCGATGGGCGATGGCGCGGCTGCGCTCAGCAACCCGATCGGGTTGGCGTTGGTACATCATCAGGTTGATCTCTTGAAGGTTGCCAAGTTCACAGGGAATACAGGGTTGGTTTGGTTCTCCACCGGAACCCCGGCGGGCTTCAAACCAACGGGGGTGGCTGGAGATGCTGAGCTGCCAGGGACTGACCTTCTGAACGGCCTGGAGGGTGGCGAGCCAGTGCTGCAAGCGTTCCGTTGGTACCGGCCAGCCCAGTTGTTCCACCTCCAGATCCAGATGCAGGCCATCGAAGCCAATCCCCCGGTAGCGCTGAATCAGGTCCAGCAGGGATTGCCGTCCCTGCGGAAGAATCCATTCCGGATCGCCTAGTAGCAGGCTCACACGCATCCGTTCGCCGTGGCCTGCGGCAACCAGCTGCTGGAGAGCTCGTTCGGTGGCTGCTCCGGCGGCCACCTGTTCTCCCGTCAGGCCCACAAGCAGGTGTGTCATGCCAGCCCGCTTCAGCCGCAACAACTCAGACGGGCGCAGCGCTGAATCCAGCAGAGCCCGGCTGTTCCAGATGTAGGTGCCCTGGCTCCAGCTTCGGCTGGAGGGAGCTGGCGCTTGGGCCGCTACAAAAGGGCCGGTTCGGGCAGCTTTCGCCAGCGCGGTCAGTGTGACGGCCAAGCCCAGCCCCCAGGCCAGGGCACGGCTGATGCCGCTAAGGCGTTGTGGTGATGGAGAACGCAAGGTGGGAGTGCTGGATGAGGGCGCGAATGAGGCTCAGAAGCGGTTGGCACGGCTGATCACCCACCAAGGTGCCATCGCTGTTTCCTCGTGGCCTCTGAGCAGAAGTTCATTGAGTATGGCAATCGCACTCCAGCAGCGAATGACGAACATCGTCAGTGGAAATAGGGGTAATAAGGGCAAGAGGAGCATGTCTTGTTGGGGCTTTTCGGAGCTGAGTATGAGCACTGTCAGGAACTGGAGTGTCAGCATCAGCAGATATGCTGCATAGACGCCGCCGCTGAGCGCCATGAGCCGGGGCCAAGGCTCCGTGGCTACAAGCATCATGCTGTAGATGAGAATAATGAATGGCAGTACAATCTGAATGAACAACCCGCCGAAAATCGTCATTAAAAAGTTTGGCCATCCCATAAGGGCTGGATTGATATTTCCACGATGTTTGCGCCCGTAGAGGAAGAGGAGATCACCGTCCCAGCGAAGCCGTTGAATGAGTAGGTCCTTGAATGTGCTGGGCACATCGGTGTGGCCCATGGCCCTTGGCTCAAAGGGAATGCGCATCTTTGGGTGGCGCTTGAAATAGCTTTTCAGGCGCAATGTGAGGTCTAGGTCTTCTGCTGAATGGGTGTCCCAGCCGCCGATCTGTTCGAGCAGGCTGCGGCGGAATATGCCGAAAGCCCCTGAGATATTGTTCAGTACATTCCATTCCCCTAGGCCGATTCGTGCCTGGCTAATGGAGATGAGGTATTCGATTGCTTGCATGGTTGTGGCCAGCGATTGCCAGCTGTTGCGCACCCGTAGATTGCCTGATACTGCAGGCACATTGGGATCCTCGAAATGCCGCACTGCTGCGCTCACCATGTCATTATCAAATGAGGTGTCTCCATCCAAGGCCATCACAATCTCTCCGCTGCACATGGCCAGCCCTGCATTTAGAGATGACACCCGGCCGCCCCGTTGCCATTTGGCGATGGGCCTAATCCTGCGCTTGGGGTAGATCTTTCGATCGCATTGGAAGCTCCGTACGGCGTCCATCGTTACGGAATTCACAGCGGCTCCATCGACCACGGGAATCAATTCGATCTCGCCGGGATAGGTTTGCTCGCAGAGGCTCAGTAGGGTTCTCTGGACATCAAGCCCTTCGCTGTAGCAGGTGATCACGCAGGACACCCTGGGACGGTACAGGGAGAGCCTGGGGGGGAGGGTTAGCTTTCGGATCCACCAGCGCAGCGTGCCCAGCAAAACAACAAAGATGAGCGGTAGCTCCACCACAAGCAGGAATGGAGAGGCCTGGATGAACAGGCTTGGCAGATTGAACATGCTGGCAGGAAATCTGGCGTGACTGGATCTCTACGCTTCAGCCCCTGGCGCTGATGACCGCGTTTGTCATCTGATTGCTCAGTCGAGCCAGCAGAAGCTGGGCGTCTTCGTGTGCACTCAGTTGCTCGGGTAGGAGGCAACTGCTGAAACACAGTTTGAGTTGTTGTTGTGGCGTTGCCTGCAGCCCTGTGAGTTCCTCCTCCAGTTGCTTCTGGAGCTGGGCGAGGGCCAGGGCGTCGGCCTGGGGTAGCAGGAGCCAGATCAGATCCCTGCGGCTGTGTAGGCAGCGATCGGAGGTGTGCAGCTTTTCCAGGAGGCGCTCGATCAGGCTGTCTAACATCAGAGAGCCGTGGGGCTCGCCCGCGCTGGCCAGAACCGCATCCAGATTCTCAAGGCGAAGTCCCAGGATGGCCGCCAGAGTCGCTGGCGCTGTCCGCCCGGGGCGTTGGGCGATGCTGATCTGCCAGGACAGGGCCCGCAGGAATTCAGCCTCACTCAGCAGACTGCTGTGCAGCGGATCGCCCATGGCGTGGTTGGTCTTGCTCAGGCCATGGCGACAGGCCAATCGCCCGGATTCACTCATCCTGAATGGGCGAATCTGCTGAACACGCAGAGCCTCAGGTGGGTGTGACTGACCGCAGTCGATGCAACGTGCCTGCACAGCTGCATCCACAAAGAAGGCCTGACACGACCGGCAGCTGTAGTTCTCCATCGGTCGGTCGTAGTCGCTGCCGATATGGCGAAGTTGTGTCAGGCA
>CANHMF010000120.1 GCA_947461705.1 Synechococcaceae cyanobacterium
GCTGGCCAGTGGGGAGGACGGACTGGCCCGAAGCCTGCAACAGGCGCTCAGATCCGATCGCCTGCGGCTTTACACCAACAGCGATCCGATCGGCACAGAAGTGGCGGGTGCCCTCAAGAACGTGATGGCGATTGCCGCTGGGGTGTCCGATGGCCTGGGCCTCGGCGCCAACGCCAAGGCCTCGCTGCTCTGCCGTGCCCTGCTGGAAATGGGCTCGGTCATCCAGGCCCTTGGCGGCCAACCCGCCAGCCTCTACGGGCTCGCAGGCCTCGGGGATCTGCTCGCCACCGCCAACAGCCCCCTCAGCCGCAACTACCGCTTCGGCCTGCAGCTGGCCCAGGGATGCTCCGCCACTGAGGCCCTGCAGCGGGTGGGAGGCACGGTGGAAGGAGTGCCCACCGCCCAGGCCGTGCAGCGGCTTGCGTGCCGTGAAGGGTGGCATCTGCCGATCAGCCATCAGGTGGCAGCGCTCATTGCCGGTGAGCTCGCGCCTCTGGATGCGGTGCGCCAGCTGATGGAACGGGAGCTCAAGGCCGAAGGTCTGCCCCAGCTGGCCAGGGGCGGGTCGCTGCCATGAACGATCAGAGGCTACGGGCCGTGCTGGTGGAGGCCTTCGCGGCCCAGCCATTCCAGGGCAATGGCGCAGCCGTGGTGCTGGTCGAGCACGCCATGCCGGATGCCTGGCTTCAGGCCCTGGCCACCAGCTTTCAGCAGTCGGAAACGGCCTTCCTGCTCCCGCAGGCCGCCGGGGGCTGGGCGCTGCGCTGGTTCACGCCCAGCTGTGAGGTGCCCCTGTGTGGCCACGCCACGCTGGCGGCCACCCTCGCCCTGGGGCACTGGGACCTGCTGGCCCCCGGGATGTCCCTCAGCTTGGCCAGCCGCAGCGGTGCGCTCGCGGTGAGCCTGCTGGCGGATCAAGCGAGCACAGCATCGCTGGTTCTGCCCGGCGGTGGACTGCAGCCGGCTCCTTGCCCGGCGTATCTCCCCGCCCTCATTGGCGGCCAACCGCTCCAGTTCTGGGGTTCAGCCCTCGGCTACCGCGTGGCGCTGTTGGACCAGGCCATGGACCTCGCAGCTCTGGCGTTCGAGCCAGGGGCCCTGCAGGCGCAGGAGCGCCAGGGGCTGGTGCTGATGCAGGCCTGCAGCGGTGAACCTGCAGATCGACCCCAGGTGCTTGGCCAATCCGCTGACTATCAGCTGCGCTTCTTTGCACCAGGCCTGGGCATTCCCGAAGACCCTGTGACGGGATCGGCCCATGCCCTGGTGGCCCCCTGGTGGTTGGCCACCCTGGGTCGATCGCAGGTGGTGGGCTGGCAGGCCTCTGCACGCCGTGGTGGAATGCTTTGCGAATCTCCGGCAGCGGGCCTGGTCCGCCTGACCGGGTCTGGCCATCTCCTATGGGACGGGCTCATCGACGCTGGTGGGATGCCGCTCGCAAGGGGCGACTGGTCCGTCTGCAGGGGGTGCTGATCACAGCTCCTTTGGGCCTGGGTGCCCTGGGGGTTGGTTTTGCCGTACAGGGCCTGATGCCTGCTCCAGCCACCCTCAGCGGGCCCATGCTGGAAGCCATGCTGGAGACACCGCCGGCCCACGCGACACCCCGTGCCAGTGCCCGGGACGATCTACGCGGCGTCGCTGCAGAGCGCACGGCCAAGCCGGGAGCCCTGGCCCTGAGTGAACCGTCCAGGGGAACACCGCTCAACCTCGAAATTCGGGTGGCGCTGCTGTCAGCTGGAGCCCAGCTGGAGCTGGGTGCCACGGGTCCCTGGTGGCTCCGGCGCCGTGATGGGGACGTGCTGCGCCGTGGAGGGGGCGGCCAGACCCTGGCGGTGGCCTCCGGTGGTGGTCTGCCCGCCGAACTCTGGCTGGAAACCAATCCCGGTGAGCAGGTACGCCTGAATGGCCAGGCTTACAGCGGACGACTCCGACTCGTGCAGGAGGGCAGCGGGTACCAGGTGGTGAACCACCTGCCCCTGGAGGAGTACATCGCCTCGGTGGTTGGCGCGGAAATGCCCAGTTCCTGGGACATGGAGGCCCTCAAGGCCCAGGCTGTCGCAGCCCGCTCCTATGCCTTGGCCCATATGGCTCGCCCGGCCAGCCAGCACTGGCACCTGGGCGACACCACCCGCTGGCAGGCCTACCGGGGCTTTGGCAGCAGCAATGACCGCACGCGGCGGGCGGCTGCCGAGACCGCTGGTCTGATCCTCAGTTACCAGGGCGGCATTGTGGAGAGCCTCTACGCGGCCAACAGCCAGATCAGCTGGGAGGCCCATGGCAGTCTCGGCGCCAGCATGAGCCAGGAAGGAGCCCAGGCCCTGGCTCGCCAGGGCTACCGCTACAACCAGATCCTGGCTCGCTATTACAACGGAGCCTCCCTGGCGCGGCTTCGGGCTGGCAGCGGTTGAGCCGTGGCCAACAGCCTCCCCAGCAGCAGCGTCCCCAGAGCCGAGCGACTCTGGCAAGCAGCGCTTGCTCGGAGTGCCTCAGCCCTGGACTCAGGGGCCTTGGTGCCCCTGAACACGGAACTGTTGCCGCTGGAAGCCCATGGACCTTTTGTCCTGCGGCGGCTGGTCTCGCAGACCCCCAAACACCTCCGCAGTGCTGGCCCCAAGCCGAATCCGTTCCTGCCCTGGGAGCCCGAACTGGAGGTGCAGCGCCTAGGCACGACCCACCTGGCGCTGCTGAACAAATACCCCGTCCAGGAGGGCCATATCCTGCTGATCAGTCAGCAGTGGCAGCCCCAGGCCGGCTGGCTCAGCAGCTCTGACTGGCGGGCCGTCGCTGAGATGGGCGCGGACACCGGCGGGCTGTGGTTCTTCAACAGTTGTGCCGCCGCTGGGGCCAGTCAACCCCATCGCCACCTGCAATTGCTGCCCCGACGCAGCGGTGCGGTGAGTTGCCCGCTGGCCCCCAGCATCCAGGCGCAGTTGCGGGGCGAGCAGCCCCCCTGGCCCTGGAGCTACAGCGTCAGCCCGCGGCTGCAGGCCAAGGCTGGCCTGGATGCGGCGGCCACTGAACTGGCGAGCCTGTATCACCGCCACAGCGCCCAGCTCGATCTTGGGACCCCGCAGCACGACCCCGTGCCGCGCCAGCCCTACAACCTGCTCTTTGATGACGAGTGGTTCATGACCGTCCGGCGGACGCGTGAGCACTGGGCGGGCTTCAGCGTCAATGCCCTGGGTTTCGCCGGCTCCTTATTGCTCACCGAACACTCGGACCAGGACTGGCTGGAGCGGCACGGTCCGCTGGCGTTATTGGGGGCGGTAGCGGCAGAAGTTCGGTGATTGCACGGATGCAGCGACCATCCAGAGCATGCGTTTGTGGTGAAGGGAGTCGGTTCACGGTTCCCGCTCTACATCCCTCTGTCAGCCACCGCTATGGCGTCCAGTCAGTCGTCCAGTCAGTCAACAATCGAGCGGCGCAATGCCCGCATCGAGGCCTACCTGCACCTCGTGCAACCCATCGCCCGCCACTACGCCCGGGTGTGCCCCGAATCCCGGGATGATCTCAATCAGGTGGGGTTGCTGGGCCTGATCCGCGCCGCCGAGCGCTATCGCAGTGCGGAACAGGTGCCCTTCGCCGTGTTTGCCCGACCCCACATCCGCGGTGCGATCCTCCATTACCTGCGGGATCTGGCCCCCGCTATCCGCCAGCCAAGGCGCCAACAGGAACTGAGCCATCAGCTGAGCCAGCAACGCCAGAAGCTGGTGATCGAGCTGGGCCGCGAACCCATGGACAACGAGCTCAGGGCTGCCTGCGGCCTCAGCCTGCAGCGCTGGCACCAGCAGCTTCAGATGCCGAAGGCTCGGATGGTGTCACTCGACGCCGCCACAGATCTGGCTGCGCCTGGCACCCCCCTCAGCAGTGATCGCCAGTACGAGGAGTTGCTGCAGGCCGTCAAGCGCCTCGATCAGCAGGCCCGCCGGGCCGTACAGGAGGTCGTGATGGGAGGCCACAGCCTGCGGCAGGTGGCGGGGCGCTGGCGGGTGAGCCCCAGCACCGTGCATCGCCACCTGCATCGGGGGCTGGCGGAACTCAGGACTCTGCTGTCTCCCCCATCTGCTTCTGCAGCGTGCTGATGGCGGCGTTGATGGCAGCCAGCTGACGCTCGAGGCCATCGCGCCAGAAGGTGAGGGTTTGCAGCTTGCGTTCCTGATGACGGCGGCGGAACTGCTCAGGGGTTCCGCCCTCTCCACAGCAAAAGAACGGCGGGAGCATGGGAAAATGTCAGCAAGTCGCTGTTCTAGCGGCCAGGCTCTCCTGGCCGCGATGTTGCCCATGGGTCTGGGGCCACCCGTGGCCTTGATCCCTGGCTACCCCATCATCTTCAGGATCCGGCAGGGTTGTTGCCACCCCCAGGTCCATCAGCAGCTGAAGCAATTCCAAGCTGATCCCACCACACACCGTTTTCATTCGCATCTTGAGAGCAGTTGGTCCCACAGGTCTGATGAGACCCTTGATGCTCGCATTGGTGGGTGGCGTGATCCTGTGTGGTGTGCCTGGGCGCGCCTACGTCGCCCTCATGGCCGGTCAGACGGCACGCCCACTCAAGGGCAACTTCAACAACGTGCCGGTGCTGCATTCCAACCAGCCCGAGGAGGTGCATGGTCCGGGAATTCTGGTCAGCACCACACCAGGCTCTGCCGTGGCGACAGAGACCAACCAAGCCCTGGCCAACGCCACCTACACCTTCAACGGTGAGTTCGGGTTGCATGTCCACCACAAGTACTACCCGGAAGACCGCAGCCGCATGGGCCGTGGCAGTGGTCCACGCGGCAACCTGACCCTCGCCACGATCCTGATCAACCCCGGGGATCGGCCGGTGCATATCCGCTTCCAGCAGGGGGCGGTGCGCAACAGCTTTGAAGCTCCATACCTGCCCAACTACCTCATGGGCGTCAAACCTCTTGGGGCGAGACCCTGGAACACCGGCCCCGGTGACGCCACGGCCGTGCAGATGTTGCGGGGCAAGCTCGACTACAAGCTCTCTGACACGATCACCATCCCCCCCCGCAGCCGCACCGTGTTGTTCAGCACGCAGCTGCCAGCCCGCGGCATTGCCAATGGCCTGCTGAAGGGGCGCAGCGACGGCCCGTTCCAGATGGCGGTGGTGGCCGCTGAAGACCCCAAGAGCGACCAGGACATCATGGCCGTGATGGATGGCGGCCGCCTCGCTCCGGGCCGGATCTATCTGAACCGGGTGGGGCAAATCCAGAACGGCACGGTCTTCTCGAGGGTTGCGGGCGTGGCCCTGGGCGATGCCTACGAGGCCAACGTCAATCACGACCTGAGCCAGGGGGCCCTGCATGTGCCCCTGACCAGCACCAACCGGCACAACTTCGGCACCGGAGAGCAGCAGGTGAATCAGCTGGCCAGTCGCATGCTGGATTCATCCGTTAACAACATCGGCACCTACGGCGTCCGCTTCGACGTGACCCTGAACCTCTCCGGCGCAGGGCCACATCAGCTGGTGCTGAGTCATCCCACCGCCAACGGTGGACGGCCATTTGTTGCCTTTCGAGGTTCGATCGGCGTCGCCAGCGACGAGGGCTACCAGGAGGTGCACGTTGGCATGAAATCGGGTGAGAGCCTCTCCCTAGCCTCCCTGAACCTCAAGCCGGGCCAGAACAATCCGGTCAAGGTGAGTCTGGTGTATCCCGCGGATGCGACACCCGGGCATCTGCTGAGTGTCGTCCCGGACCAGCAGCTGGCCCAGGTGCGTGAGCGCCAGATTTTGATCGCCAAGGCTGCAGCCGAATCCCAAACGGGCCGGCAACGCACCCCGCCTCCGGCCCCTCCTGGCCTCGCTGTGACCCCCCAGCCTCCAGCGGGGAGCCCAGCTCCTGCCCCGCGGCCGCCCGTTGTGGCACCGGGCTGGCTCGATGCACTTCCCCCGATTCCGCCGGTCAACAGCTCCCAACTCCCCCCACCTGGCTACGGGTCACCCACTCCGCAGCGGATGTCCCAGGCGCTGCTGGATCGCTATCAGCAGGCGGTGAACGCCCAGCAGCAGTTCATGAACAGCCTGATGGGCCGATAGTCTCAGCGAGGTCAGTGTCGGCGCGTGGGTCAGCGGGAATCCGAAACCAAGCGAATCACCCTCGACCTCAGCAAGTCGATGATCGACGCGATCGATCAACTCAAATCGGAGTGGGGTCTCCGCAGCCGCGGACAGATCCTCGAGCGCTTGCTCTGTGAGGTTCTCGGCCAGGACGACGCGGATGACGAGCAGGAGCTCCTGCATCAGGTCGAGCAGTCGCCAACCTCCGCTGATGAGGCTCTGGGGCCAGCAACTGCACCAGCCGTGGCGCACGGTTCAGCCGCCGGTGCACTGAATGAGACCACGGCGATCGTGCTCATCCATTCCGACCTGGTCCCACTGGTAGACCAAGAAAGGGTCCCAGCTGAGGCTAGCGAGTTGCTGGCAGAGCAGCGGCGTGGCGCCCCCGGATCGGGCATCCAGCTGCCGGGTTTTGTGCGGCGCCAGTCCAGCCAGCTGAGACGCAGCCTGCATCCCCGGCCCGCATCTCCA
>CANHMF010000121.1 GCA_947461705.1 Synechococcaceae cyanobacterium
AGGGGGAAGCGGGTGTGGCTGTCGCCGCCGGTGCCCACGGTGTCGGGCAGGAGCATGCGGTTGAGCCAGCTGTGGATGATGCCGTCGCCGGGGCGCAGGGCCACACCGCCCCGCGAGGCCATGAAGTCGGGCAGTTCGGCGTGGGTCTTGAGGTCCACCGGCTTGGGATAGGCCGCGGTGTGGCAGAAGCTCTGCATCACCAGATCGGCGCTGAAGCCCAGGCAGGCCAGCTCCTTCATCTCATCGCGGGTCATGGGCCCGGTGGTGTCCTGGGAGCCCACGGTGGTCATCAGCGGCTCGCAGCTGGTGCCGGGCCGCACCCCCGGTAGACCACAGGCCTTGCCCACCATCTTCTGGGCCAGGGTGAAGCCCTTGCCGGTGTCGGCCGGGGCCACCGGCCGGATGAACAGGTCGCTGGCGGGCAGCCCCAGCTGGGCGCGCACTTTGTCGGTGAGGGAGCGGCCGATCAGCAGTGGGATGCGGCCGCCGGCGCGCACCTCATCAGTGATGGTGCTGGGCTTGAGCTCGAAGCGGGCCACGATCGTGCCGGCGTTCGGCTCACCGGCGGCCCGCTCAATCGTGCCGGCGTAGGGGCGGATCGTGATCACATCGCCGGAGTTGAGGGCGCTCACGTCGCACTCGATCGGCAGGGCGCCGGAATCCTCAGCCGTGTTGAAGAAGATCGGCGCGATCTTGCCGCCCAGCACCACGCCGCCACTGCGTTTGTTGGGCACGTGGGGGATGTCGGTGCCGGTGTGCCAGAGCACCGAGTTGATGGCGGATTTACGGGAGCTGCCCGTGCCCACCACATCGCCCACGTAGGCCACGGGGTGGCCCTTGGTTTTCAGCTGGGCAATCAGCTCCAGGCCGCCGGGCATGCGCGTTTCCAGCATCGCCGTGGCGTGGAGGGGGATGTCGGGCCGGGTGGTGGCGTGGGTGGCGGGGGAGAGGTCGTCGGTGTTGGTTTCGCCTTCCACCTTGAACACCGTCACGGTGATTTCGCCGGGCAGCTCGGGTTTGGCGGTGAACCACTCGGCGGCGGACCAGCTGTCGATCACCCGCTGGGCATAGGCGTTGCTCGCCGCCAGCTCCAGCACATCGTTGTACGCGTCGTAAACGAGCAGCGTGGTGCTGAGCCCCTCTGCGGCGGCGCTGGCGATGGCCGCAGAGGGGTTGCTGAGCAGCGCGATTAGGGCGCCCACGTTGTAGCCGCCGATCATCGTGGCCAGCAGCCGCACCGCCTCCACCGGGCTCACCAGGGGGCTGCTGGCCGTGCCCTGGGCCACGCCGGCCAGCCAGCCGGCCTTCACATAGGCCGCCTCATCCACGCCGGGGGGGATCCGCTCACTCAGCAGGTGCAGCAGAAAGCCCTCCTCACCGGCGGGCGGGGCTTCCATCAGCTCGGTGAGGGCCTGGGCCTGGCTGGCGCTCAGGGGCAGGGCGGGCACCCCCAGGGCCTCGCGTTCAGCGGCGGCGGCGCGGTAGCTGGCGAGGAAGGTGCTGGCGGACATCGGCGCTGACGGGCCTGGGGGGGCCCGGACGACTGGACTAGGACCACCATTGTTCTTTGCCGCCGACCCCGCCCTTGGTGACAACGGCTGCAAATGGGCTTCTAGGGTGGACTATCAATCGCCCGATCCTGGATCCCGGCCATGCTTCCCACCTCCGATCTGCATGTGGTGGAAACACGGCCGCTGGTAGCGCCGGCCCTGCTGCATCGGGAGCTGCCCCTCGGCGATGGGGCGGCCACCACCGTGCGGGAAGCGCGGGAGCGCATCAAGGCCATTCTGCGGGGCGATGACCAGCGGCTGCTGGTGATCGTGGGCCCCTGCTCCGTGCACGATGTGGATGCCGCCAAGGAGTACGCGGCTGCCATCGCCCAGGAGCACGACCGCCACCGGGACGCGCTCGAGATCGTGATGCGCGTGTATTTCGAGAAGCCCCGCACCACCGTGGGTTGGAAGGGCCTGATCAACGATCCCCATCTCGACGGCAGCTACGACATCAATACCGGTCTGCGGCTGGCGCGGGCCCTGCTGCTGCACCTGGCCGAGATGGGCCTGCCCTCAGCCACGGAACTGTTGGATCCGGTGGTGCCCCAGTACATCGCTGACCTGATCAGCTGGACGGCCATCGGCGCCCGCACCACCGAGAGCCAGACCCACCGGGAAATGGCCTCGGGCCTTTCGATGCCCATCGGGTTCAAGAACGGCACCGATGGCAGCGCCTCCACCGCCATCAATGCCATGGAGGCCGCTGCCCGCTCCCACCATTTCCTGGGCATCAACAAAGACGGCCACGCCGCCATCGTGACCACCACCGGCAATCCCGATGGTCATTTGGTGCTGCGGGGCGGCAAGCAGGGAACCAATTACCACCCGGAAGCGGTGGAGGCCGCGGCGGCAGCCCTGGCTAAGGACGGTCTGCCCGCCCGGGTGATGGTGGATTGCAGCCATGGCAACTCCAACAAGGACTATCGCCGTCAGTCCGAGGTGGCCAGCCAAGTGGCCCACCAGCTGCGTAGCGGTTCGCGCCATGTGATGGGCGTCATGCTCGAGAGCCACCTGGTGGCGGGTAGCCAGAAGATCCCCAGCGATCTGTCCCAGCTCACCTATGGCCAGAGCATCACCGATGCCTGCATCGACCTCAGCTCCACCCGGGAGGTGCTGGCGGAGCTGGCCGCGGCGGTGCGGTCGGTGCGCGAGCAGCTGGCCGCCGTCTGAGCAAGGGGTAGCCGCAGGAGGGGGTGCTGCGGCCTCCTCCAGGGTGTTTCCTCAGGACTGAGCCTGGCCGGCCAGGCCGAACAGATCCCGCATGCGCTGCAGGATCGAACTGCGGCGCTCTTCGGCATCTTTGCTCGACAGGCGCTCCAGTTCCGAGCGGCGGGTTGCCACGATTAGGGAGAGCTGGTCGAGCACGGAGGGATCCTCTTCGAGCATCGGCAGCAGATCGGCGCGGTTCACCTCCAGCAGCACGCATTCACCGCGGGAGCGCACGGTGGCGCTGCGCGGTTCGCCGGTGCACAGGCCCATTTCGCCGAAGATCTCATCGGTGTCCAGCCGAGCCACGGCAAGCCCCTCGGCCGAGCCGTCGTTCTTGAACACCTCCACCGCCCCCTGCACCACCTGGAAAAGGGCCGTGCCAACATCTCCTTCCCGCACGATCGTTTCGCCGGGGCCGAAATGGCTCCAGTGAACCCTCTGGGCCAGCCGCTCCACCTGGGCCTGCTCTAGCTGGGAGAAGAGCCAGCTGCGCCGCAGCACCTCGCTGGTGGCAGAGGCGTCCTGAAGCACGGGGGGCAGCGCTTCGGGCCGCTTCTGGAGTTGCAGAGAGGGAAAGGGCAGGCTCCAGCCCTGGCGCTGCACCGTGTACCAGATCTGCTCGAGCAATTCGCTTCGGATGCGCAGGCGGCTGCCTTCCGCGCCGTTGCGGTGGAAGGCCAACAGCTCGTAGTTGATCCAGGACGCATCGAACTGCGAGACCCAGACAATCGGCGCGGGATTGTCCAGCACCAGCGGATGGCGCTGGAGCACCGATTCCAGCAGTTCGTGGGCCTGTCCCGGTGGCACCTCGTAGCCGAGGGCCACGGTGAAGCGGTTGCCCACCGCCTCCTGGCTGGTGAAGCGTCGCAGGGACGAATCCACCACCTTGCTGTTGGGCACCTGCATGGTGGAGTTGTCAACGCGCCGCAGGGTGGTGCTCATCAGGCTGAGCGATTCCACCACGCCGTTGGCGTCGCCGATCTCGATCCAGTCGCCCACCCGGAAGGGTGGATCCACCTGCAGTCCGATGCCGGCAAACAGATCCTTGAGGATTTCCTGGGCCGCGAGGCCGACCACGGCCGTGAGCACGGCCGAGGTGGTCACTAGGCCCACCAGGTTGAGCTGGGCCCGGTTCTGCAGTACCAGCACCGTGGCGAGGGCTCCGAGGCCGATCTTCGTCAGGTCGCGGAGGATGCCGGCGGTGGGGGGCCACCAGCCCAGGGCCGGCGGGCATTCCAGCAGCAGCCACACCCCCAGGCCGATCAGCCCGTAGGCCACCGCCAGCTCGTCGAGGGCGGCCAGCCAGCGCAGCCCGCCGGAGGGGGTGACCTGATCGAAGGCGGCCCACAGCACGATCCCCAGCAGCATCAGCCGCAGCGGCGGGCGGGGCAGGCCCCGCCGCCTGGCCAGCGCCGCTAGGCCAAGGGTGAGGGCGCCCAGCAGGGCAATCAGCAGCAGCCGCTCAGCCAGATTGTTCATGCTCCCCGCTGGTAAGCGGGATCGCCTCCATCGTTCCAGCTTGCCAGCGGGGGGTGGGTCGGCATCATCGCCACAGGTTCCAGAGTCCTCCTACCAGCAGGGGCACGGTGAGATTGTCGATCCCCAGCCAGGCCACCTGCTCCAGGGCGGTTGCCCCCAGGGCAATCAGCACCAGGGCCACGGGGGCCGGGGCGGCCTGGGGGGCCAGCCCCGCCACCATCGCCAGGGCCGCCAGGCTGGCCAGAGCCATGGCCGCCGTGCCTACCAGGGAGCGCCGCTCCCCCAGCACCCGCCAGCTGGGCGAAACGATCTGGGGCCCCAGTAGGCCCGCCAGCCCATCCCCCAGGGCCATCACCAGCACCCCGGCCGCCGCGGCCGCGGCCTGGCCGGGCCACCAGAGCAGCAGCATCAGGGTGATCGAAGCGCCGTAGGCCACCGTGCCGAAGCTGGCACGATCCACATCCTCGATCGCCGGCAGCACCCGGGTGCGATGGTTCAGCACTGCCAGACCTGTCATCACGGCGGCCGCGGCGATGGCCAGCCAGCGGTCGATGCCGAGCCCCCAGGCGATCAGCACCACGGGTCCGGTGCCGATGTGAACCACCTTGCGGCTCCACTCGCGCTGTTCGGGCCAGGAACGTCGCACCAACAGCGCCGTTGCGATCACAACGGCGAGCCAGCAGGCAACAGCTGCAACCCCGAGGAACTCTGGACTCAAGCCGCCTGCTGGTAGTTGGTCATCAGGCGCAGTTTCAGGATCGCCTTGGCCTCCAGTTGGCGCACCCGTTCACGGGAAACATTGATCTGCCGTCCGATCTCTGCCAGGGTCATCGGCTCGCTGCCCTCGAGGCCAAAACGCAGCTTGATGATCTTCTGCTCCCGTTCGTTGAGTTGAGACAGCCAGGTGCCGAGGTGTTCCTTCTGCAGGCTGCGGTCCATCGAGTCCATCGACTCGTTGCTGGCGGGGTCGGCGATCAGTTCGCCGAGGGTGCTGCGGTCTTCATCGCCGCGGGCATGGGCATCGAGGGATGCGCAGGGAGCGCTCTGGGAGATGAGCTCTTCGAGCTCATCCGGCTCCATGCCCATGGCATGGGCGAGTTCCAGCCGGTTGGGCTGGCGCCCGAACCGATGGGAGAGCTCCCGGGTGATACGCCGCATCTTCGAGAGCTTTTCGCTCACGTGGATCGGTAGGCGAATGGTGCGGGCGCTGTTGTCGATCGCCCGTGTCATGCCCTGACGGATCCACCAGTAGGCGTAGGTGGAGAACTTGTAGCCCATGGCGGGGTCGAATTTGTCGACTGCCCTCTCCAGGCCGATCGCACCCTCTTGAACCAGATCCAGCAGCTCAAGGCCCTGGTTCTGGTACTTCTTCGCCACGCTCACCACCAGCCGCAGGTTGGCGGCCATCATGCGATCGCGGGCCCGGGTGCCCATACGGATCTGGTGGTTCTGGCGGGGCGTGAGCTGCTCCTTGGGGAGCTCCTGCAGGCGCTTCATGGCCTGCACATGGTGGGCTAATTCGATTTCTTCTGCGGGGGTGAGCAGCGGCACGCGGCCGATGTTGCTCAGATACCAGCCGATCGAATCAGCACTGAGGCGACCTCCCTGACGGGGGCGGGGAGTTCGTGCTGCAGATCTGGTGTTCATCGGCTCAGATCTGTGGGTATTGACATCGTTTGGTGCGGGTTCATCTGCACCGGTGGTAATGGCAGCAGCAGAGGTGGCGGAATGCTGAGGTGTCCCCATTGACCCCCGGCCTCCAATTTGATTTGGCCGGAATGTAGCACTTCTGGAGTGTTGGCAACGTTTGGAAATGGAAGACTTGCCGCAGGTATTCCGTTGGAATTTCTTTCTTTTGTAATGCTCGTTACAGCGTAGGGGTGCTCCGCTTCAGGCCAGTGCGCCAGCCGTCGATCAGCGCGGCTTGAACGGCATAGCCGTCCTGCTCCGGCATTCGTTGCACAAAAGTGCCATCGCTCTGCATGTCCCAGGCGGTGCAGTTGTCGTCCAGGTAGGCGTCGATCAGCCGCTCCAGCTGTTGGCGCAACTGCGGATCCTCGATCGGGGCGACGGCCTCGACGCGACGGTCGAGGTTGCGGCCCATCCAGTCGGCGCTGCCGATATACATCTCCTGCTCGCCGCCATTGGCGAACCAGAAGAGCCGTGAGTGCTCGAGAAAGCGCCCGATCACGCTGCTGACCCGGATGTTGTCGCTCACGCCCGCCACGCCGGGGCGAAGGCTGCACATGCCGCGCACCACCAGGTCGATCTGCACGCCGGCCTG
>CANHMF010000122.1 GCA_947461705.1 Synechococcaceae cyanobacterium
GCCTTGAGCAGATCGAGCACGTACACCATCAACTGCTTACCCAGGCCCGCCCCCTGGTAGAGGGGGTGCACCGCCACATCCCACACGGTGGCTTCAATCACCCCATCGCCGGTGCAGCGGGCGAAGCCCACCAGCCGGGGGAAGCGGGGATCGTGCCGCCAGAGTCCCACCACCAGCAGGCTGTGCTGCAGGGCCTTGCGCACCCGCCGCAGCGGACGGCGGCTCCAGCCCACGGCATCGCAGAGCTGCTCGAGCTCGTAGAGATCGATCTCCCGCTCGGTGCTCAACACCAGGCTGAGCTGGCCATTGGGGGTGGGACACAGGCGATAGCCCTGCCCGTAGAGCTGCTGGAGGTCGGTGGCGGCTGGGCTAAGCATTGGCACGATCCTGCCCCAGTCTGAGCCGCCCTGTTGCAGGCTGGAGACCCTTCGGCCACCGGGTCCCCTGAGCTGCTCCCCCCTGCTGGTGTGTGTGCATGGCTGGCTGCTGTCGGGGCGGCTGTGGGAGCCCCTGCAAGCCGAGCTGAGCCCCGAGTGGGACAGCTGGGCCCCGGATCTGCCGGGATTCGGCGCGGCCCCTCGCCCCCGCGGCCTGCAGCCCACCCTGGCCAGCTACGGCCGCTGGCTGGCGCGGGAGGCCCAGGAGCAGGCCGGGGGGCGGCCCATCGTGCTGATCGGCCATTCCCTCGGGGGCAGCCTCTGCCTCCATGCCGCCGGCCAGCTCGACCAGCAGCTGGCCGGCGTGGTGCAGGTGGCGGCGGGGGGCGGCGTGTTTCAGCCCCGCCCCTTTCGGATGGTGCGCCGGGGCGGGGCCGCCTTCCTGCAATGGCGGCCCACCTGGCTGGCCCAGTGGCCCGGCACCGAGGCCATCCGCAGCCCGCTGATCGCGGAGCGGCGGGCGGCCCGCAGCCTGCTGGCCTGCAGCATGCAGCGCGGGGCCGTGCAGCAGCTGCCGGCCCTCACGGCCCAGCTGCAGGTGCCCAGCCTCTGGATCGCCGGCAGCCGCGACACGGTGATGGAGCCCCGCTATGTGCGCCACCTCGCTGGCTACAGCCGCGAGCACCAGTTCACCCTGCTGGAGGGCGAAGGCCACCTGCCAATGCGCAGTGCCCCCAAAGATCTGGCCCAGGTGATCAGCCGCTGGCTGTCAGAGCTTGGCTAGCCCCCGTTCCTGAAGGTCGGCGAGCTGGGCATACAGCCCACCGGCGGCCCGCAGCTGGATGTGGCTTCCCTGCTCGATCAGGCGGCCCCGCTTGAGCACCAGGATGCGATCGGCCGCCTCCACGGTGGCCAGGCGATGGGCGATCACGATGGCGGTGCGCTGGCTCAGGAGCCGATCGAGGTCACGCTGCAGGGTGGCCTCCGTGGAGGGATCCATGAAGGCGGTGGCTTCATCCATCACCAGCACCGAGGGATTGCGGATCGCCACCCGGGCCACCGACAGCAGCTGCCGCTCGCCGGAGGAGAGATTGCCGCCTCGCTCGCGTAGCTCGGTTGCCAGGCCCCTGGGGAGGCGGTTCAGCAGGGGCTCCAGGCCCAGTTCCGCGCAGAGACGCTCCAGCTCGGCATCGCCGATGGGGGCATCCAGGCGCAGGTTGTCGGCCACATTGCCGCTGAACAGGAAGGTGTCCTGCAACACCACACCCAAGCGCTGGCGCAGGGTGGGGATCGGCAGCTCCCGAATGTCCACGCCATCCAGCAGGATGCGACCCCGCTGCGGCTCATAGAGGCGGCAGAGCAGCCGGATCACCGTGGTCTTGCCGGAGCCGGTGGGACCCACCAGGGCCACATGCTCGCCGGGGGCAATGCGGAAGGAGAGGTCCGTGAGGATCGGGTCGTCCTCGCGGTAGGCGAACGACACCTTCTCGAAGATCACCTCACCGGCGCTGCTGCGCTCCCCCCCACTGGCCACGGCCCCTGCCGAGCGCTGCTCCAGCGGCAGCTCCATGATCTCAATGGGCTCCTCCAGCAGCTCACCAATCCGCTCCACCGCCGTGAGGCCGCCCTGGATCTGGGTGAAGCGCTCCGCCAGCTGACGCAGGGGATCGAACAAGCGCTGCGAATACAGGATGAAAGTGGTGAGGGTGCCGAGTCCCATCACACCGGCGGTCACCATCCAGCCCCCCAGGGCCAACACCACGGCGATGGCGGTGAGGGCCACCCATTCGATCAGGGCGGAGATGGCCGAGTCGTAGAGGATCGTGCCGTCCACCGCCGTGCGGTAGGCCTCGGTGGTGCGGGCGAAGCGGGCGCTGTTGAACGCCTCCCGGCGGAACATCTGCACCACCTCCAAACCCTGGAGGTTTTCCTGGAGGTCGGCATTGAGCTGGCTGAGCTCCTCGCGAACCCGATAGTTGGCCTTGCGGTAGCGCTTCTGCAGCCAGAGGATCGCCAGGGTCACCGGCACCTGGGTGGCCAACAGCAACAGGCCCAGCCGTGGCTCGATCGAGATCATCGTGATCGCGATCACCAGCAGGGTCACCAGGTCGGCCAGGATCCCCACCGCACCGCTGCCGAACACCTCGGCCAGGGCATCCACGTCGCTGGTGAGCCGGGTGAGCAGCTTGCCCACCGGCGTGCGGTCGTGGAAGCGCAGGGACAGATCCAGCGCGTGGGCGAACAGGTCGTTGCGGATGCGTGCGGTGAGCCGCTGGCCCACCGCCTGCACGTTGAAGCTCTGCACGCCCTGCAATCCAAGCCGCACCAACACGGCCACTAGCAGCAGGGTCACCAGGGTCTGCAACTGCTGAGGCACCGGCTGGCCCGTGAGCCAGGGCATCACCGGCTCATGGCGCAGGGCCGAAATGGCCTGGCCCACCAGCAACGGCTGCACCGCCGCGGCACCCGCCACCGGGATCAGCAGCACCAGGGTGAGCAGCAGACGCCTGCGGTCGCGGCCCAGGTAAGGGATCAGCCGCAGCAGCCGTTGCCGATCAAGGTTCGCCATCAGGCGACGGCAGCGGTGGACACCGCCGCGATGCGATCCACGATCGTCTGCAGGGGCCCGCCGTCGAGGCGCAGCGACAGGGGGTGCCCCACCAGGCGCGCCGTGGATTGGAACAGATCCTCAATGGCGATCAGGCCGTTCTCCTGGAGGGTGCGGCCGGTGGCCACCAGGTCCACGATCGCCTCGCTCATGCCCGTGATCGGCCCCAGTTCCACGGACCCCGCCAGGTGGATCAGTTCCACCGGCAGATCCAGGGCCTCGAAATACTCCTCAGCGCAGCGGGTGAACTTGCTGGCCACCCGGCAGTGAGCCGGCAGATCAGCGGCGCGGCGGTAGCCGCTGCTGGCCTTCACCGCCACGCTCATGCGGCACCCACCGAAACCCAGATCCACCAGCTGGGCCACCGGCAGCTGATGCTCCTTCAACACGTCGAAGCCCACCACGCCGAGCTGGGCCTGGCCGTAGGCCACGTACACCGGCACATCGGCGTTGCGCACCAGCAGGGCCCGGGCCGTGCCGCAGGCGCTGGGCACCATCAGCTGGCGGTTGCCGGGCTCGAGCACCGCCGCGAAATCGAGGCCGGCGGCCGCGAACCGGCGCACGGAATCCTTGAGAAGGGCGCCCTTGGCCAGCGCAACGGTGATCATGGGGCTCAGCCTGAGTTGGGACTTTAACGATGCCCCCCCACAGCAGCGCGGCCGAGCAGGTGTCGCTGATCCCGGTGCTCAGCGATAACTACGTGTTCGTGTTGCATGGCGATCCCGGCGGCGGCGCCGCCGTGGTGGACCCCGCCGTGGCCGACCCCGTGATCGCCTGGCTGGAAGCTCGGGACCTGCACCTGGCAGCGATCCTGCACACCCACCACCATCACGACCACATCGGCGGCACACCGGAGCTGCTGCTGCGCTGGCCCGCAGCGGCCGTGATCGCCAGCGCGGCCGACCGGGCCCGCATCCCCTTCCAGACCCAGGGCGTTGCCGGCGGCGACCGCTTCACCCTGCTGGGGCGTGAGGTGCAGGTGCTGGCAGTGCCGGGCCACACGGCGCACCACATCGCCTACTACCTGCCGGCAGCAGCGGGGTTGGGCGAGCTGTTCTGCGGCGACACCCTGTTTGCCGGCGGCTGCGGCCGCCTGTTTGAAGGCACCCCGGCCCAGATGCACAGCTCCCTGCAACAGCTGGCAGCCCTGCCGGAGGCCACCCGGGTGTGGTGTGCCCACGAATACACCGAGGCCAACCTGCGCTGGGCCGCAGCTGAGGAGCCAGGCTTGAAGGCCGTGGGCGAACGGCTGGCCCAGGTGCAGCAGCAGCGGGCGGCAGACGTACCCACCATCCCCAGCAGCATCGGCCTGGAGAAGGCCACCAACCTGTTCCTGCAGGCCGCCAATGGTGATCAACTGCGCCAGCGCCGCGGCAGCAAAGATCTCTGGCGCGGCTGAAGTCAGCGAACCTGGGGCACCTCTGCAGCGGCCATCAGCTCCACCCCACCGGGGAAGAGACGGGCCGGCTCCCCGGCCCTGAGCCGCAGCCGGCAGCGCTGTCCCCGCTGGAAATCCGCCTCCAAGGGCAGGCGCAGCCGCAATTTCAAGTCCCCGCACTGCACCTGATAGAGCCACTCACGACCGAGGAATTCGCGCCCCAACACCCAGGCCTCACCGCCCTCATCCGCATGCAGCTCCAAACCCAGGGGGCTCACCAGCACCTCAAGGGGCTGGTTGGGATCAGACGGGGGAAGCGGATCGGTGCTGAGCGGCTCCAGCCAACCGAGGGGGGTGGCCAGCCGCGATCCCTGCCACTGGGCCGGCAGCAGGTTGCCCTGCAACACGAAGCGGCCCACAAACCCGGTGGCCGGGCGAGCCACCATCTCCTGGGGACTGGCGCACTGGTGCAGCCGGCCAGCCTCGAGCACGGCCACCCGATCGCAGATCGCGAGGGCCTCCTCCGGGTCGTGGGTCACGATCAAACCGCTGGCACCACAGCGGGCCAGCACCCCCGGCAGCTCGGCCCGCAGTCGCAGCCGCACCTCCACATCCAGGTTGGAGAAGGGCTCATCCAGCAACACGAGCGAGCAGCCCGGCGCCAGGGCCCGGGCCAGGGCGAGGCGCTGGCGCTGCCCGCCCGAGAGCTCGTGGGGATAGCGCTTCTCCAGGCCCTTGAGACCCAGCAACTCGAGCAACCAGGCGGCACGGCTGGTGTCCTGGCCGCGCTTCAGGCCAAAGCAGGCGTTGCGCCAGGCATCGAGGTGGGGGAAGAGGGCGTAGTCCTGAAACACCATGCCCACACCACGGCGCTCGGGCGGCAACCAGCGGTGCGAACCGGCCACCTCCTGGCCACCGATTCGCACCACGCCCCGCTCGGGCCGTTCAAAGCCAGCAATCAGGCGCAGCAAGGTGGTTTTGCCGCAGCCAGACGGCCCCAGCAACCCCACCAGTTCGCCCTGGCGCAACTGGAAATCGATGGCGCGCAGGGTCCATTCGCCCTGGCTGGCCGCACCGCGGTAGCGATGCCAGAGCCCAGCGAGCTCCACCTGCAGCCGGGGCGGGAGGTCTTGCGGTGGCAGTTCAGGGCGCATCAGGGCCGAAGGAGCCATAAGCTCAGCGCCCCATCTTCCCCCGCCATGATCGAGGCCGTCACCACCGCCGCCGCACCCGCGCCCGTGGGGCCTTACAACCAGGCCGTGAAGGCGGGCGGTGTGCTCTATTGCTCCGGCCAAATCGCCCTCGACCCGGCCACCGGCGCCATGGTGGGCAACGGCGATGTGGAGGCAGAAACCCGCCAGGTGCTGGCCAACCTCCAGGCCGTGCTCCGCGAAGCCGGCTGCTCACCCCAACAGGTGGTGCGCACCACGGTGTTCCTGGCCAACCTCGACGACTTCGCCAAGGTGAACGCCATCTATGCCGAGATGTTTGGCGAAGGCGTGTCGCCGGCCCGGGCCTGCGTGGAAGTGGCCGCACTGCCCAAGGCCGCTCGGGTGGAGATCGATTGCATCGCGGTGCTGGGCTAACGCAAGCAACGAAAGGTGAGGTTGAGGCGCTCGGTGCCCACGCGGGCCCGGGCAGGTAAACCGTGCTGCCAATGCTGCTGGGTGGGCGGAGCCATCACCAGCAGGTCGCCATCGGCCAACTCCACGGCAAAGGGGGAAGGTGGCTGCAGCGGCCAGGGGGCGTGGGGCTTGGGCCGAAAGCGCAGGCTGCGCGTTGCCCCCAGGCTCAAGGAAGCGATCGGGGCGGCAGCGTCGAGCTCAGGCTCGTCGTCGGCATGCCAGCCCATGCGATCGGCTCCATCGCGGTAGCGGTTGAGCAGCAGACTGTTGAAACGCACCCCCAGCTCAGCCTGCAACAGCTGGCGTAAGGCCTCCAGGGCCGGCGTCCACGGCGTGATGGCCTGCTCCAGGCCGCTGTAGCGGTAGCGGCAGCCCGGATCCGCCACCCAACAGGTGAGCCGTGGCGTGGGGTGCTGGCGCCCATACACCCGCACCAGGGGTTGCTCCCAGGGAAGGCCGTTGGTGAGTTCGGCC
>CANHMF010000123.1 GCA_947461705.1 Synechococcaceae cyanobacterium
GAGGGGTGAACTGCCTGGCGGCGGGCCTGTCGCTGCTCGGTTTGTGCAGTTATGTGCTGCTCTACACCGTGCTGCTCAAGCCCCGCACCAGCCAGAACATCGTGATTGGAGGGGTGGCCGGGGCCATTCCTCCCCTGGTGGGGGCCGCTGCGGCCACGGGGCATCTGGGTTTGAGCAGCTGGTGGTTGTTTGCCCTGGTGATGGTGTGGACCCCCGCCCACTTCTGGGCCCTGGCCCTGCTGCTCAAGGACGACTACCGCTCCGTGGGCATTCCGATGCTGCCGGTGGTGAAAGGTGCCCCCGCCACGGCCCACGCCATCGGCATTTATGCCCTGGCCACGGTGGTGCTGAGTGTGCTCGGCATCTGGGCCTTGCCCTCGGGAGGGTTGCTCTATGGCCTGTTGTTGTTCCCCTTCAACGGCAGGCTCCTGCAGATGGCTTGGGCCCTCCAGCAGGCCCCCGACGACCTGCAGCGGGCCAAGGGCCTGTTCCGCTGGTCGATCCTCTATCTCTTCGGCATTTGCCTGCTGCTGCTGCTCGCTCGGATGCCCGCCGGTGCCCAATTCAGCCACCAGGGGCTCGAGTTGCTGGGGCTTGCCACCCCTGGGTGGCGGGGGACTTTCTAAATTGGGTTTCCTAAACGGCTGAGCGGAGTTCCCCGGCGGTGCCAGAAGCGGTGATCCAGCTCCACGACGTCTGCAAGCGTTACGGCAAGGGCGATAAGGCGGTGGAGGCCCTGCGGGGGCTCAGCCTGTCGGTGCCCAAGGGCAGCCTTTATGGGCTGTTGGGGCCCAACGGCGCCGGCAAAACCACCACCCTGCGGATCCTCGCCACCCTGCTCGCCCCCAGTTCCGGCAGCGTGCGGGTGGCGGGAGTGGATGGTTTGGTAGACCCCCGCGGCGTGCGCGAACGCCTGGGCTACGTGGCCCAGGAGGTGGCGCTCGACAAAATCCTCAGTGGCCGTGAGCTGCTGCAACTCCAGGGCGACCTCTATCACCTGCCCAAGGCAGAACGCGATCGGCGCATCGCCGAGCTGGTGGACCTGTTGGCCATGGGCGACTGGATCGAGCGCCGCTGCGGCACCTATTCCGGGGGCATGCGCCGCCGCCTGGATCTGGCCTCCGGGTTGCTGCACCGGCCCCAAGTGCTGGTGCTGGATGAGCCCACCGTGGGGCTGGATATCGAGAGCCGAGCCGCCATCTGGCAGGTGTTACAGCAGCTACGTGATCAGGGCACCACGGTGTTGCTGAGCAGCCATTACCTCGAGGAGGTGGATGCCCTGGCGGATCATCTGGCCATCATTGAGAACGGCCGGGTGATCGCCGAGGGCAGGCCCTCCGAGCTCAAGGCGGCCCTGGGCGGTGACCGCGTGACCCTGCGGGTGCGGGAGTTCAGTGATGAGCCCGAGGCCCTCAGGGTGCAGCAGCTGCTGCAGGGCTGCGCGGGCGTGCGCCAGGTGGTGGTGAACCGGGCCCAGGGCTTTTCGCTCAACCTGGTGGTGGAGCATGAGGGGGTGGCGGAGCAGCTGCGGCGCCAGCTGGCCGAAGCCCAGCTGCCCGTGTTCGCCCTGTCCCAGAGCCGCCCCAGCCTCGACGACGTGTATTTGCAGGCCACGGGCCGCACCCTGATGGATGCGGAACTGGCGGTGGCCGGCAGCCGCGATGCCAAGGCGGAGCGCAAGCAGTCGATGCGTTGATTCCCGACCCGTTGAGTTCGTTTTCCCCGTTCCACCAGCGATGACCAGCGCCACCCCCTCCCTGCTCAGTCCTGTGACGCCCGATACGGGCACGCACTCGGCCCTTGCCGATCTCAGCCAGGAAACCCTTGCCCTCACCAAGCGCCTGTTCCTGCAGCTGCTGCGGCGGCCCTCCACCCTGGTGGCCGGCGTGCTGCAACCGCTGATCTGGCTAGTGCTGTTCGGGGCTCTGTTCGCCAATGCCCCGGAAGGCCTCCTCCCCGATGGCATGAGCTACGGCCGCTTCCTGGGGGCCGGCGTGATTGTGTTCACGGCCTTCAGTGCCGCCCTCAACGCTGGCCTGCCGGTGATGTTCGACCGGGAATTCGGTTTTCTGAACCGGTTGCTGGTGGCCCCGCTGCGCTCCCGCAGCTCGATCGTGCTGGCCTCGGTGCTCTACATCACCTCCCTGAGCCTGGTGCAGAGCCTGGCGATCATGGGCACCGCCTGGCTGTTGGGCTACGGCTGGCCCGGAGGTGCGGGCCTGCTGCTGGTGTTGGTGACCCTGCTGCTGCTCGTGTTTGCCGTGACCGGTCTGAGCCTCGGGCTGGCCTTTGCCCTGCCGGGCCACATTGAGCTGATTGCCGTGATTTTCGTGGCCAACCTGCCGCTGTTGTTCGCCAGCACGGCCCTGGCCCCGATTTCGTTCATGCCGCCCTGGTTGGGCTGGCTTGCGGCCCTGAATCCCCTTACCTTCGCGATTGAACCCATTCGTGCGGCCTACGCCGGCAACTTTTCCCTTTCGGCCCTGGTGCTGCAGGCCCCCTATGGGGAGCTGAGCGCTGCGAGCTGCCTGGGGGTGTTGGCGGCCCTGGCGGCGGGTCTGTTTCTGTTGATCCGCCCCCTGTTGGATCGCAAGCTCTCCTGATGTCTGTGCGCCCCTTGCCTGCCCGTCCCGCTGCTGCACCCTCTCCACTGGCCCGGCGGCAGGCCCTGCGCCAGGAGCTCAGCGCAGCGTTGCACCGCCGCGATGCAGCAGCCCTGCAGAGGCTGTCGAGTTTGTGGGTGCATCGCCAGGGCGTCAGCTCCCTGCCAGCGCTGATGCAGGAGCTGGCCCAGGGGGAGAGCCTGGCCTGGTGGCAGGTGCTGCTGGAGGCTCCCACCGCCCCCAACATGCAGTCACCCGTGGATCCCGTGCCGCTTCCGGTGGCCCCGCCGGAGCAGCAGCTACCCGTGTTGCCGCGACTGTCGCGTCCGGCACCGGCCCCCAGCCACCCGGGCTTGGCCCGGCTGCGTCGTTGGCTGCCGGATGCCCAGGCTGATGCGGAGTTTCCCCGTGCGGCTTGAGCGTGCAGCCCTCCAGGGGGGCTTGATCGTGTCCGTGCAGGCGCCGGAGGGATCGCCGATGCGCGATCCCCATGTGATCGCGGCCATGGCGGAAGCCAGCCTGCGCAATGGTGCCATCGGTGTGCGTTTGGAGAGCCCGGAGCACATCGGCGCGGTGCGGCGCCGCTGCCCGGAGGCCCTGATCGTGGGCCTATGGAAGCGCACCTTCCCAGACAGTTCCGTCTACATCACCCCCGGCTGGGAGGAGATCCAGGCGGTGTGGGCGGCTGGAGCGGATGTGATTGCGCTGGATGCCACCGAGCGGCCTCGCCCCGCTGGGCAGGACCTGGCCGCACTGGTGCGCCGGGCCTCGGTTGATCTCCGTGCCCCGCTGATGGCCGATATCGATTCCGTGGACAACGGTTTGCGGGCGGCTGCCCTGGGCTGCCAGTGGGTGGGCACCACGCTGTATGGCTACACCGAAGCCACGGCGGGCTCCCGGCCGCCCGCCTGGGAGTTGTTGGCCCCACTGCGCCTGCAGTTGCCAGCTAGCACCAGCCTGATCTGTGAGGGGGGCATCGCCAGTGCCGATCAGGCCCGTTCGGCCTTGCAGCAGGGTGCGGATGCCGTGGTGGTGGGCACTGCCATCACCGGTGTCGACCTTCAGGTGGCGGCCTATGTCGGGGCCCTTGGCCGCTGAGAGCGCAGGCGGGAATCGGGTCAACCCCCGGAGCGGAAAAGCTTTCTGAAGCTTGAGGGCCTCCCTGCACCCTGGTGGTCAGACTGCGCGTATCTCAGGTGTCTCAAAGGAGGTGCACCGAATGGCCTCCCTGCGTTGGTTCTCGATTCTCCCCTTGGTTGTGGGGGGGCTGATGATGAGCACTCCCGTGGCAGGCCTGCCAATGGCCGAGCTTCAGGCCTTGAACCGGGAACTGGGGCGGCTCTGCAGTGACCCGCCCCGGGAAGCGTTGAGCGTCTGCCGCATCCACGCCCGGCTGATCAGGGCGCTGTAGCAGCGTGAGGCCGCTGGGGCCTCACATCATGCCGGGCATGCCCATACCGCCCATTCCACCCATGCCACCCATACCGCCCATGTCACCACCGGGCGCCGCGGCGGCAGGAGGCTCGGGTTTGTCGGCGATCACAGCCTCGGTGGTGATCAGCAGTGAGGCGATGGACACGGCGTCCTGCAGGGCCAGGCGCACCACCTTGGCCGCGTCGAGAATGCCGGCGGTGAGCAGGTCTTCGTAGGTGCCGGTGGCGGCATTAAAGCCCTTGCCGCTGCGCAGCACCTCTTCCGCCACCACGTTGCCGTCGTGGCCAGCATTGGCAGCAATCTGCTGCAGCGGCGCCGTCAGGGCCCGCTGCACGATCTGGACACCGGTGCGCTCATCGCCACTCAGGGTGGCCGCTAGGCCATCGAGAGGGCCGGCGAGCAGGGCCAGGGTGCTGCCGCCTCCGGCCACGATGCCCTCTTCCACAGCGGCCCGCGTGGCGTTGAGGGCATCCTCAATGCGCAGCTTGCGGTTGCGCAGTTCGGTTTCGGTGGGGGCGCCCACCTTGATCACAGCCACGCCACCGGCCAGCTTGGCGATGCGCTCCACCAGCTTCTCGCGGTCGTAGTCGGAGTCGGTGTTGTCCAGCTCACGGCGGATGGTGGCTACCCGATCTGCCACGGCAGCCTGGTGGTCACCGGTGGCCACGATCGTGGTGCTGTCCTTGCTGATGGTGATGGTGCGCACCTTGCCCAGGTCGTCCAGGCTCACCTTGTCGAGCGTCATGGCCCGGTCTTCAGACACCAGGGTGGCGCCGGTGAGGATGGCGATGTCCTGCAGGGCCGCCTTGCGACGCTCGCCGAAGGCCGGTGCCCGCACCGCCGCCACCTGCAGGACGCCGCGGTTCTTGTTCACCACCAGGGTGGCGAGGGCTTCCCCATCCACCTCTTCCGCCAGGATCACCAGGGGCTTGCCGGCCCGGGACACTGCTTCCAGCACGGGCACCAGGTCGGTGATGGAGCTGATCTTGCGGTCGGTGACCAGCAGCAGCGCGTTCTCGAACTCGCACACGCGGCGATCACCGTCGGTGACGAAATAGGGGGAGCTGTAGCCCCGATCGAAGGCCATGCCCTCCGTGATTTCCAGCTCGGTGGCCAGGCTCTTGCTCTCCTCCACGGTGATCACGCCATCGGCGGTGACCTTCTCCATGGCCTCGGCGATCATCTGCCCCACTTCCTCGTCGCCACCGGAGCTCACGGTGGCCACCTGGCGGATGGCGTCCCCGGCCACGGCGCTGGAGTGGGCTTCGATGCCCTGCACCAGTTGAGCCACGGCCTTGTCCATGCCGCGGCGCACGCCCACGGGGTTGGCGCCGGCGGCCACGTTGCGCAGGCCCTCACGGGCCATGGCCTGGGCCAGAACCGTGGCGGTGGTGGTGCCGTCGCCGGCCTTGTCCTTGGTCTTGGTGGCCACCTGCAGCAGCAGTTTGGCGCCGATGTTCTCGAACGGATCCTCGAGTTCGATTTCCTTGGCGATGGTGACGCCGTCATTCACGACGTCCGGGGCGCCGAACTTCTTCTCCAGCACCACGTTCCGGCCCTTCGGGCCGATGGTGACCTTGACCGCATTGGCCAGGGCGTTGACACCGCGCTCGAGGGCGGAGCGGGAGGCGTCGGAGAACAGCAGCAGCTTGGCCATGGGGCGCGGCAGCACAGAGAAGAACCGTGGCCACAGGCTCCCATGCCAGCCGGGGGCCTGGCTGGTGGGGAAAGCCGAATGCCGGGGTGGGGAAGGCTGCATCCACCCGCGCCACTCGATAGGGTGCCGCCCATGGAGGACAGCATCACCGAGGTTCTGACAGATGCCTTGGCGGACCCTGCCGCCGGCAGCAACTTGATGGTGTTTCTGCTGGTGGCGGGCCTGGGGCTGGGCATGGCCCTGATCTATGTGCCGCTGCGCATCTTTCTCACCATGACGGCCCGCAGCCGTCGCCTCAAGCTGCTGCAACGGATTCGGCGCCTGCGGGAGGAACTGGCCCAGCCGGTGTCTAACGCATGACCATGCCGCCATCCACCTGCAGCACCTGGCCGGTCATGTAGGCGGCGGCGGGATCGGCCGCCAGGAAGCGCACGGCGCTGGCCACTTCGTCGGGGCTGCCCATGCGACCCAGGGGGATGGCCGAGAGGATCGGCTCCACGTTCAGGTCTTTGGTCATGTCGGTGGTGATGAAGCCCGGCGCCACGGCGTTCACGGTGACGCCACGGCTGGCGAATTCCGCCGCACTGCTGCGGGTGAGCCC
>CANHMF010000124.1 GCA_947461705.1 Synechococcaceae cyanobacterium
ACCTTCGTGCCGAAGGGGGCATCGGGGCCGCGCCGCACGGAGATGTTCACGTCGCAGCGCAGGGAGCCCTCCTGCATGTTGCCGTCGCTCACGCCCAGATAGCGCATGATCCGGCGGATCTCCGATGCATATTCCGCCGCCTCGCGGCCGGTGCGCAGATCCGGCTTGCTCACGATCTCGGCCAGGGCCACGCCGGCGCGGTTGTAGTCCACCAGGGAGTGAGTGGAGCCGGCCAGGCGGTCGCTGCCGGCGTGCACGAGCTTGCCGGCGTCCTCCTCCATGTGCAGGCGCTCGATACCGATGGTCTTGAGGTAGGTGTCCTTGCCCTTCTCCGCCACCTCCACCTCGATCCAGCCCTCTTCGGCAATGGGCTCGTCGGACTGGGAGATCTGGTAATTCTTGGGCAGATCCGGATAGAAATACTGCTTGCGGTCGAACTTGCTGTGCTCAGCAATGTTCAGGTTGAGGGCCATGGCGGCCTTCACGGCATACTCCAGCACCTTCTGGTTCAACACCGGCAGGGTGCCGGGCAGGCCACAGACCACCGGGTCGATGTGGGTGTTGGGGTCGTCGCCGAAGGTGGTGGAGGCGCTGGTGAAGATCTTGCTGTTGGTGCCCAGCTGCACGTGGGTCTCCAGGCCGATCACGGCTTCCCACTCGGCCTGTGCTGCCGCTGCCATCTGTGATCTCCAACTCCTGGGCGTGGCCCGATCCTATGGAAGCGAGGCCAGCCCGTTGAGCCGCTGAGCTGAAACACTGAGGCCAGTCTGAACAGACGTTGTGGCCATGGCGGCGGCCCACCCGGAACCGGTGCTGATCCTCGGTGGCGGCCTGATGGGCCTGGCCATCGCCCACCAGCTGGCCCGCCGCAGAGTCCCGGTGCTGGTGCTGAGCCGCCGCCGCAGTGAGGCGGCGGGGTTCGTGGCCGCTGGAATGCTGGCACCCCACGCCGAAGGGCTCAGCGGCGATCTGCTGGAGCTGGGCCAGCGCAGCCTGGAGCGGATTCCGGCCTGGGTGGAGCAGATCGAGGCCGACAGCGGCCTGGGCTGCGGGCTGCGGCCCTGCGGCATCGTGGCGCCCTTCGCAAGCGCCGCCGAGCGCGACGTGTATCCCACCGCGGCCTGGGGCGAAGCTCTCGACAGGGAGGGGCTGGAGCGGGAACTGCCCGGCATCGGCCCTGGCTGGCAGGCGGGGCTGCTGTTCCGCCAGGACGGCCAGATCGACAACCGTCGCCAGCTGATGCGCGCCCTAGAGCGGGCCTGCGTGGACCTGGGGGTGCGCTTCCAGGAAGGCGTGGAGGTGCTCGAGCTGCTGCAGGAGGGCGATCGGCTCGCGGGCGTGCGGGTGCGGGACGCCGCCGCAACGTTGCAGACCCTGCCAGCCCACGCGGCCGTGCTCTGCTGCGGTGCCTGGAGCGCCCAGCTCCTGCCGCAGCTACCGATCTTTCCGGTGAAAGGGCAGATGCTCTCCCTGCAGGGACCCCGCGATGCCGTGCAACGGGTGATCTTCGGGCCAGGCACCTACCTGGTGCCGCGGGAAGACGGCCTGCTGGTGGTGGGAGCCACCAGCGAGCGGGAGGCGGGCTTCACCGAGGGCCTCACCCCCTTCGGACAGCGGCAGCTGCAGGCCGGCATCGAATCACTGCTGCCCGAGGCCAGCCAGTGGCCGCCGATGGAGCGCTGGTGGGGGTTCCGGCCCTGCACCCCTGATGAAGGACCGCTGCTGGGAGCCAGCCCAGTGCAGGGCCTTTGGCTGGCCGCCGGCCATCACCGCAATGGCGTGCTGCTGGCGGCGATCACCGCCGAGCTACTGGCCTGCGCTGTGACTGACAGGAACGACCCCACACTCAAAGGCCTGCTAGAGGCTTTCGATTGGCGCCGTTTTCAGTCCTGTTAACACTGTGTCGACCCTTACTCCCGGCGCAGGACCAGGATGGTGATGTCATCCGACTGCTCAGCGCCATCCACAAACGTGGAGACATCGTCGCGCAGGGACTTGGCCATCTGCTTGGCCTGATCCTTCGCAATCCTCTCAGCAAAGCGGAGCAGCCGATCTTCTCCATACAACTGCCTCTGGGCATTCATCGCCTCGGTGACGCCGTCGGTGTAGAGAATCAAGCAATCACCTGGCTCGAGCTTCGTATGGAACGTGGCGCACTGAGCCATCGGGAAGGGACCAAGGGGCGATCCCCCATAGGGTTCGTAGGCAATCCCGGCAGCCTTAGAACAGAGAATCGCCTGGTTATGACCAGCCTGGGCGTACTCAATCTCACCCGTCCTGGGGTCATAACAGCCAAAGAGCATGGTCACAAATAACAGCGCTTCATTGTCAGGGTTGAGGAGGCTATTGACTCCCTCAAGGATGAAGGACGGCGAGCCTCCAGCACGCGCCACCCCGCGCATGAGTGTGCGCGTCTGAGCCATGAACATGCCAGCGCCAATCCCTTTACCGGATACATCGCCGATCAGAAAGAACAACCGTCCTTCGGGGCCCGGGAAAAAGTCAAAGAGGTCTCCCCCCACCTCCAGGGCAGGGTCACAAAGGCCCCACACATCCAAGCCACCATATTGATCGTTCGGCGGGAACACCTTGGGAAGCAGGCCGCGCTGCACTTCAAGGGCAATCTCCAAATCGTGCTGAAACATCGCTGCCCGCACCGCCGTTTCCGCCATCTCCATGCGGTAAAGAGTGCTAGCCACAAGCCCCGCGAAATACTCAGCCAAAGCGACATCCGCATCGGAGAAATACTTACGCTCCTCGGGATTGATGAATTCAATCACTCCACGACAGGCATTACCATCGAGCAGTGGAACCGCAATCAGAGCACGCGTCTCGTAGCCAGTCTTCTTATCAGCTGCCGCAAAGAAACGTGGATCTTGGCGCACATCATCGACCCTTATCGTTTCGCCACCCTCCATCGCAGCACCCACAACCCCAGCCCCCATCGGCACACGGATCTGCCCATGGCTGCACTCCCCACCACGGGCGGAGTGCAGCACCAGATCACCGGCTTCGAAATCAGGGAGGAACAGGGAGCACGTATCACATCTAATCCAAGGACGACTATCCTCAAGAATGCGACCAATTAGACCCTCGAGTGATGACTCACGGGAAATCCCCTTGGCGATCTCAAAGAGACGCGTGAGTTGATCAACACTGAGGGATGGCTTAACCGCATGCTCTTGCGAAAGCTCTGCCACCGAACGGATGCGTCACAGCCCTCAACTTAAAGACTCGTGCAGCAATCAGCCACACCAACGGAAGGGATGGTGCCCCATCCCACACCGTGTGCGTGGCAAGCCCGCTGATCAGCCTTCGACGCGCCAGGCCTGGTCAGAAGGAGTCCAATCGCTGAGCTCAGACGGCTGGAACCAGAGCCCGATCTCGAATTGAGCTGTTTCAGGAGCATCGGATCCATGGATCACATTGCGACCAATGTTCACGGCTAGATCGCCGCGAATGGTTCCGGGCTCGGCCTCCAGAGGCTTCGTGGCACCAATCAGTTTGCGGGCGCTGGCAATCACACCATCGCCCTCCCAGACCATCGCCACCACAGGACCAGAAGTGATGAAATCAACCAGACCGGCAAAGAAGGGGCGTTCGCGATGGACCCCGTAGTGGCTTTCCGCCAGATCACGGCTGGGGGTGAGCTGCTTCAGCCCCACCAGCTTGAACCCCTTCCGTTCGAAGCGGCCGAGGATTTCGCCCACCAGGCCGCGCTGGACGCCATCGGGCTTGATGGCAACAAAAGTGCGTTCGGCAGCCATGGCTGATCAGAGCAGTGAGTCCGATCCATCGTCCGCGCCGGGCCTGCCGCTTGGCAAGCACCCGGCATGGCCGCGCCGGGATGGCCCCCTAGATTTCGTCGGTCGCCCCCTGTTACGGCCCCATGCAGTCTGCCAATCCCGCTGGCTGGAGAGTGCAGGACAGCGCCGCGCTGTATGGGATCAGCCGCTGGGGCGAGCCTTACTTCTCTGTGAACACACGCGGGCACATCAGCGTGCAACCCCAGGGAGAGCGCGGTGGAAGCCTCGATCTGATCGATCTAGTGCAGGGCCTGCAGGGACGGAACCTATCCCTGCCACTGTTGATCCGCTTCGACGACATCCTTCAGGACCGGCTTGAGCGCCTGCATGCCGCGTTCGAGCGGGCCATTGCTCACTACAGCTACGCAGGGCGCTACCAGGGCGTGTTCCCTGTGAAATGCAACCAGCAGCGGCACGTGGTGGAGGAGCTGGTGACCTGCGGTCAGCGCTGGCATTTCGGCCTGGAGGCTGGCAGCAAGGCGGAATTGTTGATCGCGCTGTCGTTGATTGATGACCCTGAGGCACTGCTGATCTGCAACGGCTACAAGGACCGGCGCTACATCGAGACCGCGATCCTGGCCCGCCGGCTCGGGCGCCAACCGGTAGTCGTGATCGAACAGCCCGACGAGGTGGAGCGGATCATCCATGCGAGCAAAGAACTGGGAGCTGCCCCGTTTATCGGGATCCGGGCCAAACTCTCCAGCCGCAGCACAGGCCGCTGGGGCAGCTCGGTCGGAGAAAAAGCCAAGTTCGGCTTAGCGATCCCCGATGTACTGAGCACCGTCGAGGCCTTGAGAGAAGCCGGGCTTCTCGAGGATCTGCGCCTGCTGCACTTCCATGTCGGCAGTCAGATCAACGACATCGCCGTCCTGAAGGATGCCCTGCAGGAAGCCGGACAGATCTACGTGGAACTCACGAAACTCGGTGCCCCCATGGGCTATCTGGATGTGGGTGGAGGCCTGGGTGTGGACTATGACGGGAGCCGCACAGCCACAGCTGCCTCCACCAACTATTCACTTCAGAACTACGCCAACGACGTGGTGGCCACTGTGCAGGAATGCTGCGAACCTCACGCCGTTGCCGTACCCACTCTCGTCAGCGAGAGCGGACGTGCCATCGCCAGTCATTTCTCGGTGCTGGTGTTCAACGTCCTGGGCCGGGCCTCCATGCCCGGGGCCACACCTCCCCCCCAGACAGGAGAGCCGCTCACGGTTCGCAACCTTCGCGACACGCTCCAGGCCATCGTGGCTTTTGGATCCGGAGAAGCCAGCGATCTTTCACGGTTACAGGAGGCTTGGAACGACGCCATCAAATTCAAGGAGGATGCTCTAGATGCCTTCCGCCTGGGATATCTGAGCCTGCCCGAGCGCGCCATGGCCGAGCAACTCACGTGGGCCTGTGCCGAGGCGATCGTTGAACGACTGCCATCCCAGTCAGCGATACCTGAGGACCTCCGCAGCCTCCGCGCGGCCTTGGCGGGGATCTATTACGCCAACCTCTCGGTGTTCCGTTCAGCCCCTGACACCTGGGCGATTGAGCAGCTCTTCCCGCTGATGCCGATCCACCGGCTGAACGAACAACCCACCCGACTCGGTCATTTTGCAGACCTCACCTGCGATTCCGACGGCAAACTGGCGCGTTTCATCGGCGAGGGACAGGCCAAACCCCTGCTGGAACTGCATGACTTGCAAGAGAAGCAGCCTTACCTGATCGGCATGTTTCTCGGTGGTGCCTACCAAGAAGTGATGGGCAATCTGCACAACCTCTTCGGGAGCACCAATGCCGTGCACATCCGACTGGCACCGGGAGGCGGCTACCAGGTGGACCATGTGGTGCGTGGCAACACCAATGCTGACGTGCTGAAAGCCATGGAGCATGACCCAGACCTGTTGTTGGAACGTCTGCGCATGGCCAGCGAGACCGCGATCCAGCAGGGCACTCTGCACATCAGCGAAGCACGCCGATTGATGGATCACCTCGAGACCAGCCTGCGGCAGAGCACTTACTTACAGGAATGAGCACCCAACCTCACGCTGCACAACTTGGCGCCAGCACTCTGGATCAGAAGAGCACCCATTAACACGAAGGATTGGACCGTTGTTTAAGGGTCGTCTACAGAACTATCCATAACCCCATCAAATCAGACGCAGGCCAAGCACCTGTGTTGCAATTCCAACCCAAAGCACCTTGCAAAGCAGATGCAGACATTGATCCATGGCAAGCCCATAGCGGTGCCGACACTTTAAGAAATCAATCAGCGAATGCACCATCCACTCCAGTAAACCCAACCAGGGCAGTCCGGTGATCATCGTCACCAGAAATCCATGAATGCCCGCGTGAGCACCTAACCACCAATACCAAGGGAGAGTCTGATCACATC
>CANHMF010000125.1 GCA_947461705.1 Synechococcaceae cyanobacterium
AGGCGCTCTGCCATCCCGAGAGGAAGCCCTTGCGGCGCTCTCGGGCCACGCTGCCAATGCCCACAGCGGCATCTTCCAGGTTGCCGTTCAGCAACACCACCGCCCCCCGGTGCAGGGCACACACCTGCTCCACATCCTCGTAGTCCGCCGGTGAGGGAGCTACGAGCACCAGCAGGCCCTCACTGCCCCCATCAGCCTGTTGCAGGCGCATCTGATCGCGCAGGCTGGCGAACTGGCTGGCGAACTCGGGGGCATCCCGCTGGGCCAGGGCCGTGGCGCCGGCATCGGGAAACAGGAACCGCACACCGCTCTGGCTGGGGCTGAGGGCCGCGATCATCCGCAGGGCCACGGGCAGCAGCCGCAGGCCCTCGAAGCGGAATTCAGTGGTCCACAGGCCCTTGGCGTCGGCCGTCAAGGCGGCCTGGATGGCCACCAGGGCCTCCGCTTCGGCCGTACGCAGGTCTGCGGGAAGCATCCAGATCAGGCTGAGATCGGCTGACCTTAACCAGGGTGAGGGCCATGCTCAGTCCGCCAGCAGCTTGCGCCGGGCCCGCTCCAGTGCGGCAGGCACCAGCGCCAGATCCGAGACGCTGAGCCACGGGCCAAGGCTGAGCCGCAGGCCGCTAGCGGCCTCGCCTGGGGCGTAGCCCATGGCCTCGAGCACCGGGCTGGGGGAGAGTCCATCGGGATGGGCAGTGCGGCCGCTGCTGCAGGCCGAGCCACTGCTCACCGCCAGGCCCTCCTGCCAGAGGGCATGCACCAACCGCCGGCCCGAGAGGGGCTGGTCAACCGGGCCGGCCACCAACAGGCTGATGTGGTGCGGCAACCGCTTCGGTGCCCGGGGGTCCAGGGGATTGGGTCCGCTGAGCCGGAGCCCCTCACAGGCCAGCAACGCCTCCAGCAACCCATCGCGCAGCAAAGCTGTGGGATCCTCCCCACCATGGGCCTGCAGACGAGCCTCGGCCAGGGCCAGGGCCCGGGCCAGGCCGACCGCCAGCACCACCGGTTCCGTACCGCCGCGCAGGCCCCGCTCCTGGCCGCCCCCACCGATGAGGGGCTGGAGCCGCAGATCGGAGCGCACCAGGAGGGCTCCCACGCCGCGGGGGCCCTGCAGTTTGTGGGCGGCAAGGCTCAACAGATCAATGGGCAGGGCGTTGAAACGCAGCGGGCGGTGCCCCACCACCTGCACCGCATCCACGTGAAACGGCACCCCGGCCTGGCGGCAGCGGTCACCCAGCGCCTCAATGGGCTGGATGGTTCCCACCTCGCTCTGGCCCCAGATCACGGAGACCAGCCGGGTGGGGGGCTGGAGCAATCGCTCGAAGGCCTCCAAGTCCACCACACCCACCTGATCCACGGGAATCCGCTCCACCTGCCAGCCCAGCCGCTGCAACTGATCAGCCGCCGCCAAGGTGGCGGGATGTTCCACCGCTGAGATCAGCAGGCGGGCGGGCGGTTGAGCGGCAGCCATCCCGAGCAGCGCCAGGTGAATCGATTCCGTTCCACCAGAGGTGAACAGCACCTGGCTGGCCGTGCAGCCAAGGTGCTTGGCCACCTCCACACGGGCCCGGTCCAACTGCTCCGCGGCGGCCAGACCAAAGCCGTGCAGGCTGGAGGGGTTGGCCCAGGCCTGGCTCTGGGCGCAGGCCATGGCCTCCAGCACTTCGGCAGCCGGTGGTGTGGTGGCACAGGCGTCGAGATAGAGCGCCCCAGACCCCTGTGTCACGGCATCAACCGCTCAGGCCGGTGTCGCGCTCGAAGCGAGCCCGCGTGCGGGACTCCAGCGAATTGGTGGCGAGAGCCACCAGATCGTCCAGGGAGCTCGAATTCAGCAGGGCGGCCACCCGGGCACGGGCCTCGGCGCTCGGGCAGGCATCGGGACGCACACAACCGTTGGCACACACGCTGGCGCAATCGATCTCGGCCAGATCAGCCACCACAGCGGGCGTGTCGGCCAGCACGGCGGGCGCCTGCCGCCTGGCCTCCGCCACCAGCTCTGGATCAGGAATCAGGCCATCGAACACATGCTCAGCGGGGCCATCCATGAACACCTTGCCGCTGGTGGCATCCCAGTGGATCTGCAACGGGCCACCGGGAAGGTCGAGGCGGGCCTGCCGTTCCGAGAGCCCCAGGCTGTGGCAAGCCACGAGGGTGGCGCAGGCACCAGTGCCGCAGGCCAGGGTGGGACCAGCGCCCCGCTCCCACACCCGCATGAGCAGGTGATCCGGGGCCAGCACCTGCACGAAGTGCACGTTGGTTTTGGCCGGGAAGCAGGGATGAATCTCGAAGGCGGCACCAAAGCGCTCGAGATCGATCTCCTCCACGGCATCCACCGGAATCACCACATGGGGATTGCCCATGCCGGCGGCCGCCACGGCAAACCGTTCGCCATCCACCTCCAACTCCCCCTGGGGCAGGCCATGGGGGCCGACGCTGAGGGTGGTGGGCACCTGATCCGGCTCGAGGAAGGGGGCTCCCATATCCACGCGAATCGTGCCATCGGCCAGCAGCTCCGGCACGATGCGACCAGCCAGGGTGTCGATCTGCCAGGTGCGTCCCGGGCCATCGCCATCGCGATCGGCGAGGAAACGGGCCAGGCAGCGGATGCCATTGCCACACATTTCCGGCTCGCTGCCATCGGCGTTGAAGATGCGCATGCGCAACTCACCGCCGGCATTGGGCGGTAAGGCCAGGATCACGCCATCGCCACCCACGCCGAAGCGGCGGTCACACAGGTGTTGCACCCAGGCGGGGGTGAGGCCGAGCCGGTCGTCGGGATCGGTGGCCGTGCGCCCATCCAGCAGGAGGAAATCGTTGCCTAATCCCTGGTATTTGCTGAACTGGAGCACGCGAGGCGGCCTGCGAGGACAGGGTTCGATCCTATGGGGAACCTCTTTGAGCGGCGTGGCCAGGAGTTGGACACCTCCCAGCCGGGCATTCGCCAGATCCAGGGCTGGATTCGGGCCCGAACCCTGCTGAGCATCCAGTTGCTGGATGGCACCCGGCTCGAGGGGGTGGTCCGCTGGGTGGATTGCGACTACCTGGCCCTGCAGCCGGAGCAGGACGGCGACCCTGTGCTGCTCAACCGCCAGGCCGTCGCCCTGCTGCGAGCCCTGACCTGAACCGCGAAACCAGCTGTGGGAGCATCACTGGCACGGATCCCAGCCAGCCAGTGAGCGAGAGCAACCGCTACCAACCCCAGGCCATGGAGAGCCGCTGGCAGCAGGCCTGGAGGGCCAACGGGCTGCATGCCACCCCTGAGCTGCAACAGGGCGATACGGCCTTTTACGCCCTCTCGATGTTCCCCTACCCCTCGGGGAACCTGCACATGGGTCATGTGCGCAACTACGTGATCACCGATGTGGTGGCCCGGGTGCAGCGCCTACGGGGCCGCAAGGTGCTGCACCCCATGGGGTGGGACGCCTTTGGCCTGCCGGCGGAGAACGCCGCCATCGAGCGGGGGGTGGATCCCGGCGCCTGGACCGACCAGAACATCGCCTCCATGCGGGCGCAGCTCAACCAGCTGGGCCTCTCGATCGACTGGGATCGGGAACTGGCCACCTGCCACGCCGATTACTACCGCTGGACCCAGTGGCTGTTCCTGCAGTTCCTGGAGGCCGGCCTGGCCTACCAGAAGGACGCCACGGTGAACTGGGACCCGATCGATCAGACGGTGCTCGCCAATGAACAGGTGGACAGCGAGGGACGGTCCTGGCGCTCGGGAGCCCTCGTGGAGAAGCGCAAGCTGCGCCAGTGGTTCCTGAAGATCACCGCCTACGCCGACCAGCTGCTCGACGACCTGCCCAAGCTGGAGGGCTGGCCAGAACGGGTGCGCACGATGCAGGCCAACTGGATCGGCCGCAGCACCGGCGCGGAACTCACCTTCCCGGTGGTCGATGCCGATGGCCACGACACCGCCGAGTCCATCACGGTGTTCACCACCCGGCCCGACACGATCTTCGGTGCCAGCTACGTGGTGCTGGCACCCGAGCATCCACTGGTGGCTCCACTCACCACCGCAGAGCAAGCCATCGCCGTGGAGGCCTTCTGTGATCTGGTGAGCCGCCAGAGCGAGCAGGAACGCACGGCAGACGACAAGCCCAAGCGGGGCGTGGCCATCGGCGCCCGGGTGCGCAACCCCGCCAACGGCGAACTGATTCCTCTCTGGATCGCCGACTACGTGCTGGCCGAGTACGGCACCGGTGCCGTGATGGGGGTGCCCGCCCACGACCAGCGCGATTTCGTGTTCGCCCGCCAGTACGAACTGACGGTGCGCCAAGTGATCATCCCCGAGGGCAGCGATGAGCACGCCTACGAGGGCGGCGCCTGGACCGAGGCCGGCGTGCTGATCCACTCCGGTCGCTTCGATGGCCTCCCCAGCGTTGAGGCCAAAACCGCCATCACCGCCGCGGCGGAAGCGGAGGGCTGGGGTCGGGGCAAGGTGCAGTTCCGCCTGCGTGACTGGCTGATCTCGCGCCAGCGCTACTGGGGCTGCCCGATCCCGGTGATCCACTGCGACAGCTGCGGCGTGGTGCCGGTGCCAGCCGAGCAGCTGCCGGTGGAACTGCCGCGAGATGTGGCCTTTTCCGGGAAGGGCGGTTCCCCACTGGCCCAGCTGGAGAGCTGGTGGCAGGTGGCGTGCCCCTGCTGCGGCAGCCCCGCGCGGCGCGAGACCGACACGATGGACACCTTCATGTGCTCCAGCTGGTACTTCCTGCGCTACAGCGATCCCCACAACACAGGCCTGCCCTTCAACCGCGAGGCGGTGGATTCCTGGTTGCCGGTGGATCAGTACGTGGGCGGCATCGAGCACGCCATCCTGCACCTGCTCTATTCCCGCTTCTTCACCAAGGTGCTGCGGGATCGGGGCCTGCTGGGCTTCGATGAGCCGTTCCAGCGCCTGCTCACCCAGGGCATGGTCCAGGGCATCACCTACAAGAACCCACACACCGGCAAGTACATCGCCCCGGCCGATGTGGCCGACCCCAGCGATCCCCGCGACCCGGCAACGGGGGATCCCCTGGAGACCTTCTACGAAAAGATGTCGAAGTCGAAATACAACGGCGTCGATCCCGCCGTGGTGATCGACAAGTACGGCGCCGACACCGCCCGCATGTTCATCCTGTTCAAGGCACCCCCTGAGAAGGATCTCGAGTGGGATGACGCCGATGTGGAGGGACAGTTCCGCTTCCTTCAGCGTCTCTGGCGCCTGGTGGACGGAGCCTGCGAGCGCGGGCTGAGCCTGGCCGACGGTGGCGGTGGTGAAGACGCGGTGAAGGAGGCTCTGGCCGCGGCGGCATCCAACGGTGGCCTGAATGCCGATGAGCAGGCATTGCGCCGGGCCGTTCACACCGCGACCAAAGAAATCAGCGCCGACCTGGATGGCGACTACCAGTTCAACACCGCCGTGTCGGAGCTCATGAAGCTGAGCAATGCCATGGCCTCCCACCTGGAGGGCAGCGGCGCGCCATTCGCCTGTGAAGCGCTGCGCACGCTGGTGATCCTGCTGGCCCCGTTCGCACCCCATCTGGCCGAGGACCTGTGGTTGAAACTTGCGGGGCGCACGGATCAGGATCCACTGGTCAGCAGCAGCGTTCATTGCCAGAGCTGGCCGCACGTGGATGCCTCTGCGCTGGTGCGCGACACGGTGGAACTGGTGATTCAGGTCAAAGGCAAGGTGCGGGGCAGCCTGGACGTGCCGGCCGACGCCGATAAAGCCACGCTCGAACGGCTTGCCTTGGCCAGCGAGATCGCCGCCAAGTGGCTGGAAGGCAAAGCCCCGAGCCGCGTAATCGTGGTACCGGGCAAGCTGGTGAACCTGGTGCCCTGACGCCCTGGGGCGCCGTGATTGCAGTGATGGGGTCCATGGCGATGCGTCCTGCTCGCGCGATGCTGCTGGTGTTGACTTCGGCAACGGTGGTTCTGGTCAGCACCAGCGGCTGCCTGGGCCAGGCCACCTCACCAGCGACCCAGAGCGGTCGGCTTGCGGTGACCTCCAGCGGGTCTGACCCGACCGGCCCAGGGCATCTCTATCCACAGGTCCCCAGGGGCAGCCGTGCCATTGCCCAGCGCCTGGCCTGGCTGGAGCACGCCATCCGCAATTCGTCTACACCGGAGGCAGACCTAGCCCAGCTGGCCCATCAGCAGCAGGTGATCTACCGGCAGCTCAGCCATCAGC
>CANHMF010000126.1 GCA_947461705.1 Synechococcaceae cyanobacterium
CAGGTGAGCCTGCTTTAAGCCATCCTGAACCGATGGGCTCCGCCGCCGACCTGCCGATCAATGACACGCTGGTGCTGCCGGCGGCAGAGCTGGGCTGGCGCTTCTCACGCGCCTCCGGCCCAGGCGGCCAGGGGGTAAACACCACCGATTCGCGGGTGGAGCTGGTGTTTGATCTGGGGGCCTCGGCAGCCCTGCCGCCGCCGCTGCAGGCGCGGGCGCTGCGCCGGCTGGAGGGGAAGCTGGTGGACGGCAAGCTCGTGATCGCCGCCAGTGAGCACCGCTCTCAATGGCAGAACCGGGTGGCGGCCCAGCGACGCCTGGTGGAGCTGCTGCAGGAGGCCCTGAGCCCGCCGCCGCCGCCGCGCCGCCCCACCAAGCCCACCCGGGGCTCCAAGGAGCGGCGTCTGGCGGCCAAGAAGCAGCGCAGCGCCATCAAGGGCCAGCGCAGCAGCCGGATTCAGCAGCCGGAGGATTGAGGCGCGTGGCGTGCGCTGTGGCGACGGTTTAGCTGCCAGCCGGCGGCCCGTTCTCGGCCCGGATCTGGGCCTTCGCCTGCTGCCAGAGGCCTTCCAGTTCGCCGATGCTGCGGCCCTGCAGCTCGCCCCCCAGGGCCGCCTCCACGCGGGAGAAGCGATCGAGGAAGCGGCGGTTGGTGCCGGCCAGGCCGGCTTCCGGGTCGATGCCACGCCAGCGGGCCACGTTCACCAGGGTGAACAGCAGATCGCCCAGCTCCTCCTGGGCGTGGGCCTGGTTGCCGCTGGCAACGGCCTCCTTGAGTTCGTCGAGTTCCTCGTGCACCTTCTCCCACACGCCGGCCATGGAGTCCCACTCGAAGCCGGCCGCGGCGGCCTTCCTGGAGATCGTCATGGCGCCGGTCAGGGCGGGCTGGCCGCGCACCTTGCGCGCCAAGCGGTCGCTGAGGGGGCTGGCGGAGGCTGGGGCGGTGGATTCGGCGCTGGCCGCCTCGCGTTCAGCCTGCTCCTGGCCCTTGATTGCCTCCCACGCCTCCTTCACCGCGGCGCTGTCGGCCGCCTCGGCGCCGGCGAACACATGCGGGTGGCGTCGCACCAGTTTGCTGCTGATGCCGCGGCTGATCTCGGCGAGGTCGAAGCGCCCCGCTTCGCTGGCGATCTGGGCGTGCAACATCACCTGCAGCAACAGATCGCCCAGCTCCTCGCTCAGGTGCTGATCGTTGCCGTGGCGGATGGCATCGGCCACCTCATGGGCTTCCTCCAGCACGTAGGGCGCCAGGGAGGCGTGGGTTTGCTCCAGGTCCCAGGGGCAGCCACCCTCGGGATCCCGCAGGCGGGCCACCACGGCCTTCAGCTCCGCCAGGGCCGCCAGGGTGGGATCGGGAATGGCGCTCATGGCGGCAGAGCCTCGCGGGCTGGGCTGGCGGTCACCTTCTCACTTTGTGGCGGCGGCGGCCGCGACGCCGCAACAGGCGCGGGGTTTTGGGTATGGGGTCGCCGTCCTGAAGCAGGTGCAGCCAGGCGCTGGCCTCCAGGCCCACCAGGACCGTGAGCAGCAGGGGGCGTTGCTGCAGCCAGATCGTCAGGCTCCTCTCCTGCAGGGCCCCCAGGGACGGGGCACCCACGGGGTGCAGCAGCCAGCAGAGCCCCAGCAGCAGGCCCCCCAGGTAGAGCAGGCGCCCCGCCGTGCCGATCAACGGCGTGTGGGACAGCAGTGAGCGGTGCCGCAGCAGCCGGCGGTAGGGCCACCACAGCAGCCGCAGCGGCCCCCAGCGGCGGGTGGGATTGGAGCGGGTGTCGAGATCAGGCGAGAGCAGCAGCCCCCCCAGCAGAAAGGCCAGGGTTCCCACGGCCGTTCCCAGCAGGCCCTGCCACGGCCACCACAGCAGGCCGAAGGGCAGGGCCAGCAGCCAGGTGGCCCGGTCGTGATGGCGTCCGCTGGCCATGGACATGCGGGGGCGGTGTGGCTGCAGAATGGCGCAACCGCCCGGTTAGCTCAGCGGTAGAGCGCCTGCCTTACAAGCAGGATGTCGCTGGTTCGAAACCGGCACCGGGCATCTCCAAAAACCCCAAGCACGGCAGCGGGTGTTGGCCGGGCATGTCATGGCGCGCGACGACCGCCATCAACGCCGCCACGATGGGAGTGAAGACCGCCGGTGATGGCCATGGCTGACGGTATCGGCTTCTTTCTGGATGATCTTTCCACCTGGATCAACACGCCGGCTGGCGCCACCATCCTGGGAAATGGCAGTTACGACGCCTTCCAGAAGCCCCTGAACGATGACGGCCGCGTCTTCGGTTTCTCGGCAGCGCTGAAGGCCAATGGTCAGTCCCTCTGGAACCTGATCACGGATGCCGTTAACACCGACAACGCGGCCAGTGAGAAGGCCAAGGCGATTCTGGATGCAGCGTTCACCGACGGCCGCGGTGTCCTGGATGGACGCGGCTCCAGCCAGCACTGGTTCTATGCCCAGAATTTTCAGGTTGAAGCCAGTACAACACCGGCGAGCGATGCCAATGACATCTATGCCGGTGTGGCTGCAATGCTGTGGGCTTTCAAGCAGCTCTTCCCTGGCATCAGCAGTGTGCCTGTCTTCGACAGCTACTACATCAAGAGTCTGGGTCAATTTGATGCCACTGCCGTCAACGCGCGGCTGGCCAAGCTTGGCCTGAGCACCATTCCCGCCGATCCCCCTGGGGGTGGCCAATGGAGCTACGTCTCCACCCTCTATTATAATAACCTGATCGATGGATTCATCGGAAATATTTACACCTTGGCTTTGGAAGGCTCGATCCCTGGCGACGCGCTGCCTTTTTACAACCAGAAGCCTGCCATCCCCTACGCCCTGCAGTCCAGTTACGAGGCGCTGTCTGATGAGGCTGGTCTTCCGATCAGCACGGCCTTCCAGGGTGGGCTGGCCGTCAAGGCGGTGATCTGGGTTCCCGCTGGTCTCCCCGCTGGATTCAATCCCGATCGCTACCTCACCCCGGTTGAAACTCCTCTGGGCCAACCCGGACAGATCATCGGCGGGATCGGAAACGACACGATCACGGGCACATCAGCCAATGAAAGGATTGTGGCTGGCCGTGGTCGCGACACGGTGATCGCCGGAGGCGGAGATGATGAGGTATTTGGCCAACAAGGCGATGACACGTTGTTTGGAGAAGCGGGAAGGGATCGCCTGACAGGTGGTAACGGGCGAAATCGCTGCTGGGGTGGGGCGGGAGCAGATGTCTTTGTCCTGTCTGCCGGCGGCCGCACCAAGGTGATGGACTGGCAAAAGGGTAAAGACCTGATTGTTGTGGACGGTGTTGCGAGTTTTGGGATCGTTAGGAATGGGAGCGATGCTCTCGTTGTTAGTGGTGCTGGAGACCGACTGGCAATCATCAAGCACGCTGCTGGTCAGCTCGATGTCTCGGAGCGTGATGCCTTCACCATCATCTAGTTCACTGGCCTGTAGTCATATATTCCTGCCCGCTGGGGATCAATTGTTTGTCGCGATGACGGATCGAGAGATCTGGTGGCTCGGCTCAGCTGCCAGATCAGATCAGATCGGCTGGTTGGTGGCCCGCAGCTTCAACGCCCCAGCCTCTCGCTCAGCTCCTGGCTCAGTAGCCACAGCCGCTGGCGTTGGGCTGCGTCGCGGGTGGACGCCGCGAGGCGGCAGCGCGCCGGATAGCCCTTGAGGTTCGCGAGGCCGCCGGGGCCGAAGAACTCCCCACCCTGCACACCCGAAGCGGTGGCGGCATACAGCTGGGGCAGGGCCCCCATGGCGGCGCTCTGGAACAGCGGATCCATCCATCGGTAGGCGAGGCCTTCCATCCGCGAGCCTCGGGCGGCCACGGAGGTGGGCTGCAGGTTGGTGCGGGCCAGGCCAGGATGGGCGGCCACGGACAGCACGGCGCTGCCGCTGGCCTCCAGCTGCTGTTGCAGCTCCAGCGCCGTCATCACGTTGGCGAGTTTGCTCTGGGCATAGGCGGCCCAGGCGTCGTAGCGCCGCTCCCCCTGCAGGTCGTCGAAGGCGATGCGGCCGAAGTAGTGGGCACCGGAACTCACGTGCACCACCCGCGCCCCAGCACGGGCTTTCAGCAAGGGCAGCAGCGCCTGGGTAAGGGCGAAGTGGCCCAGATGATTCACGGCGAATTGCAGCTCATAGCCCTGGCGGCTCAGCTGCCTGGGCGGAGCCATGACCCCGGCGTTGTTGATCAGCAGGTCGAGCTGGCCGTGGCTTGTGGCCACCTGCTCAGCGGCGCGGGCCACGCTGGCGAGATCGGCCAGATCCATGGCCAACACCTCGATGCCAGCGCTGGCGATCGGCGCCAGGGCCTGGCGGGCCTGCTCGCCCCGCTCGGGATCACGGCAGGCCAGCAGCACCCGGGCGCCCCTGGCGGCGAGGGCGCGGGCCGTTTCCAGGCCGAGGCCACTGTTGGCACCAGTCACCAGGGCCAGGCGCCCGCTCTGGTCGGGGATGTCAGCCTCGGTCCAGACCACGGCAGGGCAGCGTCAGTGCTCTCATCGTGTCGCCCTCAGCTCCAGCACCGTGGGTCCAACCCAGTAGCTGCCGGGGTCGTGGCGGCTGGCCTCGATCTCGGCGCGCGCGGCCTGGGCATCGGCGCTGGTCCATAGCCCCAACCGCTGCAGTTGCAGGCTGTAGACGCCCACGAAGGCCTCCAGCCATTGGGCGGCCATCGACCCGCTGCGGCCCAGCACCGGCAGAGGGCGGAGTTCGGCGATCTGCAGGCCCCGCGCCGCCAGCAGTGAGGGCAGTCGCCGGTTGATGTCCGGGTCGCCCCCCGCCTGCAGGAAGCTGTCCTGCACGGCTGCGCCGAAGCGCCGGATGGCGGCCCCGCCTGGGTGGAGCCCGAAGCTGTCCCAGTGCATGTATTCATGGACCAGGGCCTGACCACCGGGCTCTAGGGCCTGGGGCAGCTGATCGAGCAGGGGCTCCACCCGCGGCAGAAACATGGCCACCCAGCGGCACCACACCAGGTGGAAGGTCTCCGGCGGCAGCGGATCCTCGAGCAGGTTGTGTTGGCGGAGTTCCAGTTGCTCCAGCCCTTCTGCTTGGGCCAGGGCCTGGCCTGTGGCCACGTAGTCACCGCTCAGCTCCAGGCCCAGCACGCGGCCGCTGGGGCCCACGGCACGGGCCAGGTCCTGGGCGGCGAAGCCGGGACCGGCACCGAGATCCAGCACCCTCTGGCCGGGCCTGAGCCCGGCGCGCTGCCAGGCGCCGCGGGCGATCGGTTGCCACAGCTGGTGCTGAAAACGAAGCCGTTCCAGCTCTGCGCTGTGGGTGCCGAGGATGTAGGTGTCTGGCTGGCTCAGTCTTCTGGGAACAGCAGGGCCGCCAGTTCGTCGGCATCCACGTCGTAGACGCGGGCCAGGCTGGTTTCGATGGCGGAGGTCACCTCGCCGGGCAGGAAGCGCATGGCGTTGAGGGCGTCCTCGGTGATCTCGTCGGTGAGCAGGGTGTCCTCACCGCCCAGCTTCTCGTCGTTGATGACGGCCATCACCCAGCTCTGGTACGCATAGACCAGATCGGCGAACTCCAGATCCGGATCGTTGAAGTCCAGGGCCATGGGTGGCGCGTGCACGTGCCACCGCAGTCTGCCCGCCGGTGTGGAGGATGGCAGGTATGAGGAGTGCAACCCCTGACCCGGTGGCGCTGCAGGCCACCCTGTTCGACTTCGCCATTGGCGAGCTGGTGCGCCAGCACCGCGAGAGCTTTCCACCGCTGTGGACCAGCGAGAGCTGGGCCAAGCTGCTGATCTGGCTCGCGCTGAATTGCGGCTGCCGTGGCGACCGCGAGGGTCTGGAGGCCTTTGCGGCCGCCCTGGGGCCGGTGCTCACGGGCCGCATGCGCCGGATCTTCTTCGAGCGGGTGCTGGAGGATCTGGATCTGCAGGTGCTGGCGGATCCGGCCGAGCAGCAGGTGCTGGTGATGCCCGTGGGCCCGTCGGGTCCCCTGGAACTCGAGGGTGTGGCCCAG
>CANHMF010000127.1 GCA_947461705.1 Synechococcaceae cyanobacterium
CTGGGGAACTGCTGCAGTAGCCAGTCGCCGGCACCAGGGGCGCCTCCCCAGGTGACCCAGCGATGCACAACATGGCCCACCGCAAAGTGGTGTTCCCGGTGGGGGCCCAGCTCCACGGGGCTATCCACCAACTGATCAATGGTGGCGGCGATCCAGCTGCCATCGCTCTGCTGGGGCAAGGGCACAAAGGCCTGCCAAAGGGGAGGCAGGGAGCAGCGGAGTCGATGCTCTGCCCAGCGCTCACCCTCCACCTCCAGCACCATGGCGGCCAGGGCCAGAAAGCCATGATCGCCATCCACGTGGCAGGTGCGCACCGACAGCTCGGTGGCCATCACCCGATAGCGGATCAAGAGATCGCCGGCCTGGGGGTCGGGCTCCACCAGCCAGCAGGCGGGCTCAAGGCGCCGGCAAGGGAGCAGGCGACCCTGCTGCTCCACCGTGAGCCCCTCGAGGTGACGCACGTAGTCGCGGATCAGATAGGACCCTGGAGTCCAGCCCGGCAGTCGCAGCCGCATCGCCCGCTGGTGGGGCTGAACCCTCAGGCTGACCGCCACCTGGTGCTGGTGAGGGGCCGAGACATCGAGATGCAGATCAACCACGCCGCCGGTTCAGCCCACCAGCTCGATGGTGGCGCCAGGCAGGTGCTCCGCAGCTTGTTGGAGCGCCAGTCGTGCGGCGTAGCGGCGGGTGATGCGCCCGAGCAGGTGCTGCAGGGAGCGGGAGCGCCCCAGGCGCTGCAGATCGCCCACGAGGGCCAGGGTGCCATCGGGTTGGCGAGCCCAGCCCAGGGGTGCCCCTTCGGCCACGTCCACCCGCAACGTCACCGGCTCACGGTCCTGGGCAAACCCCTTCAAGGTGCCCCCTTGCTGAACGGTGAGTCCCAGGTCCTGCAAGGCGCGGGTGAGAACGGTTTCGTCCCGCAGCACGGTTGGCAGGATGGAGAGATGGGACATGGCCCGATGCCCGCTTTTCCTGACCCTAGCGATCTCCAGCGGGCCGTCCAGTGGCCACAGACACCGCTCCGAGCTGGCGCAGGGCCCCGCCGCCTGCGGCTCGGGGTGATGGCCTCGGGCAACGGCAGCAATTTCGAAGCCCTGGCCCTGGCCTGCCTCAACGGCACGATGGCGGCCGAGATCGTCCTGCTGGTCGTGAACAACCCCGGCTGCGGAGCCACCCAGCGGGCCCAGCGGCTGGGCATTCCGGTATCCAGCCTCGATCACCGCGCCTTCGCCAGTCGAGAGCAGCTGGATGACGCCCTGGTGGCGGCCTTCAACGCCGAACAGGTGGATCTGGTGGTGATGGCGGGGTGGATGCGGATCGTGACCCAGCGGCTGATCGACGCCTTCCCCCAGCGGCTTGTGAATATCCATCCCTCGCTGCTGCCCAGCTTTCCCGGCGTCGATGGGGTTGGTCAGGCCCTGCGGGCGGGTGTGCGGCTGAGTGGGTGCACAGCCCACCTGGTGAGCCTGGAGGTGGATGGTGGGCCGATCCTGGTGCAAGCGGCGGTGCCGGTGGATGCCACGGACAGCCACGAGAGCCTGGCCGCCAGGATTCATGCGCAGGAACATCAGATCCTGCCGCTGGCGGTGCAACTGGCGGCGGAACGGCTGGGGCTGGTCACTGCTGAGGAGCTGGACTGACTAGGGGTAAAAGGGCAGCAGTGGCAGGCCGGTTTCTGCCGGCAGACCGGCCATCAAGTTGAGGCATTGCACCCCCTGGCCGGCCTGGCCCTTGATCATGTTGTCGATGGCACTCATCACGATCAGCTGGCCCGTGCGCTGGTCCACCTGCACCGAGAGCAGGGCGCGATTGGTCTGCCGCACCCATTTGGTGGAGGGGTAGGTGCCCACGGGCAGCACATCCACACAGGGGGCATGGCGGTAAGCCGCCTGCAGCAGGGTGGTGCAATCCTCAGCGGTGAGCCCGGGATCCCGCAGTCGTCCGTAAACGGTGGCCAGCAGACCCCGCACCATCGGGATCAGGTGGGGCGTGAACTGGAGCTGAACGGTCTGGCCAGCGGCGCGGCCGCAGAGCTGCTCGATCTCGCTGGTGTGGCGATGGCCCACCACCCCATAGGGGGCCACACCCTCGGAAGCCTCGGCCAACAGCAGGTGTTCCTTGGCGGCCCGGCCACCACCACTCGTGCCGGTCTTGGCATCCACCACGATGCCGCCGGTCTCGATCAGTCCCTGCTTGAGGAAGGGGGTGAGGGCCAACAGGCTGGCGGTGGGGAAACAGCCCGGGGCCGCCACCAGACGCGCCTCGCGGATCCGCTCCTGCTCCCATTCCACCAAGCCATACACCGCCTCCTGGCAAAGCTCGGCATCGCTGCGGGGAAACTGACGCGCTTCGGTGGAATACACCTCCTTCCACTGCTCCAGCGCGCTGTAGCGGTAGTCGGCGGAGAGATCCACCACCTTCACACCCCGCTTCAGCAGGCCCGGCACCAGGCCTGAGGCCAGGCCGTTGGGCAAGCTGAGCACCGCCATGTCGGCAGCGCTGGCAATGGCATCCACCTCCGGGCTCTGCACCACCGGATCACCCGGCAGGGGCAGGAACGGCACGAGCTCACTCCAGCGCTTGCCGGAGCTGCGTTCTCCTCCCAGGTAGGTCACCGTCAGGTGCGGGTGACCCTGCAGCAGGCGAAGGGTCTGGAGGCCGCCGTACCCGGTGGCGCCAATCACCGCAACGCGCTTACTGGCCATGCCGGAGTGTCGGGAACGCCAGATCGTACCGGGCTTTATAAAAGTGCCAGCCCTTGGCGCCGGCCGCACCGCCGCCCGCCGCCCGCTGTCCCCGTGAGCCCCGACGACTTGAACACCGAAGAGCTCAGCACCAACTTGCGTTTCGACTCGATCGTGGATGCCCTCGCCGCGATCCGGAACGGTGAATCCATCGTTGTGGTGGACGACGAAAACCGCGAAAACGAGGGGGATCTGATCTGTGCGGCCCAGTTCGCCACCCCAGAGCAGATCAACTTCATGGCCACGGAGGCCCGGGGGCTGATCTGCCTCGCCATGGAGGGAGAGCGGCTCGATGAGCTGGATCTGCCGCTGATGGTGGATCGCAACACCGACAGCAACCAGACCGCCTTCACCGTGAGCGTGGACGCGGGCCCCGAGAAGGGCGTGAGCACCGGCATCTCCGCCGAAGACCGTGCCCGCACCATTCAGGTGGCCATCCATCCCGCCACCCGTCCCTCGGACCTGCGGCGACCGGGGCACATCTTTCCGTTGCGGGCCAAGCAGGGCGGGGTGCTCAAACGGGCCGGCCACACCGAGGCGGCGGTGGATCTCTCACGCCTGGCGGGGCTCTACCCCGCCGGGGTGATCTGTGAGATCCAGAACGTGGATGGCTCCATGGCGCGGCTCCCCCAGTTGGTGGAGTACGCCCGGCGCCATGGCCTGCGGCTGATCAATATCGCCGATCTGATCCGCTACAGGCTCGATACCGAGCGTTTCGTGCGCCGCCAGGCGGTGGCCACCCTGCCGAGCGCCTTCGGCGACTTCCGCGCCATTGGCTACCGCAACGAGCTGGATGGCAGCGAGCACGTGGCCATCGTGAAGGGGCACCCGGAGCAGGCCGAAGCCCCGGTGCTGGTGCGGGTGCACAGCGAATGCCTCACGGGCGATGCCTTCGGCTCCCTGCGCTGTGATTGCCGCCCGCAGCTGGAGGCGGCCCTCAAGATGATCGAGGCCGCCGGTGAGGGCGTGGTGGTGTATCTCCGCCAGGAGGGACGCGGCATTGGCCTGATCAACAAGCTCAAGGCCTATTCCCTGCAGGATGGCGGCCTTGACACGGTGGAGGCCAACGAGCGCCTCGGCTTCGCGGCCGATCTGCGCAACTACGGCGTGGGAGCCCAGATCCTCAGCGAGCTGGGGGTGCATCGCCTGCGCCTGATCACCAACAACCCCCGCAAGATCGCCGGCCTCGGTGGCTATGGCCTGCAGGTGGTGGATCGGGTGCCCCTGGTGATGGATGCCGGCCAGCACAACGCCGGCTACCTGCAAACCAAGCAGGACAAGCTCGGCCACATGATGGGCCAGGCCAGCGTGAGCCAGGGTCCCGCTGCGGTGCTGGCCTGGCGGTGGAGCGGAGCGGGAGAGCCAGAAACGGGCGAGCTGGCGGCCCACCTGCAGGAACTGCAGCAGTGGGCGGCGGAGCTGACCCTGGAGCTGGAACGGGAGGAGCATCCCCGGGTACTGGCCCTGCTGGATCAGCCCGAGCTGGCCGTGTTGCTTCCCGGCAGCGACAACCAGCACCTGGCGGAGGCCCTGCACCGCATGGCCCGCTGGCCCGCCACCGCCAGCGTGAGCCTGCTGCTGGCCCCTGATGCCCAGCGCAGCACCCATCCCAGCAACACCCTGGAAGCCCAGCGGCGCCCCCTGGTGGAACTCGCGACCGATCAGCCCCTGCTGCGACTCAGCCCCGGGACCTTGATGCGCTGGTGCTGAACCAGCAGCCAGCAGAGCAGAAGAGCAGGCACAAAAAAGCTGGCCCGAAAGCCAGCCTTTGTCGTGAACGGATCAGCCACAACGAGGGATCCGTGCGGATTGGCCTCAGTCCTGAATGGTCACCTTGTTGATACGGCTGCCGTTCTTGAGGGCCTGAACCACATCCATGTTGCCGGTGTGGCCGAACACGGTGTGCACGCCATCGAGATGGGGCTGAGCCTCGTGGCAGATGTAGAACTGCGATCCACCGGTGTTCTTACCGGCGTGGGCCATGGCAAGGGTGCCGGCCTGGTGCTTCTGGGGGTTGATCTCGCAGTCGATCTGATAGCCGGGGCCACCGGTGCCGGCCATGCCGCGGGCGCCTTCGCGGCTGTTGGGGCAGCCACCCTGGGCCATGAAGCCGGGGATCACGCGGTGGAAGGCCAGCCCGTCATAGAAGCCGTCCTTGGCAAGCTTCACGAAGTTGGCCACGGTATTGGGAGCGTCGGTTTCGAACAGCTCCAGCTCAATCGTGCCGGCGTCGGTGTCCATCACGGCTTTGGTCACGGCGTCTCACGCAAACCTGTTCAGTATGGGCATCCCTCCGGGTTTGCTGAAGCCCGGATAACCGGCGAGGGGCATCCACCGCTCCGGTAAAACAGTGGACCCTGACTGCAGGCCATGGTGGCAACCGGTTCCCTTGATCTATCCCAGGCGCGGCTGGGGGTGCTGGGGGGCAGCGGCCTCTACGCCATGGAGGGTCTGGAGGATGTGCAGGAACTGGTGATCGAAACCCCCTTCGGCCAGCCCTCCGACAGCCTGCGCCTGGGAACCCTTGGCGGCATGGAGGTGGTGTTCCTGGCCCGCCACGGCCGCCACCACACCTTCACACCCACCGAGGTGCCCTATCGGGCCAACATCTGGGCCATGCGCTCCCTGGGAGTGCGCTGGATCCTCTCGCCCTCCGCGGTGGGATCCCTGCATGAAAGCGTGCGACCACTGGACATGCTGGTGCCCGATCAATTCATCGATCGCACCCATCAGCGTCCCCTGAGCTTTTTCGGTGAGGGGGCCGTGGCCCATGTGGCCCTGGCGGATCCCTTCTGCCCCAGCCTGTCGCGGCTGCTGGGCGACGTGGCCGACAGCCTGATGCCCGAGGGGCGCCAGCTCCACCGAGGCGGCACCTACCTCTGCATGGAGGGTCCAGCCTTTTCCACCCGGGCGGAATCGAACCTCTACCGCAGCTGGGGGTGCAGCGTGATCGGCATGACCAACCACACCGAGGCTCGCCTGGCCCGCGAAGCGGAGATCGCCTACGCCACCCTGGCCATGGCCACCGACTACGACTGCTGGTACGCCGATCACGACAGCGTGACGGTGGAGATGGTGATCGGCAACCTGCGGGCCAACGCCGAACTGGCCACCCGAATCGTGCGCACGACGGCGGAGCGCATCGCGGCCCTGCGGCCCGCCAGCATCGCGCACCAAGCCCTGCGTGATGGCCTGATGACACCCAAGGAC
>CANHMF010000128.1 GCA_947461705.1 Synechococcaceae cyanobacterium
GCTCAAAGCCACGGAACAGCTCCAGCGCCTCTGCACCATCCACCGCCGCAGCCACCTCGTATCCCTGCATGCGCAGACGGGTTTCGAGGATGCGACGAATATTCTCCTCGTCGTCTGCGATCAGGATCTTTAGGGGTTGTTGAGCTGTCTCTGACATGGAGCTTGTAGTCATTTGTATCTACGAAGAGGCACAGTCCTGGGCCGATCGCTGTCGCTGGGAGTACAACACCCTCAGGCCCCATTCGGCCCTCCAGGGGCGTAGGCCCCTGGAGGCAGCTCAACCAACTGCTACACAACCACCCATTCTCATTGCGCCTAGATCTCTAAAGAGGGTCACGTTAAGAGCAGTTGCTGCTGGTCTCTTTGCTGCAGGCGATTTACGGCACTCGATCTGAGCGGATACTGGTCCTCCTGCTCGATTACCACATGCTGTTCCCCTCTTTTGTCGGCCTCTATCCAGACGATCCCGTCTGGCATCCGACCTCATTCACCAACAACCGTGATCGGCTCCTGCTCGAGGAGCTCATGGGCCAGTATTTCGACCCGGGCCACGTCCAAGGGGTTGCGCTTGCGGCCCATGCCACCCGATGGGCAGTCTTTGAAGAATCGCTCGGCATAGCGGCGCCTGGTGCTGTTGCGGCTGCCCTCCTGCTTCTTGAGGAACCGGGCTGCCACTCAGCAGCTCGGTTTTGAGCTTGAGCGCATCCTGCAGCGTCCGCATTTTCCCCACCGTGGCGTTGTTGGCCTTTCATTCCAGTGGCATCACTACGCTGCTGCGGGTGCGGTTCTCCCAGATGTGGGTGAGCTGGTAACTGCCTATGGGGGTGTGGCTGGTGGCGCCGATCTCCCGGATGCTCATCCGGAGGGTGTCAAACCTCTGTTGCCGGGGGGCCTTTCGCCAAACGCGCCAAGGTGGAGCAGTACAGCCGTGGGGCAGGCGTCTTGCGTGCTAATAGCCTTGCGCAAAAGTGCGCGCCAAGCAGCTCTACCTGCATGACTCAGGGTTCATCTGATCCCCTGCGCAGGGTGCGCCAGATACCAAAAAACCCAGGGCTTGCCTGGGATATCTAGATGGAGCCAAGCGGATTCGAACCGCTGACCCCCTGCATGCCATGCAGGTGCTCTACCAGCTGAGCTATGGCCCCATTAGGTATCGATGAGCTGCCTAAACCTGGTGATTTGGCTTGGCCGTGAGGCCCGCTCGCCCGATGGGTAAATCTTACACCGCAGCGGGTGCGGTCCGTCACACCTGGCGCCAGACCGCCACAAGCCTGCCCTGCACGCTCACCTGCTCCGCGTCCACCAGGATCGGTGCATAGGTCGGGTTCGCCGCCTCCAGTCGCACCTGGCGCCCCTGGCGATGGAAGTGCTTGAGGGTGGTGCCGCTACCAGGCACCAGGGCGCTCACGATCGTGCCCTCCCGCAGTCGGCTGGGGTCGGTGACCGGCTCCAGGAGCACCACATCTCCATCGGCGATGTGAGCTTCCACCATCGAGTCGCCGTTCACGGTGAGGGCAAACAGCCCACGGGTGTCCAGGACGGGCGCGAGGTCCAGTCGCTCGCGCACGTCGTTGAAGGGTTCCACCAAGCCCCCGGCCGCCACCGCTCCCAGCACGGGGATGCCACCGGCTACGCCCCCCAGCAGTTGCAGGGTTCTGGCTTGCCCCTCCTGCCAGGTGATCCAACCCTTCTGTTGTAGATGCCGTAGGCGGCTCTGGACCGGTGCTGGTGAGCGCAGACCCATGGCCTCCATCATCTGGCGGATGGAGGGGCTGTGCCGGTGTTTGCCGATGTAGTTCGTCAGCCAGTCGTAGAGCTCCTGCTGGGCCTCAGTGAGCGATTGCTGTTCGGGCACCGGCAATACAGATGAACCACCGGGGTAGTTCTGCCAGAGCGCGTGCGTTTTGTCCAGCCCAGGCCTCGTGTTGCTGTTCAGTCGCCCAGCAATGCCGCCAGCAGGGCCTGCTGGGCGTGTAGGCGGTTTTCGGCCTGCTCGAAGATGCGATTGGCGCTGCCCTCCATGGCACCGGCGCTGATTTCCAGTCCCCGGTAGGCCGGCAGACAGTGCAGCACGATGGCCCGGGCGTCCGCTTCGGCCAGCAGCTCCTCGTTGAGACACCAGCCCCTGAAGGCCTGTTCCCGTTCGGCTTTTTCCTGCTCCTGGCCCATGGAGGCCCAGACGTCCGTGTAGAGGGCATGGGCACCGCGCACGGCTGCCACCGGGTCTTGCACCACAGCGATGCTGCAGCGGTCGGCCGCCAGCGCCTGCGCCTGCGCCAGCACAGCCGGGCTGGGTTCGAACCCCCTGGGGCAGCCGATGCGCACGTTCACCCCCAGCAGGGCGCCGCAGAGCATCAGCGAGTGGGCCACGTTGTTGCCATCGCCCACGTAGGCCAGGGTGAGGCCGGACAGCTGCCCGAAGGCTTCCTGCAGGGTGAGGTAGTCGGCCAGGGCCTGGCAGGGGTGCTCGAGATCGGTGAGGGCATTCACCACTGGGATCGAGGCCCAATGGGCGTACTCAGCCAGTTCCTCCTGGGCGAAGGTGCGAATCGCCAGCGCATCCACGTAGCGGCTCAGCACCCGGGCGGTGTCCGCCACGGGCTCCCCCCGGCCCACCTGGGTTACTGAGGGGTTGAGGTCGATGGTGTGCCCCCCCAGGCGCGCCATGGCCACCGTGAAGCTCACCCGCGTGCGCGTGGAGGCCTTGGTGAAGATCAGGCCCAGGGTTTTGCCCGCCAGGTTCACCTGGGTGCGGCCCGCCTTGAAGTCGGCGGCCAGCTGCAGCAACGCGTGGGTCTGCTCGGCGGTGATGTCCGCCGAGGAGAGGAAGTCCCGTCCGTGGAGCAGCTCCAGGCAGGGATCGGCGCTGGAGCTAGCCATCGACCCTTCTCAAAGAACCCTTATCCGGGATCAGGGGCCCGTCCGTCAAGGGGTCAGGCAATGGCCTGGGCGTCCTCGGGCATCACGCTGCTGGCCAGCAGGTTCTTCAGGTTGTCGCCCTCGATCACCTCCTTCTCCAGGATCTGCTGGGAGATGCTCTCCAGCAGGCCGCGGTTGTGGCGCAGGATCGAGAGGGCCCGATCGTGGGCCCGATCGACGAGCGTGCGCACTTCCTTGTCGATGGCCTGGGCGGTGGCATCACTCACCACCCGGCGGGGGTTGTTGCCGCCCCCCAGGAATCGGCTGCCGCCCTGCTTGTCGTAGGCCAGGGGGCCCAGGATGTCGCTCATGCCGTAGGTGCCCACCATCTGCTCGGCGATATCGGTGGCCCGCTGGAGATCGTTGGAGGCGCCGGTCGTGATTTCGCCGAACACGATCTCCTCGGCGCTGCGCCCGCCCAGCAGGGTGGCGATCTGGCCTTCCAGGTCTTCCTTGGAGTTGAGGAAGCGCTCCTCGGTGGGCAGCTGCAAGGTGTAGCCCAGGGCGCTCATGCCCCGGGGCACGATCGAGATCTTGGCCACCTTGCTGCCACCCGGCATCAGGTGCCCCACGATCGCGTGGCCCACCTCGTGGTACGCCACCACCCGTTTTTCCTCGGGTTGCAGCACGCGGCTCTTTTTCTCCAGGCCCGCCACCACCCGTTCAATGGCCTCGTTGAGGTCGGCCTGTTCCACCTCGGTGCGGTAGGAGCGGGCGGCCAACAGGGCAGCCTCGTTCACCAGGTTGGCGAGATCGGCGCCCGCGAAGCCACTGGTGGCCTGGGCGATCTTGTCGATGTCCACGCTGGGCGAGAGCTTCACCTTCTTGGCGTAGATCTGCAGGATCAATTTGCGGCCCGAGAGGTCGGGACGATCCACCAGCACCTGGCGGTCGAAGCGACCGGGACGCAGCAGGGCGGCATCGAGGGTTTCCGGTTGGTTGGTGGCCGCCAGCACGATCACCGGTTTGTCCTGGGCGGCGAAGCCGTCCATCTCGGTGAGCAGCTGGTTGAGGGTCTGCTCCCGCTCATCGTTGCCGCCCACCACACCCATGGAGCCCGCGCGGCTCTTGCCGATGGCATCCAGTTCGTCGATGAAGATGATGCAAGGCGCCTTTTTCTTGGCCTCCTCGAACAGGTCGCGCACTCGGGCGGCACCGGCGCCCACGAACAGCTCCACGAATTCGGAGCCCGAGATGATGAAGAAGGGAACCTCCGCTTCTCCGGCCACGGCCTTGGAGAGCAGGGTTTTGCCCGTGCCGGGAGGCCCCACCAGCAACACGCCCTTGGGGATGCGGGCGCCGATGGCCGCATACCGCTCGGGCTTTTTGAGGAAGTCCACGATCTCGGCGAGTTCGGCCTTGGCCTCATCCACCCCGGCCACATCGGCGAAGGTGACGCGCGACTCCTCATCGGGCACATACACCTTGGCCTTGCTCTTGGTGAAGCTGAGGGCCCCTTGGGCGCCGCCCATCTGGCGGCGGGCAAAGAACTGCAGCACCAGGATGAAGATCAGGGGTGGCACCACCCAGCTCAGGGCCGTGGTGATGAAACTGGGCTTCTGCGGGGGAGCAGCGGCGAACTCCACGCCGTGCTGCTCCAGCCGCTGGGGCAGATCCATGTCGAAGATCGGCGTGGTGGCCAGCACCGACGGCGCCCCCTCCTCGGCGTTGTTGAGCTCGTAGCGGATCTGCTCCTGGGTGATGTACGCCCGCTTGACGTTGCCGTCGTCCACCTGGCTGATGAACAGGGAATAGGGAACCCTGGGCACCTGCTGCATCGACTGGTTCGGCAGGAAGCTGCTGAACAGCAGCAACACGCCGAAACCGATCAGGACCAGGTTGATGATCCCGAAGCGCCTGTTGGGGGGCGTGTCGTCCTGGCGGATGGCCATGCGGCGGAAAGCTTGTTAGGCCCAAACTAGTTGGCACGCCTCAAGCGCGCGCGGGGTGACAACCGAACGCCTTGTTCTGCATGTGTGGCCGCTTTTCCCTCACTGCCTCCCTTGATCGCCTGCTGCCCCGACTGGGGGGCTCCCTGCCGGAGGGTCTGGCCCGCTACTACGCCCCGCGTGCCCTGATCCAACCCGGCGAGCCCCTGTTGGTGCTGCGCCAGGAACACGGCCAGATCGGCTCGGCCCTGATGCTCTGGGGCCTGCTGCCGGAATGGAGCAAGGATCCCCTCGGGCGCCATGGCGCGGGCCAGCGGCCCTTCAACGCCCGCAGGGAAACGGTGGCGGAGAAGGCCACGTTCCGCGGACCCTGGCGCCACCGCCGCTGCCTGCTGCCCGCCGATGGCTTTTATGAGCGGGGGCGGTTGATCCGCCGCTCTGATCGCCAGCCGTTCTGGCTGGCGGGCCTGTGGGATCGCTGGATTGGTCCCGATGGCAGTGAGCTCGAGAGCTGTTGCGTGCTCACCACGGCCCCCAATGCCCTGGTGGCGCCCTTGCACAACCGCATGCCCGTGATTCTTCCCGATGGCCTCGAGGAGGCCTGGATGGCCCCTTGCGATGGCCCCGGCCTGCGGGCCCTGGAGCCGCTCCTCGAGGGCTGGGATCCCCAGGGGTGGGAGTTGGTTGCGCCGCGGCGCAACCCCGCGGAAGATGGGCAGCTCTCGCTGCTGGAGTAGCTCCCTGGTTCCATTGGCCGCCCACTGGGCATTGACGTTTGAGGCCTTTGGCTACGGCCGCGCACCGTTGGCTGGGGCTGTGCATGCCAGCTGACTCCGTCGCCCTGCGGTTGCGCCACAACGCCTACCGGCAGCTGCTGCTGCTGTGCCTGGGGGTGATGGCCAGTTTCACCCTGCCCGATGGCTGGAGCCGCCTCTCCTCGCTCGGCTACAACCTGCTGCCGTTGGTGATGCTGCGGGGGTTTGGTCGCCAGTGCGGCCCGGTTCCGTTTGGACCGATCCCCCGACAGCTCTACCGGGGCCTGGGGCTGGCCGCGTTGGCCTCCGGTTTGGCCTGGTATTTCACCCCCCTGGCCC
>CANHMF010000129.1 GCA_947461705.1 Synechococcaceae cyanobacterium
GAAACCGACGTGCGCGTGACACTCGGGCTCGACGGCAGCGGCAGTTGCACGGTGAGCACCGGTGTGCCGTTCCTGGATCACATGCTCCACCAGATCAGCAGTCACGGCCTGATCGATCTGGAGATCCAGGCCACGGGCGACACCCACATCGACGATCACCACACCAATGAGGATGTGGGCATCGCCTTCGGGCAGGCTCTGGCCCAGGCCCTGGGCGATCGGCGCGGCATCCACCGTTTCGGCCACTTCCTGGCGCCGCTGGATGAGGCGCTGGTGCAGGTGGCCCTGGATTGCAGCGGCCGGCCGCACCTGAGCTATGGCCTGCAGATCCCAGCCCAGAAGATCGGCAGCTACGACACCGAGCTGGTGAAGGAGTTCTTCGTGGCGGTGGCGAACAATTCCGGCCTCACCCTGCACATCCGCCAGATGGATGGGGTGAATTCGCATCACATCGTGGAGGCCTGCTTCAAGGCGTTTGCGCGGGCCCTGCGCCAGGCCACGGAAGTGGATCCCCGTCGGGCGGGGGCCGTGCCCAGTAGCAAGGGCGTGCTGGAGCGGGCGGGCGCCTGAGCTCGGCCACGGTGCGGCGTCAGGCGCCTTAACACTCCGTTACGCGATGATCGGGGTTCGCGCCTGCCGCTGCCCCGATGACCGCTGCTCCTGCTGCTGCCCCGGCCTACGACCGCGCTGACTGGGCCAGTGCGTTCCGCAACGTGGGCGTGGAGCTCGATGGGGTGGAGCTCACGGCGGCTCGCGGTGCCATTCCTGCGGAGCTGGTGGGCACGCTCTACCGCAATGGCCCCGGCCGGTTGGAGCGTGGCGGCCAATGGGTACATCACCCCTTTGATGGCGACGGCATGATCACCGCCCTTCGCTTTTCTGGCGGTCAGGCGGAGCTGCGCAATCGCTTCGTGCGCACCGAGGGCTGGCAGGCCGAGGAAGTGGCCGACAAGTTCCTCTACCGCGGCGTGTTCGGCACCCAGAAGCCCGGCGGCGCTTTGGCCAATGCCTTCGACCTGCGCCTCAAGAACATCGCCAACACCCATGTGGTGCGCCTGGGCGATCAGCTGCTGGCCCTCTGGGAGGCGGCCGAGCCCCATGCGCTCGATCCCCACACGCTGGAAACTCGCGGCCTTTCACGCCTCGATGGCCTGCTCAAGCCCGGCGAGGCCTTCAGTGCCCATCCCCGCTTCGACCCCGGTCATCACGGTGAGCCCCGCATGATCACCTTCGGCGTGAAGGCGGGCCCCCGCAGCACGATCCGCCTGATGGAGTTCGCCAGCGAGGGGCCCCAGGCCGGCCAGCTGCTGGCCGATAGCTCCCACAGTTTCAAGGGCTTCGCCTTCCTGCACGACTTCGCCATCACCCCCAACTGGGCGGTGTTCCTGCAGAACGCCGTGGCCTTCAACCCCACCGGCTTTGTGCTGGGCCAGAAGGGAGCGGCCCAGTGCCTGAGCTCCAAGCCTGGCGAGGCGGGCCAGTTCTGGCTGATTCCCCGTGAGGGTGGCTCCCAGGCCGGCCGCCAGCCGCTGCAGATCCCGGCCCCCGAGGGCTTTGTGTTCCACCACCTCAATGCCTTTGAGGATGCGGCCGCCGGTGAGCTGGTGGTGGATTCGATTTTCTACCCCGATTTCCCCACCATCGCCCCGGGGGTGGATTTCCGCGCCGTGGACTTCGACACCATCCCCGCCGGTCAGCTGATGCGCTGCCGCATCGACCTGGCTGCCGGCACGGCCCGCAGTGAGTTGCTGGAACCGCGCACCTGCGAGTTCGCCATGGTGAATCCGGGCAAGGTGGGCCTGGAGGCCCGCTTCAGCTGGATGGCGGTGACCGAAGCCGAGCAGGGCAATGCCCCCCTGCAGGCCCTCGAGAAGCTGGACCTGGCCAGCGGCGAGCGCCAGTTGTGGAGCGCCGCCCCCCGCGGTTTTGTGAGCGAGCCCGTGATGGTTCCCCGCCCCGGTGCCAGCGCGGAGGATGACGGCTGGGTGCTCTGCCTGGTGTGGAATGGCGCCCGCTGCGCCAGCGATCTGGTGATCCTGGATGCCGCCTCCCTGGCGGAGCTGGCCGTGCTGGAGCTGCCCCTGGCGGTGCCCCACGGCTTGCACGGCAGCTGGGCCCAGGGCTGAACCCCCCCCATGCCCTGGTTCGTGAAGCAGGAGACGTTCCTGCGCCCCTACGCCGCCATGAAGCCCCACCTGGAGGCCCATCACCGCTGGGTGGAGGAGCTGCGCCGCACGGGGGTGGTGATCAGCAGCGGCTACCTGGTGGATGGCGAGGGGCAGCCGGGCGGCGGCGGCCTGCTGCTGCTGGAGGCCGAGAGCTATGCCGAGGCTGAAGGCTTGGTGCGCTGCGATCCGATGGTGCGTAGCGGCGGGGTGGAGTGGCGACTGCAGCAGTGGCGGCCGGCGGTGGGTGATCTGGAGCTGCGTTGAGCCAGTTGCATCTGGTTGCAGGCTGCAGCGTGTCTCGTTGCATCTCGGAGCAACGGCGCCGTTAGACCCGGATCAGTGCTGCCTCACCCCCCGATGGCCTTCCCGCGTTCCGCTGTTGTGGCTCTGAGCCTGGCGTTGGTGGCACCGGCTCCGCTCCAGGCCCAGTCCCTGGCTTGCAGCGGCACCCTGCTTGAGCTGCAGGTGCAGCAGCAGGGCACGGCGGCCTTCGATCGCTTTCGCTTTGAGTTGGGCCTTGAGGCCGAGGCGACCAGCAAAGCCGAGGCGCTGGAGCAGCTCAACCGGCGCCTGGCTGCCCTGCGCCGGGTGGTGGCACCGCTGGCCAGCGGTGAGCTCACGATTCCGGCCCCTTCCAGCTATCGCAGCGGTGGCGGCAGCAGTGGGCCGGTGCGGGAGCGCATCAGCACGTCGGTGTCAGGGCAGGTGAGCAAGACCAACTACGACGCCCTGATTCAGGCGGCGGGCCGTCTGCCAGGGGTGAATTTGCAGGGTTTCACTGCCCAGGCCGCAGGTGCCAGTGAGGCCCAGCTGCAGAGCCGGCTGCTGCGTGAGGCGCTGGCGGAGGGCAAGCGCCAGGCCCACGCCACGGCCGATGCCCTGGGGCTGCGGCGTGTGCAGCTGCTGCGTATTGATCAGCGCGGTGGCGGCGGGATCCGCCCTGTGCCCTACGGGATGGCGGCGGCCAGAAGCTTCAATCCAGATGAGGTCCGGCCGCCGGAGCGCTCGGTGAGCCTGGCTCTGGATTACTGCCTGTCGTGAGCGTTGGCTTCAGAGCAGCAGGTTGGCTGTGCTCAGCCTGCTGCCTGACAGCAACTGAACAGCGAAGTCGGCCACGGCGTCGCCATTCAGATCGCCCTGCAGCACAGATCGGGTGGCGCGCAGCTCACCGGCTACTCCACTGAAGGCTTTGTTGTGGATGAACTGGAAGCTCTGCCGCCCATCCACGTTGATGTTGGCGTCAATAGCACTGAGATCAAACCGATCGCGCTGGCCAAAGCGCACGCTGTCGCGCAGGCCGGGCGTGGAATCCGAGGCCTGCTCGAACCCATAACGGTCCCGGCCGGGTCCGCCTTTGAGTGTGTCGGATCCAGCTTCTCCCAGGAGCAGGTCGTTGCCGCCGCCGCCTCGCAGCAGGTCATTGCCGAGATCGCCGATCAGCGTGTCGTTGCCATCTCGGCCGATCAGGGTGTTGGTGAGAACATTGCCGATCAGTTCGTCATTGGTTGCACTGCCGCTGATCACACGCTGTGCAGATGCCGCAAAACCCGGATCCTCGATGCTGCCGTTGGCCACGCCATCGCGATCCCAGCGCAGATCACCATCGGTGAGGGTGAGTTCAATCGCGTCAATCTGGCCGTCGCTGTGGCTGTCAATCAGGGTGTAGAGAGGATTGCCTTGGGCGTCGGTGTAGTCCTCGAATTGATTGGTGAGGTAGTTGAAGCGGATGTAGGCGTTGGGGTTCTCGCTCAGGCCGCTGGGCAGGTGAATCGTGGCCGTGGTGGTGGCGCCGCTCGCAAGGCCTGACAGCGTGAAGGACACGGCTCCAATGAAGTTGTCGGTAATGCCATAGGGAAGAGCCGCCTCAACCGTGTCGCCATCACGTGTGATCACGCTGAACCTGCCGTTCTCCGATGGGGTGATGCAATGGGCGTCGCTAAGTACGACGCCATCCGAGATGGCAACGGCTCCATAGTCGGAGCTGTAGGCCCCGTCTGCGATCAAGCGCAGACCTGTCACGTGTGCTTGTTCCGCATCGGCGATCCCATCGCGATTCCCGTCGATGAGGCGTCCATCTCTGTCGGTCATGGCTTCCCGCAGGCCGTCGCCATCGGTATCGAGGGCTTGAACGCTCACTCCCTCAGGGGCGTTGTCGGCGGGTGTTCTGCTGACCTCAAGCTTTGCGGCGCTGGCCGTTTCACTGCCGCCGGAAGAGCGCTGGATGCTGGTGCGATTCAGAAGCAGGGTGATCGTGGACGGCGTGGAGCTCTCGTTGGTGATGGCAAGGTCGGGGAGTCCGTCGCGGTTGAAATCCGCGCTGGCCATCCAAAAGGCAGCATCTCCAGCTGCAAACACCTTGCGTGTGCTGAAGTTGCCATCTCCGCTTCCCAGGAAGATCGAAACTTTGTCCCCTGTAATTGAGGTCGCTGCAAGATCTAAGTAGCCGTCTAGGTTGAAATCGGCGCTAACGACGCCCCTGGGTGCGGCTTCCGCACCCATTGAAAGGGGGGTTTGCTGACTAGAGAATCCACCAGAGCCGTCGCCCCACAAAATTCGCAAATTGTTATCTGAGATCGTCTGCGTGAGGGCGAGATCTTGCCTGCCATCTCGGTTGAAATCGCCCGCCGTGAAGTAGCGCGGGCGTGTGCCAACCGTTGTGTTGAGGGCGGATTGAAAGGTGCCGTTGCCGTTGCCGAGCAAAGTCGAGATGCTTCCGTTGCCGATTGAGGGGGAATTGGCTGCAATTAAATCCAGCTTCCCGTCTCCATTGAGATCGGTTGTGATCAGGCCGTAGGGGTTGTTGCCGATCAGATTGGTTTCGGTGACGCTGCTGAAGGGAGTGGCGGTGCCGTTGTTAATCGCAATGCCGATCTTTCCAGGCGGTTCAATTGCACCGACGTTGGCGTAGTCATTGGTCCAGGCGAGATCCGCTTTGCCATCGCCATTGAAGTCTCCGCTAACGATGATCCGCGGCCTGGGGCTGGCAGTGGTGTAGTTGGTTCCTCCGATAGAGCCGGTGTAGGTGTTGCCCGCGGTTAAAGTTGATCCTGCGAGCAGAGTTCCGCTGCCGTCGCCGGGCAGTATTGAGATCGTGCTGCTGTAGTAATTCGCCACGGCGACATCAACCTTGCCGTCGCTATTGAAGTCATTGGCTGTGATTGAGGTTGGGCCGTTGCCGACTGCCTGAGTGCCGCCTGTCGTGAATCCCCCTGAGCCATTCCCAAGGAAGATGCGCGCCAGTGGGTTGCTGCTTGTGCTGACATCTGTGATAGCTAAATCAGCAAGCCCGTCATGATTGAAGTCGGCGGTGGTGATGCCCTCGGGCAGGCTAGTGCTGTTGCCTACTGCGATGGTGGAGCCCGTGAAATTCAGGGCGCTGTTATTGACAACGATGGAGTTGTTGGTCACTGGTGTGACGCTCAGTGACGCGGCGTCATTGCCCGTTGTGTCCTGAATCGCCAGATTGGTTGTGGCGGCATCCGTCGGGACTGTGTAGCTGACAGCAACGCTTTGTCCGGGAAGGATGGAGGCGGCAAGGCCGAGGCGAACATCCGTGCCACTTGTGGTGGCCTGGGTCACCGAGGCTGCGGTGCCATCCACGCTGACGTTGAAAGCCGTCGTTGGCGCCGTGGTGGCGTTCAGGGGCTCGCTGTACGTGAGCGTGATCTGAGCGCCGTCGCTGCTGGTCGCGGCGCTGACAAAGGTGGGCAC
>CANHMF010000130.1 GCA_947461705.1 Synechococcaceae cyanobacterium
GGTTTTGAGCCAGCCTCCTTATTGCGGCTAACCAAAGTCTCTCGTCGCCTTTGAACTGTTTCGCTCAGCTCACCTTCAGCTGTGGCAACCCGTGGCCAACTAGCAACCGGGAGTTGAACCGGGGCCTGTGGCTATCCGGCGGCTCAGCTCGCAGTTTCACGCTGATTTGGTTCTGGGTGAACTGCGCCACCGCACAGCCGTCGTGACTGACTTTTGCCTTGCCTGCAATCCTTCGCCGCAATCAGTGAATGTTTCCCTTATGATCTGATCGCTTTACAAGATCTTCATGTCTCGCCATGCTGATGCCGTGACTGGCATCGTCTATACCAAAAATATGGAAAGGACCTTGATCTCAAGTGGGCCAGACGGACCACTTGGTGATATGCTTGTTGTTAGTGGCCTTGTCTACAAGAAGCCAGCCTTGAATGGGTCCCCTATCGGTACGTTTGACTTCACGGCTGTGACTACATCTGTTGGAATAACTGACGAGAGGCGACAGGTATTCGCTGAGCTTTCATTTAACAGGAAGTACGCTCGTAGCTCTTGGATATCCAAGTTGAACCCCGCAATCAAAACGCCAGGTCAGCGGGCCGAGGTCAGTCTGACCGGTGTTGAGACCTTCCCTTTAGGTGGTGGACTACCCAATAGGGTGAACACCTATGGCATTGCGACTGGAACTGGTCAGTTCCTTGGCTCGGAGGGTGTAGTTGATATCTCTTACGATGCAGGCAGCCAGTTCTTTGCGTACGCATTCAGTTTGCTATGACCCTGATTGCTGGGTGACCTTTACTCGTCTCGTCTGCAGCCCAGATGCCTGCCTGGCTTCTCTCCTGTGAATGCCAAACACTTTCTCCTTGCTCGGCATTTGGAAACTTTCCCTTCGGCGGTCACGGCGTCTGAAAGAGTTCTGCTTCCAGTAACATGTTGAAGTGCAGAAGCTGCTCGTCGCTTAGTTGCTGGCGGCTACTGAGTTGGAAATGCTCCTCCAGGAACGCTCTCCCCTGGCTGGCATCCCACTCGAGCTGTAGCAGCATCTGATCGCACTGGGCGAGTAGATCAGCGCGTCGTAGGGGCACTGGCGCGCTCGCGGGATCACCACCGGGGCTCAGCTGTTGCACGGCTTTGAGATAGGCGCTCAGGTCGTGATAGCTGGTGAGTCGCGAGCGGCTGGGGTGGCCAAAGGCTCGCTGCAGGAAGATGGATTCCTGATCGCGGCCCCAGCCCAGCCGTTGGAGTTGTACGTCCAGCGCTGCTAGCTCATCGCTCCAGTCGTCCGGCTGTTGCTCCAACCCTTCGAGCAGGGGTAGTTCCGGCCGAGGGGGGACTTCGAGTGGGGCGCTGGTTTCCGCCGCTTCCGCGCTGGGCCGCCGAATCACGCTGTTGCGGGCAGGCGGGGTATGGATCGGCGTTGCCGCTGGAGGCGGTGTTGCAGGTGCTGGCGTCGCGGCTGGAGTGGCCCCAAGCCGCTGCTGGAGACGCTCGATCGCGCGGTCTTCCGCAACCTCTGCGCTCTCTGCCTCCCCGAGGGCACTGCCAAGGCAGGTGCCTTGGTTCCATGCCGATACCCGCACCACCCGCCGGCCAGTTTCGGCGTGTACCAGTCGGGCCTTGAGCTGCATGGTGTGGTGGCCCCGCGAACATGCTTCCTAGAGTGCCTGTTCCCGGCCTCCGCTGCAGATCTGATGGAAGCCGAATCGATTCCCTCCCTCTCTCCCTTGATCGAGGGTGCTGATCAGTGGGGGGAGTTGTTGGCGCTCTTGCCCCTGCTGGTTGCGCTCGAGGCGGTGCTGTCCGCCGATAACGCCATTGCGCTGGCGGCGATCTCCCGCACTCTGCGCACTCCGGCTCTCCAGGGGCAGGCCCTCAACCTTGGCTTGGCCCTGGCCCTTGTCTTCCGGCTGGGACTGATCGCCGCCGCCAGTTGGGTCCTGGATTTCTGGCCCTTGCAGTTGGCGGCGGCCGCCTATCTCCTGTGGCTCAGCGGCAGCAACCTGCTTCCCCGCTGGTTCGGGTCCAATACCCAGCACGCGGAGGTCACAGGCGAACCGGTTCCCGAGGCTGATGCCCTCGGTTCTACCGATCGGCCGCTCCTGGCGGTGGTAGCAACCCTGGCTGTGACTGACCTTGCGTTCTCCATCGACAGTGTTGCGGCTGCCGTGGCCGTGAGCGACAACTTGCTTCTGGTGATGGCAGGCGGAGTGATCGGCGTGATTGCCTTACGACTGACCTCCGCCCTCTTTATCCGCTGGCTTGCCGTGTTTCGACACCTCGAGGCTGCCGGCTACTTGGCTGTGGGGCTAGTGGGCGTGCGGCTTGTGTTAAGGCTGGCTGCCCCTCAGCTCGTGCCCCCGGAATGGGGCTTGCTCGTTCTTGTGGCGCTGTTGTTCCTTTGGGGCTTCTCTGCCCGCAATCCGCTGGCTGATGCTGGTGAAATCCATTCCTGACTTGCGCTTGTGAATTGATGCGGGTTGAGTTGCGACAGGCTGGCAGCAATCAGTTGCTGGAATTTCTAGATCTTGAGGACATTCCCCAGCCGGGTCGCTGGCTGGAACTCGAGGACCGCAGCTTTCTGGTGCTCCAGCGGCACCACCGCTACCAGTTGAGATCAGGCCGCTATGAGCTGACGGCCATCTCTCTGCAGGTGAAGCCTCAGAAGCGGCCCTCGGATGCCCGCTGGTGGGAGGGCCGCTGGGTGATTGGCGATCCCAACTGTCGGTTCAACGCCCGTAGTCCGCTGCTGCGCTGCGCGGTGTTGCCGGATGGGCCCTGTGAGCGCTGCGCCCATTTCTGCTTGGAGTGATCTCATGACGGCAGTGGGAAGGGTGTGGTGCGAGGGGCAACTGGTGGCCGGCCACGGCGTGGCGTCGGGACAGGCGACAGAGAGTCCCTATCCCGCCGGCACGATCAGCCTGCAGGCGCCCTTCTTCCGGCAACTGGGGCTGGACTTGGGGGGCTTCCATCTCGGTACCCTCAATCTCGACTTCGGCCCCGGTGAGTGGCGGTTGCGGGATCCTGACCACTGCTTCCTTGAACTGCTCTGGACCGATCTGCATCCGCCGGAGACCTTCTCCTTCTGGCGTTGCCGCCTGCGGCGTTGTAGTCAATCCTCCGGGCAGGCCGTCGACGCGCTGGTGTACTACCCCCATCCTGATACCAAGAGGGCTCATCACCAACGCCCTTCACTGTTGGAGGTGTTGGCACCACCCCTGGGACCTGTGGTGGTGGCTGACCGTTTCGCGATTGAGCTCGATCCACGTCGTTGCCGGCTGATTCAGCCAGCGCGCCTGAAGGCGCGGCTACTCGAGTTCCTCAAGTTTCGGGTGCTCGCCGCCCAGGACACGTTTTTTGACGGCACCGATCTGCCTGCGTTCCGTGCCTGGCTAAACGGTTGCTGGCCTGAGGTCTGCGATCTCGCCGATGCCGATTTGCAGCGCACCCTCGAGCAGGCGCGCTCCCTTTACACCGAGAGCTGAGGCAGGGGGGCGGCCTAGGGTGATGAGATCCTCTGTGATGAGCTCCGATTTCCCTGTCATCCAACCCAGCTCCGGGTCAGGAGCAGCGTTCGCGGCCCCGGCGCCTCGCCCGTCCCGCAACATCGGAGTCCTCCCCTGCCCCCCCGGTGGCTGCGGTGACTGATGATGAGCTCAACCAATCGGCCTTCGCGGCACTTGGCCTGGGCCGGCCCATTGTGCAGGCGGTGCTGGAAAAGGGCTACACCACTCCTTCGCCGATCCAGCAGCAGTGCATCCCAGCAGTGTTGGCGGGCCACGATGTGATGGCCGCTGCCCAGACCGGCACCGGTAAGACAGCCGGTTTCACCCTGCCGATGCTTGAGCGGTTGCGCCACGGCCCCCATGCTCGCAACAACGTGGTGAGGGCGCTGGTGCTCACTCCCACCCGCGAGCTGGCTGCCCAGGTGGGCGAGAACGTGGCGGCCTATTCACGTCACCTTGATCTCCGCTCCGACGTGGTGTTCGGTGGCGTGAAGATCAACCCGCAGATGATGCGCTTGCGGCGCGGCACTGACGTGCTTGTCGCCACACCCGGCCGGTTGATGGATCTGGCTCAGCAAAATGCCGTCAAGCTCGACCGGGTGGAAATCCTGGTGCTGGATGAAGCTGATCGCATGCTCGACATGGGCTTCATCCGCGATATCCAGAAGATCCTTGCTCTGCTGCCCCCCAAGCGTCAGAACCTGCTGTTCTCTGCCACCTTTGAGGCCTCGATCAAGAAGCTGGCCACAGGCCTGCTGCACAATCCGGTGCAGCTCCAGGCTTCCCCTGAGAACCGCACGGCCACCACGGTGGAGCACGTGCTGCATCCCTGCGATATGGGACGCAAGCCCGACCTGCTTACCCACTTGATCAGGAGCAATGACTGGCAGCAGGTGTTGGTGTTCTCCCGCACCAAGCACGGCGCTAACCGCATCGCTGAGCGGCTCACCAAGGAGGGGATGGAGGCCGCTGCGATTCACGGCAACAAGAGCCAGGGAGCGCGCACCCGTGCCCTTGCGGGCTTCAAGAGCGGTGAGGTGCGGGTGCTGGTGGCCACCGATATCGCCGCCCGAGGGATTGACATCCACCAGCTTCCCCATGTGGTGAACCTGGATCTACCCAACCAGGCGGAGGACTATGTCCATCGTATTGGCCGCACTGGCCGCGCTGGCCACAGTGGCCATGCTGTGTCTCTTGTGGCTGCCGAGGAACATGAACTGCTGCGGGCCATTGAGCGGATGATCGGCAACCCCCTACCCAAGCAAGCCGTACCAGGCTTTGAGCCCACGATTCACTCTGCCCCCCCGCTCGACCTCAGTGGCGGCCGCGGACGTGGCGGCGGACGCAGCGGCGACCGCCGTCCACCTGCTCGTAGCCCGAGGCCCGTTGGCCGTAGTAGCCGACCGCGCTAGCAGTACTCACCCTGTGTGTGGGGGGGGGGCAATGAATGGGGGCCTCTGAACTCCAAGGGCAGTGAGGGATGCAACGAGGCATCCCTCACAATGCTCAACCCAGGGATGAGGGGTTCCAGCGGAAGATGGTGCTGTCAAACATCATGTTATCACCAGACTGAAGGCTTGTTTCTGGGAGATAGAGAAGATCTTGGCGTCCAGATCTTGTCGAAGCCATAATAGTTGCCTCACCTCGAAGACCTGTCGGCAAGTCAATATACTGGGCCTGAAGGTCAACATATCGACGACTTGTGTTGTAGCCACTGGTGTACTTCACACTCATCGGTATCGTTGCGTTAAGACCAGATGCTTCATGGCTCCCATGATCTTCGACGTCGCTTGAGTGGTTGTCGCCGAGGAAGAGGAAGTTCCGAATGCTCGGGTTTGACGCACCGCCTGAGACCCCAACAGCCAATGTGGTGATGTTGGCGGAAGGCGTCTGATGAACCTGGTCGTTATCAAAGCCTCGTGGTAGGGCGTAACTGGCAGCCACGTCCACTGAACCTGAGTAGTTCTCACCATATGGTTTGAAGGTGTCATCAAGAAGAGATGCTTTGCGAGTGACGCTCCGACCTGTCAGAAAATCCTTATTAGATTTCTGCAATTGCTCATAGAGACTTAGGCCACTGAATACTTCAACACGACCACTGCCACCTTTGCCTTGGCCAGTAACGATGTCGCTGTAGCCATCGGCGTCAATGTCGCCCACAGCAAGATTGATGGAAGTCCTTTCCTTGCTGTCAGCGAAGGGATTCAAGCGTGCAAGCAGCTTTTGATCTTTACCACTAAAGATTTCCACTACGCCATCGATCCCTTTGCCGCCAAGCGAAGCCACCACGTCGGCAAAGCCGTCTCCATTGATATCCCCAACCGCTAGATCTGTTGTAGCACTCGTCGAACCAGTGTTGTTTTTGAATGGATCGATGGTCCA
>CANHMF010000131.1 GCA_947461705.1 Synechococcaceae cyanobacterium
GGGAGCTCCTCATCGGCCTTGGGCACCACCTCCACCAGGGCCAGGCCATCGCCGCGCTTGAGGGCCGTGCGCAGCGAATCGGTGAGCCGCTCCTGGATGCCCTCCCGGGCCACCAGGCGATCCACCACCACCTCGATGTTGTGGGCGTGGTTCTTGTCGAGCTCGATGTTGTCGGCCAGCTCGCGCACCTCGCCGTTGATGCGAACCCGGGCAAAGCCTTCGGCCACCAGGCCCCCCAACAGCTTCACGTGGGTGCCCTTCTTGCCCCGCACCACCGGCGCCAACAGCTGGTAGCGGGTGTTGTCCGGCAGGGCCAGGATCTGATCCACCATCTCATCGATGGTCTGGGGCCGGATCGAGCGGTCGCACTGGGGGCAATGGGGCTCCCCGGCGCGGCCGTAGAGCAGACGCAGATAGTCCTGAATCTCCGTCACCGTGCCCACGGTGGAGCGGGGGTTGTGGCTGGTGGACTTCTGATCAATCGAGATCGCCGGCGAGAGCCCCTCGATCGCATCCACATCGGGCTTGTCCACCTGCCCCAGGAACTGGCGGGCATAGGCCGACAAGCTCTCCACGTAGCGGCGCTGGCCCTCGGCAAAGATCGTGTCGAAGGCCAGGGAGCTCTTGCCGCTGCCGCTCACCCCGGTGAACACCACCAGGCGGTTGCGGGGGATGGTGAGGTCGACGTTCTTGAGGTTGTGCTGCCGGGCCCCTCGCACCCGGATCACGTCCTCCAGGGAGCCTCCGCTGAGCAGGCGGCTGCCCTGCTGCTGGGCGGCTTTTTCGTTCACGGTCTGGGGGAGATCCCTGGCTGCAGCGGTGCTCTTGGCGCGGGGCATGCAGCCGGATCGTGAACAGCGGAGTCTACGGGGACTCTTCAGCCGTTCAGGGCCGGCATGAGCCGTCTGAGCTGTTGGGCCACGCCCTCACGATCCAGCGGCGCCAGCTCACCCAGCCCTCCCAAAACCAAGCGCTCATCGAGGCTGAACAGCTTGAAACGCACCAGACAAGGCTGGGGCAGTCCTGTCCCCTCGCGCTCCTGAATCAACCAGTCGAGCGGCCAACTGGAATGCCGGGCCGAGGTGACCATCGCGAGCAACAGATGACCTGAGCGATGCTGAAAATCCGGCAGCGAGAGCACGAGAGCCGGGCGGCGCTTCTGGGCCTGGCGATCCGTAAACGGGAAGGGCACCCGCACCAACCCGTAGGTGGGGTAGAGCGTCACAGCTCAGCGAAAACCGCGTCGTCCTCCTCACTAGCCCATTCCTGCAAACCGGCTTCGATCGCCTGGAGATAGGCGAGATCGAGGGGTGCCACAGGCCGAACCCGGACGGCGCCATCCTCCAGTTCCCAGCTGAGCTGATCACCCTGGCGCAGCCCAAGCGCGTCCCGAACCAGCTTGGGGATGGTCACTTGCCCCTTCGCCGTGAGGGTTGCGAGCTCCACCGCCACTGCCGTGCTCCCGATAAGTAACCGATTCTAATCAGCAGGACTCCTTACCGCCTTACCATCAGGCCACCCGTTTGCCCAGCAGGCTGGCGGCATAGCTGCGGGTTTCACCGGAATCTCCTCCGGCCAGCTCCGCCAGTTCCGCCTCGCGGGCCTGAGTGTCCTGCAGTTGGGACACCTGGGTGTGGGTGATGCCCTCGAGCACCTGCTTGGACACCCGGAAGTGGTGGTCGGCCGCTGCGGCCACCAGGGGCTGGTGGGTCACGCAGAACACCTGGCGCTGCTGGGCCAGCCGCTGCAGCAAGGCGGCCATGGCACCGCTCACCCGTCCGCTCACGCCCGTATCAATCTCATCGAACAGCAGGGTCACGTGGGGATCCGCCGCGGCCAGGCAGGTTTTCAGCGCCAGCAGGAAACGGCTCATCTCGCCGCCGGAGGCCACCTCGGCCAGGGGGGCCAGGGGCTGGCCGGGGTTGGCGGAGAACAGAAACTGCACCGCATCGGCCCCCTCCTCGCCGGGGGGTGCGGGCTCCAGGGCCACGGCAAAGCGCACATTGGCCAGACCCATGGGCCGCAAGGCCTCCATCAGTTGCTGCTCCAGGGCCGCCGCGGCCTGCTGGCGGGCCCTGCTGAGGGCGCCATTGGCGCGGTCGCGGCGCTGGCGGGCGGCAGCCTCAGCGGCCTGCAGGGCCTCCAGGCTCGCCTCGGCCCCTCCGGGGGCCAACTGCAGCCGCAGCTGATCCCGCAGCTCGATCAACGCGGCGAGGTCGCGGCCATGGCGGCGCTCCAGCGCCTTGAGCTGGGCGATGCGCTCCTGCAGGGCCCCCAGGCTCTCGGGATCACTCTCGAGGCCAGCGCCATAGCGCTCGAGATCACGGGCCAGATCCTGCAGAGCCGCCAGGCCATCACTGCAGCGGCTGCGCAAGGCCGCAACGCCGGCATCAAGGGCCTCCATCTGGCTCAGTTCCTGCTCGCAGGCCGCCAGGTGATCCAGGGCTGAAGGCGCCTGCTCCGCCCCCTCCACCAGCCGGCCGAGCAGGGTCATCACGCCCTCCTGCAGCCGCACGCCATGGGCCAGGCGGTTCTCCTCCTGCTCGAGCCGCTGGCGCTCGCCAGGGTCGTCGAGGCGGGCAGCCTCCAGATCCTCGAGCAGCTGCTCCTGGCGCTCGCGCTCCTGCTGCAGCTGCAGCCAGGAGCTACGGGCCAGCTCCAGGGCCGCCGCCGCCCGCTTCCAGGCCCGGTAGGCCTCGGCCACGGGCTCCAGAGCCGGCTGGAGGGCGGCACCGCCAAAGCGATCAAGCCAGTGGCGCTGCTGCCCGGACCGGGCGAGCTGTTGGGTTTGCCCCTGCACGGTGAGATCCAGCAGCAGGGGCCGCAGCTCCTGGATCTGGGCGCGGTTCACCGCCACCCCATTGAGCCGGTGGCGACTGTTGAGGCGGCCGTCGCTGAGGCGCCATTCACGGCTGAGCAGGATCTCGGCCTCCTCGGCCGCGATCTGCTGCTGCTCCAGCCAGGCCTGCAGCGGCGGAGTGAGCGAGAAACTGGCTTCGATCAGGCCGCGATCGTGGCCCTGGCGCAGCAAGCGGCTGGCAGAGCCCCCAGCCGTGCCGCCGAGCAGGGCATCCAGGGCATCCAGCAGGATCGACTTGCCGGCGCCGGTTTCCCCGGTGAGCACCGTGAAGCCACCGCTGAAATCGAGCTGCAGCTGCTCGATCAGGGCAATGTTGTGAAGGCGCAGACCGGTGAGCACAGGCGCATCCGGTAACCGGATGGGTGACCGGGCCGACCGTAGCGGCAGTCTCTTTCGTTTAGAAGGGGACCAATCTGTGAATGGGCTGCGGCCCCTGCGCCATGGCCAGCGCGCATCCTGAATCAGCAACCGTGGTGGCCGAGCTGGAGGGCCATGGAATGGAGGGCTCTGCAGAGATCTGTACAGGCCGTACAGATCTTCAGGACGCTGGTGAGACAGCCGCCGCTCCCCCTCCATCCAATGCCGACCTGAGTGATTTCATCGAGGCCTCCGGCCTGCTCAGCTACGACCCGGCCGCCATCACCCGCATCTACGCGGGCCATCCCCAACGGCTGATCCGGCGCCTCTGGCAAACCCTGGTGCCCATCGGCCTCTATCTGCTGGGGGTGGGATTCGACTGGCTCACCGGCGAACTCAAGAACAGCGACCACGCCAAGGCCCGTGCCAAGGAAGCCGCGGATCTGGTGGCCTCCCTGGGCCCCGCCTTCATCAAGGCCGGCCAGGCCCTCTCCACCCGGCCGGACATCGTGCCGCCGCTGCTCCTGGATGAACTGGCGGGCCTGCAGGACCAACTGCCCGGCTTCGACTCCACCCTGGCCATGGCCTGCATCGAGGAAGACCTCGGCGCCCCGATCCACACCATCTATGCGGAGCTGGAACGGGAGCCGATCTCCGCCGCCTCCCTCGGCCAGGTGCACCGGGGTGTGCTGCTCAACGGCGACAAGGTGGCGGTGAAGGTGCAGCGCCCCGGCCTGCGGGAGCAGATCACGCTCGATCTCTACATCGTGCGCAACATCGCCGCCTGGCTCAACCGGAACGTGGGGTTGATCCGCTCCGACCTGGTGGCCCTGATCGATGAGCTGGGCAAACGGGTGTTCGAGGAGATGGATTACTGCAACGAGGCCTCCAATGCCGAGGCCTTTGCAGCCCTGCACGCCCACAACCCCCGCATCGCCGTTCCCCGCATCTACCGCCATGCCACGGCCCGGCGGGTGCTCACCATGGAGTGGATCGATGGGGTGAAGCTCACCAACCTCGAGGCGGTGCGCCAGCTGGGCATCGACCCCGACGACATGGTGACGGTGGGGGTGAACTGCTCGTTGCAACAGCTGCTGGAGCACGGCTTCTTCCACGCCGATCCCCACCCCGGCAACCTGCTGGCCCTGCCAGATGGCCGCCTGGCCTACCTGGATTTCGGCATGATGAGCGAGGTGAGCCGCGAGAGCCGCACCGGCCTGATCCAGGCGGTGGTGCACCTGGTGAACCGCAATTTCGCCAAGCTCAGCAAGGACTTCGTGAGCCTCGGCTTCCTGGCGGAAGACGTGAACCTCGAGCCGATCGTGCCGGCCTTTGAAGGGGTGTTCGGCCAGGCCATGGAGATGGGCGTCAGCCGCATGGATTTCAAGGCCGTCACCGACGACCTCTCGGGGGTGATGTATCGCTTCCCCTTCCAGGTGCCCCCCTACTACGCCCTGATCATTCGCTCCCTGGTCACGCTGGAGGGCATCGCCCTCAGCGTGGACCCGGACTTCAAGATCCTCGGCGCCGCCTACCCCTACTTCGCCCGCCGGCTGATGGAAGACCCCGATCCCCAGCTGCGCAACAGCCTCAAGGAAATGCTGTTCGATGGCGAGATCTTCCGCTGGCAGCGGCTCGACAACCTGATCAGCAGTGCCGCCAGTGGCGCCCAGCTGGATCTCGATGGCCTGCTGGATCAGGTGCTGGATTTCCTCTTCTCTCCCAAGGCCGGCCTGCTGCGCAGCCAGCTGGTGGAGGCTGCGGTGAACCAGATGGATGCCCTGGGCTGGCAAACCGCCCTGCGCCTGAGCCAGCGGCTACCCCGGCCGCTGCAGCCGCCGGGCCTGCGGGACCGCGGCCCCATCAGCAGCAGCGATCTGGAACTGCTCTCCCTGGAGCCGATCCAACGGCTGGTGGGGATCCTGCAGCAGCTGCCAGGCTTTGAACCGCAGCTGCTGCTCAAGCGGCTGCCACGGCTGCTGCAGGAAAGCGAGCTGCGCCAGATGGGCCTCGAGCTGGCCCGCGGCCTGGCCGAGCGGAGCATGGTGCGGCTGGTGCGCGATGTGCTGGTGGGTCCGGCCGTTCGCTGAATCGGCCTACTGTTCAGGGAATGCAACGCCCCCGATCACCCATGGCCACGCCCAAACGCCAGCGTCTGGCTGCAGCCCTGCTGGGCCTCAGCCTGGCGCTTGGCGGTGGCAGCCCGGCAGCCCTGGCCGCGGAGAACCTGGTGTTCGTGAGCGGCGCCTTCCGGCGCTCCATCTCCGTGGCCGACATGGAGTATCTGGCTCAAACCGGTCAGGCCCGCGGCCTGCTGTCCGATGTGCTGGCCATCGCCAAGCAGCAGCCCCAGGAGATGGCGAAGCTGCTGAAGATGGAGCTGAGCCTGCCGATCGTGCTCACCAGCCGCTTGCTGAGCACCCGCATCGGGGAGGCGATCCTGGCCCGGGTGGGCCGGATCGTGTATCCGCTCAAAGCCAGTTCCGTGGGAGTTCCAGCCCTCCGAGCCGCCGTGATCAACGGGTTGGCGCAGGGCGATGGCCGCCTCTCCGCCATCGGCTTCCTCAAGGCCTATCCCACCGACGAGATGGAGGTGAGCATTCCGGCCTTGCTGGCTGTCCTGAAGAAGGCCAGCTCCGTGAGCGAGTTGGTGA
>CANHMF010000132.1 GCA_947461705.1 Synechococcaceae cyanobacterium
AACCCGTTCACAATGCCGAAATTGTCGTGAATCACCTTGGCCATCGGCGCCAGGCAATTGGTGGTGCAGCTGGCGTTGGACACGATGTCCTGACCGGCGTAGCTGCTGTGGTTCACCCCCATCACGAAGATCGGTGTGTCGTCCTTGGAGGGAGCGCTCATCACCACGCGCTTGGCGCCGGCGTTGATGTGGGCGCGGGCGGCCTCATCGGTGAGGAAGAAGCCGGTGCTCTCGAGCACGTAGTCGGCACCCACGGCGCCCCAGTTGAGGGTGTTCGGGTCGCGCTCGGCAGTGATGCGAATTGTCTGACCGTTCACCACCAGCTGGCCGTTCTCCACGCGCACCTCCCCCTGGAAGCGACCATGGGTGGAGTCGTAACGGAGCATGTAGGCCAGGTACTCCACATCGATCAGGTCGTTGATGCCCACGACCTGCACATCCCCCAGGGCCATGGCACGGCGAAAGGCCAGACGGCCAATGCGGCCAAATCCGTTAATGCCAATGCGGATGGTCATCGCGGCGCTCCTGAGACCCTGAGTAGATGTACTGAGGTCACCTTAGGGTCCGTCCTGCAGTCACCCGCGGCCACGGCCCCTTTCAGCCAGGCAGCGCACCGTCGCGGTCGGAGCGGAAGCGCAGCTCCAGGCCATCCAGCTGACGCGAGGCCAGATCCACCAGCTGCACAAACACAGCATGGGTCTGGGGTGCTCCCTGGCCCATCGCTTCGCGGCTCATCAGCACCAGCTCCAACACCGGCCCCTCCGCCTTGGACTGGACATCGGCGAACAGCTGCATGCGCAGGTGCTCCTGACCGCCCCGCAACAGGGCACTGAGGTGGGCTGGCGTGCGGTGGTCAATCTCGGCCTGCAGTTCCTGCAGCACCGGTGCCAGCCCATCGATCAACTGGGGCACCGCCACAGGCATGCGGGGCTTGAGCACCAGCAGAAATCGGGCCATGGGCTCCAGCAGATGGTTCATCTTCGGCGATGGGCCGCCCCGATGGGTGTGGTCTCAGGCCTCCTTCTCGCCGCCCTCAAATTGCTCGGTGAGCAGACGACGCTGGTACTCAGCGGCCAGGGCACTGAGGTGGGCCCGGGCGGCCTCCCCCATGCTCTCCTCAATCTGATCAAAGGCCCGTCCCTCCGGAACGGGCATACCCAGCACCAGGGCCAGGGCATCGAACAGGCGCACCTGGTCGTTCTGCCAGGCCTGGTAGTCACCGGCGAGATCCACCAGATCGTCCTCAGGCGCCTCCCCCAGATCCACCTCCGATCGCAGGGTCTGGATCTGGGCCAGACGGGCGGAGGTGACCACGGCATGAGCCGCGCCCAGAGCCGCGAGGGCATCGCTGGCCTCGCGCTTCAGAACAGCCAGATCCCTGTTCAGCACTGCTTTCTCGATGGACAATGGCGCCCGCACCCCGGGCAACTTGGCCGATTGGGCCTGCTGGCGACGATCGGCTCCGGCTGACTCCGTCGCCACGGGAGCAGGGGGCAGGGCCGGCAGGGATTCCGGTGCACGATCCCTCTGCAAGGCAGCGCCCCAGCGGATCAGGGCCTCAGCCAGTCGTGCCCGAAGTCCCCTCCGCTCCATCGTCACCACGTGCCGTCCTGTTGATCAATCTGCCGAAGCCCGGCCGATCTGGTGACTACGGAAAGCCGAAGAATCGGCGCAGCTGATCCGGCCATTGAGCCGGCGCATCGCCAGCCCGCAGTCCCAGACTCAGCATCGACCCCAGCAAGGCCCAGCCACCCCGGCGCCACAAACCCAGCAGGTGCAGCAGCACCGCCAGGGTGAGCACCAGCCAGGCGGTGAGATGCAAGTTGTAGGCCCAGTGGTGCAGCTCACCGCGCCGGGGCCACTCCTCATTCATCAACAGGCCACTGCCCACAGCCAAGAGCAGGGCGCCGAGGGCCACGGCATTGGAGAACTGCGCCAACCGCCAGCGCCCCAGAGTGAGCACGTAGGGCACGAACAGGCAACTGATCAACACCAAGGCCACCCCCAAGCTGCCGTGGAGATCGATCACCTCGGGGATCCGGAGGGGTAGACGCCCCCAGCGCCCATCGAATTGGCTGTAGAGCGCTACACCCGAGAGCCAGCAGAGCACCACCGCGGCGGCCATGGCGCCATGCAGGAGGCGCAGCAACGACGGCTGATACGCACGTGCCATCAGCCCAGGGCCTGCTTGAGGGCCGCCAGGCCGAACACCAGAAACAGGCCGCCACTGAGGCGATACAGCAGTTGCTCATTGACCCGTTGGCCCATCCACTTGCCAGCACCCACGGCCAGCCAGGTGACCAGCGCATGCCCCAGCAACGTGCCGGCCAGCAGCCCACCAAAACTGAACACCTTGGCGGGAGCGGTGGCCATGAAAATCGTGGTGAATTGCGTGCGGTCGCCGAGCTCCGCCACAAACACCAGGGCGAAGGCTTCCCAGATCACCGCCCAGGGTGTGGTCAGTGGCTTGCGGGTTTCGGCGGCATTGATGGCCTCCTCCGCTTCTTCCGCCTCCTCCCCAGCCGCATCGGCCGCCATGCCCTGGGCATCCAGCAACAGCTTCAGGCCAAAACCCAGAAACAGCACCGCCGCCAGCCACGGCACCACGGCCTGGGGCAGCAACTCCCGCAGGCCATATCCCAGCCCCAGGGAGAGCACCGTAACGGCGGTGAGGGCCGCAAAGGCGCCGATGAACACCCAGCGGGCCCGGTGGCGCACCGCCAGGATCAGCGCCATGAAAAAGGTCTTATCCCCCAGCTCCGCCAGGGTGATGGCCGTGAGGCTGGAGCCGAAGGCGGCCAGGCCGGGATCGCCGGTGAATGGTGCAGGCATGCCTCATCCCTAGCTCAGGGGTGGTGAAGAAGTCGTGAAAACCACTACGCCAAGGGCAGATCAACGGCCAGCACACAATGGCCAGACTCCGCCGCGACCAGCCGCACCTCTCCGCCGTGGCGGCGGGCAATGGCACGGGCGATGGGCAGGCCCAGACCGCTGTGGCCGGCACTCTGGCCCGCTGCGTCTGGGCTCGTGCGCCAGAAGCGCTCGAACACCATCGCGCGATGCTGCGGGGGAATGCCCGGCCCCTGGTCCACCACCTCCACGCCCGCGCGGCCGGCGTGGAGCGCCACCTGCACCCGTACAGACCCACCTGGGAGTGAAAAGCGGATGGCATTCAGCAGCAGATTGGTGAACAGCCGCTGCAGGTGCTCGGGCTGGCCCCGGAGCGGCACCGTCGCCAGCCCGGCCGGTAGATCGAGGGCCAGCTGCACAGCAGCGGCGTCCGCCCCCGGGGTGCAGGCGGCCATCAGGTCGTCGAGCAGATCAAGCAGATCAAAGCGGCGCCAGCCACCCAGCGGCAGGGGGCCCTCCGAAACGCCCTGATCCTGGCGGGCCAGAAACAGCAGGTCGTTCAGCAACCGGGCCATCTGGGCGGCTTGGGCGTCGATGCGTTGCAACAGCGGCGATGCCCCCCCGGGATCAGCGGCCACCCAGGTGCGCAACAGGGTGAGGGGGTGGCGCAGTTCATGGGACGCATCGGCCGTGAAGCGCTCCAGGGCCTGCACCTGCTTCTGCAGGGGCAGAAAGGCCGCCCGCAGCATGCGGCGGCCCACCACCAGTGCCACGATCACGGCAGCGATGCCCCCCAGCAGCAGGCCCCGCCGCAGCCGGGCCAACTCCTGCTCGGCAGGCTGAGTGGAGAGCCCCACCTGCACAAAGCCCGCCAATTGCGGCCGTGCGCCATCCCCTTGCCGGGGCCGGGTGAACACCGGCTGCCACAGGCCGATGCCACCGGCCCAGCGCTGCCAGCGGGCCTGGCGGCCCAGGCCCGCTGGCGGCAGCCTCAGGGCACCCTCTTCCACCAACAGCCGCCCACGGGGGTCGAACCACTGCACCCGCTGGACGCGCCCCTGCGGGAGCTCCACCACCTCCCGGTCGTTGCGGAACTTGCGGGCGTTGCCATCCTCACTGAACTCATGGCTGATCAAGGGCAGCTGGGAAGCGGCGGTGGCCGCCAGCTGACGGGTCTCGGCCCGCAGGCTCTCCTGGCGTTCCCCGGCGATGCCCCAGTACACCGCCGCGGCAAAGGCCGTGAGCAGCAGCAGGGCAAACCCCAGCCCCTGCACCCCGAGCAAGCGACGCAGCCGCAGCGGATCAGGAGAGGGCACTGGGATTGAGGCGATAGCCGAGGCCGTAGACGGTTTCGATCAGATCCGGGGTGGCACCGGCTGCCATCAGCTTGCTGCGCAGGTTGCGTACATGGGCCTTGACGGTGTCTTCGCCCACCTCGCGGCGCCCATCGGAGCTGGCATCCAGCAGCAGGCCCTTGCTGCAACTGCGACCCTGGGCCCGCAGCAGGGTTTCCAGCAACAGGGCCTCCTTGCGGGTGAGTTCCAGGGGCTGGCCGGCGAGCTCCAGCCAGGTCTGGCCGGGCTCCAGCCGCAAAGGGCCCCAGCACAGCGCCCGGCTCAGGGGCCGATCGCGGCGACGCAGTAACGCCTGGAGCCGGGCCCGCAGCACCGGCGGATCAAAGGGCTTCACCACGTAGTCGTCGGCCCCCAGCTCAAAGCCCTGCACCTTGTCGCCGCTGCCATCCCGGGCCGTGAGCATCAGGATCAGGGGTTGATCGCCGGGACGCTGGCGCAGCTGACGGCACACCTCGAGCCCATCACAGCCCGGCAGGGACACATCCAACAACACCAGATCAATCGCCTCCCGGGCCATGAGCTCCAGGGCCGTCCAACCATCGGCGGCACCGGCCAGGGCATAGCCCCACTGACCCAACAGATCCAGCAGAGCCTCGCGGAGTTCGGCATCGTCCTCCACCACCAGCACTTTCACGGGGTCGCGACTGCGGCTGTGCACCACTTTTAAAGTGGATCTTCCACGCAGTGGCCCATGAGCTCGAGCGCCAGCCAGCACCATGCCATTGCGCCGGCAATGGTTCTTCGGGGCTCCCGGGCCTGGGCCGAGGCGGAGACGGCCATGGCCGGTCTCTGCCGGCGTCCGCTGGTGCTGGGGCGCAGCGCGGCCACAGCCGAGCTGCGGGCGAGCCTGGTGGCCGATCTCCAGACCTGGGGGCTGCAGCCCCACCCGGTTGTGCTGCGCTTCGACTGCTGTGAAGACGACCTGCAACCGATCGCGGCCGAGGCGAAGGCCACCGGCTGCGATGGGGTGATCGCCATCGGCGGCGGCAAGGTGCTGGATGCGGGCAAGTTGCTGGCCCATCGCCTGGGGCTGCCCTGCATCACGGTGCCCACCAGCGCTGCCACCTGCGCCGGCTGGACAGCCCTCTCAAACCTCTATTCGCCCGAAGGCGCCTTTCAGGGGGATGTGGCCCTGGCCCGCTGCCCCGATCTGCTGGTGTTTGACCACCAACTGGTGCAGCAGGCCCCGGCCCGCACCCTGGCCAGTGGCATCGCCGATGCCATGGCCAAGTGGTACGAGGCCTCGGTGAGCAGCGGCACCAGCAGCGATGGCCTGGTGCAACAGGCCGTGCAGCAGGCGCGGGTGCTGCGCGATCAAATGCTGCTGGAAGGCCAACAGGCCATGGGTGAGCCAGGCGGCGAGGCCTGGATCCGCGTGGCCGAGGCCTCTGGCCTCACGGCCGGCCTGATCGGCGGCATCGGTGGCGCCCGCTGCCGCACCGTGGCCGCCCACGCCGTTCACAACGGCCTCACCCAACTGCAGGCCACCCATGGGGTGCTGCACGGTGAAAAGGTGGGGTTCGGCATCCTGGTGCAACTGCGCCTTGAAGAGGGGCTTGGCGGCAACAAGCTGGCGGCCCAGGCCCGGCGCCAGCTGCTGCCCTTCTTCCGCAGCCTCGGCCTGCCCGTAAGCCTGGCGGACCTGGGGCTGGAGGGGGCCAGCCT
>CANHMF010000133.1 GCA_947461705.1 Synechococcaceae cyanobacterium
AGACCCACGAACTCATCCCGGCCGGGATAGAGCACCAGGTTCACGAGCGACACCGCCTTGCCGCTCTGCTGCGCCCGGGCTGTGATCGCCGCGGGCGTGAACGCTTGCGTGCCGAGGACCCCCCGTTGCAGCAGGGTTCTGCCGCGCCAGTGCAGCAGCACACTGGCCGCCGGGGTGGCCGTGAGCAGCATCTGGGAACCCCAGGCCAGTTCCTGCTGCAGATCACCTGGCAGGGTCCCATCGAGCACCAGCCCCTGCTCTCCGATGAGGTCCACCCGCTCAGGGGCCAGGGGCATGGCCCTGGTCCAGAGGATGGCCACCAGCATCAGCCCCACCGCCAGAAAACTGGCCAGCACCCCGGCCCGTTCCAGCGCGGGCGTCAAGGCAGGCGCCGTCCACTGGTTGACCACGCACAGCACCAGGCCCAGCACGCCGGCCGTCAGGCAGAGCTGTGCAGAGCGGCCCATGGTGAACGTCGGCAATGCCGTCACGTTCTCACAGCCACACCATCGCCCCGCCTGTGGCCTGTGCTTGCTGAAATGCAGGGAGATGCCTCCCCCGCCTTGAGCAGCGCAGTCGCCACAGGGCTCACACCCATGCAGGCCTTTGCCGCCATTGCCCTGGCGGCCGTGGCCTGTGACGGTGAACTGGAACTCCGCGAGGCCCAGGGCCTGCGGCAACAACTGGAGAACCGCACGCCCTATCGCGACCTCTCTGAGGAGGCCATGGGCGACCTGCTCGATCAGGTGCTCGAGCTCGTGCGCGGCGAGGGCTGTGGGGCCCTGATGCAGACCGCCGTCCCGGTGCTCTCCCCGCCACAACGGGAAACCGCCCTGGCCATGGCCGCCCAGCTCACCCGGGCTGATCAGCACGTGAGTCCCCTGGAATCCACCTTCCTGCAGCACCTGGGCCAGTTGATGGAGCTGGAGCCGGGCCGGGCCGAGCAGATCCTCGAGGTGATTGCCGTGCTCAATCGCGACAGCCTGGCCGGCTAGCGGCAAACTGGGAAGCAGCTTTCCCTGGGACTCTGGTGCTGCTGCGTTCGCTTCGCGCTCTGCTGGTTGCTCTGCTGATGGTGCTTGGCCTGGCGCTGCCCCCAGCGGCTCTGGCCACGGGCCTCAAGGACTTCCCCGCCGATCCCCCCGCGACCCAGGTGCTGGATACGGCGGACCTGCTCAGTCGGTCCGCCAGCGGGGATCTGGAAACTCGGCTGCAGGCCTTCGCGGCCGACCACATTGAGGCCCGGTTGGTCACCCTGCGGCGACTGGACTACGGCGTCAGCCTCGATGCCCTGGGCCAGCAGCTGATTGAGCGCTGGAGCCCCGCGGATCCCAACCGCTCCCAGTTGCTGTTGCTGATCGAGTCCCAGAACAACAGCGCCGCGGTGGTGGCCTCCGCAGACCTGCTGGAGCAGTTGCCCCAGACACTCCTCTCGAGCACGGCCATCAGCACCATGGGGCTGCCGCTGCGGGAAGGGGCCCGCTACCGCCAGGCCAGCGTGGATGCCATGGATCGCCTGGAGGTGGTGCTGCAGGGGGGTGAAGACCCCGGCCCCCCGCAACTGCTCGAGCGCCTGCCCCTGGAGACCAACATCCCCACCAAGGAGGAAACAGCCTCCAGCAATGCCTTCACCTGGGTTGTGGTGTTGCTGGTGGTTGGCACACTGGTGCCGATGATCACCTGGTGGGTCTTCTCCCGCTGAGCACTCCATGGGGTTGACCGACTGGATGGGCACCTTCGACCGTGCCAGCACGAGTGATGTGAGCCTGAACCTCGAGAAGGCTTACGAGGCAGCTCTGTTGATTCAGAGCTTTGAACTGGAGTACTACAACGACCGCCCGGTGCGCCCGGAGCTGGAGCTGAGCATTCCACGCCAGGCCCAGGCCCAGATGCTGCGCCGTTTTCGGGCGGCTCTGGAGATCTGTCGCCAGGCGATTGAATCGCTCGAGTCGCACCGCAGCGAGCTCGACAGCCAGGAACTCCGCCAACTCCAGCTGGTGGAAACGGTGACAAGCCGCTACAGCCGCCGCCGCAGTCTGCCCAGCATCAGCCGTTCGCCGGAGATGTTGCCGCGCAGCCTGCTGGGGGTGTTTGACGGGGTTCGCCGCCAGCTGGACCCGGAAGCTGAGGCTTCCCTCGTGGCCGGCTTCCGCCGCCGCCGCGACTCCACGCTGGTGTCGCTGCGGATCTTGCTGCTACTGATTCTGGTGCCGCTGATCGTGCAGCAGGTGAGCCGCACCGTGCTGATTTCACCGCTGGTGGATCGCGTTGCTCCCGAGGTGCCCTTCCTCAACTACCCGAAACCCCACCTCCAGGAAAAGGCCGTTGAGAAGTTGCGGCTGTTCCAACAGGAGGTGGAATTCCAGGCGCTGCTGGAGGGGAAAGATCCACCCAGTCGTGATGTCATGCACGAGGCCTTGGCCCAGAAGGCCAAAGAGCTCAAACAGGACGCCGATGGCGAGGGCATGGAGGCGGTGAAAAACATCCTGGCCGACCTGGCCGGCTTGATGGGCTTCCTGCTGGTGTGCCTGGTGGGTCGCCGGGATATCCAGGTGCTGCGCGGTTTCCTGGATGAGGCGGTCTATGGCTTGAGTGACAGCGCCAAGGCCTTCACGATCATCCTGTTCACGGACATCTTCGTGGGTTTCCACAGCCCTGAAGGCTGGACCGTGCTGCTGGAGGGCATCGAAGACCACTTCGGCCTGCCCCACCAGGAGAACTTCATCATGCTGTTCATTGCCACCTTCCCGGTGGTGCTGGCCACGATCTTCAAGTACTGGATCTTCCGCTATCTGAACCGCGTGTCGCCCTCCTCGGTGGCCACCCTGCGCAACATGAACGGTGGCGGTTGAGCCCTCGCTCCCGGCTGGTCTGGTGTTGGTGAGTGGGCCCAGCCGCAGCGGCAAGAGCCGCTGGGCGGAGCACCTGGCGGCTACCAGTGGCCAGCCTGTGGTGTACCTGGCCACAGGTGCGCTGCGGCCGAATGATGCCAGTTGGCAACAGCGGCTTGCCCTGCACCGCCAACGCCGTCCGGACCACTGGACCACCCTGGAGGTGGGCGGCAACCTCAGCTCTGCTCTGGTCCAGCTGCACGAAACCCCCCCGCAGCCCCGGCCGCTGTTGCTGGTGGATGCCTTGGGCACCTGGTTGGCCCATCACCTCGACCTCTCAGAGCCGGCCTGGGAGCAGGAGTGCCAGCGCTTGCTCCACGCCTTGGCCCAGCTGCCCCTGCCCGTGGTGCTGGTGTGCGAGGAGGTGGGGTGGGGCGTGGTGCCGGCCACGGCCATTGGAGGGCTCTTTCGTGATCGGCTCGGCGGGCTGCAACAGCGCCTGATGGCCCAGAGTGCTGCCGCCTGGCTGGTGGTGCAGGGCCGAGCGCTGGACCTCCATGCCCTGGGCCAAGCGGTTCCGCTGCACTGACGCCATGCCCCGCATCGTGCTGTTTCAGCCCCAGATCCCCCCCAACACCGGCAATGTGGCGCGCACCTGTGCCGCCACGGACTGCGAGCTGCACCTGATCGAGCCGCTTGGATTCGAGATTTCGGACCGCACCGTGAAGCGAGCGGGCCTGGACTACTGGCCCTGGGTTCAATTGCACCGTCACCAGGACTGGGCCGCTTTTCAGGCGCACCGCCTCGAGCGCGGTGGACGGCTGCTGGCCCTGAGCAGCCATGGCCAACAGGGCTATCACCAGATCCACTACGCGGCTGACGATTGGCTCCTGTTTGGCCGTGAGACCGATGGCTTGCCCGCGGAGCTGCTGGAGGACGCACAGGCCTGCCTCACCATCCCGATGCCGGGGTCCGTGCGCCACGGCGGTGGGGTGCGAAGCCTCAATCTCTCCGTGGCGGTTGGGGTGGTGCTGTTTGAGGCCCTAAGGCAGCTGGAGCCCCGCTGAGCCCGCTGGCGGCAAATCGCCCAGAATCCCCGCCACGACTCCCCTCACACCATTTTTTTGCCCTGAACCGACCAAAACAGTGACCACGGCGACTTGCCCTGGAAGGTTCCAGCCGTTACTCTCTGGCCGACCCGGGGATGTTGGCTTCTCCACCGGGTTTTGTCCGATGGGTGAACCTGCATGAAGCCTTACCACTTCTTATTGACCACGCTGGCGAGCGCGACGGCCCTTGGCGGCGTTGCCAGCGTGACCATTCCAGGCCTGGCCGATTCCAGGCCCTCCATCGATTGGGCCGACGGTTCCCCTGAGGCCTCCCCCTCTGAGCCCCTGCTGGCCTCTCTGCCCACCTTCAGCGATCGCCTCTGGGTGAAGGTGCGCTCCGAGACCGACATCGAACAACTGGCAAGCCAGCTGGCCGTCGATGAGACACGGCTGGCCAAGCTCAATGAGGTGAACGAGGACCACCAGTTCCGCCAGGGCGACTGGTTGGTGCTGCCGAGCCAATCGAGCAAGCGGGCCAAGCAGCTGGCTGCCATTGACACCAGTGAGTTGCGTCGTTCCCCCCCGGTGTCCGGCCCTCCCGCTGTGGAAGACGCCGCCCGGGTGAAATTCGGGGACAATCTGGTGAAGATTGCCCAGCGCTACAACCTCACCATCTCCGAGCTCCTCAAGCTCAACCCTGGCCTTGAGGCCGCCCGCCTGGTGGTGGGCACTCAGATCCAACTTGCCCAGTCGGCTCCCGGTCGCAGCCGCATGGTGCTCGGGCTCAAGCCCACGGGCAGCGGTGGCCTCAGTTGGCCCGACACCCCCAGCTTCGGTGACGCCAAGGGCTCACCCAGCTTCCAGGCGCCCAACAGCGCCACAGGTTGGATCTGGCCCACCAGCGGCGTGTTCAGCTCCGGCTACGGCTGGCGTTGGGGTCGCATGCACAAGGGCATTGATGTGGCCAACAACGTTGGGACCCCCATCTATGCCGCCAAGGCTGGCCAGGTGGTGACCGCGGGCTGGAATGACGGCGGCTACGGCTACCTGGTGGAGATCCGCCACGACGACGGCTCCCTGAGCCGCTATGCCCACAACAGCCGGATCCTGGTGCGACCCGGTGAGCTTGTGCCCCAGGGCAGCATGATTTCCCACATGGGCAGCACCGGCCGCAGCACCGGCCCACACCTGCACTTTGAGATTATTCCTGCCGGCAGTGGGGCCGTGAACCCGCTTCAGTTTCTCCCTGCCCGAGCCTGAGCGCTCTCAGCGGACCAACCGGCCACAGCCCAGTCATCGTCTACAATCCTGAGGTTGCGGCTCGGTAGCTCAGCTGGTTAGAGCGTGGGATTCATAACCCCAAGGTCGGGAGTTCAAGTCTCCCCCGAGCCATCATCAAACTCCCGCCCCGGCGGTCTATTTACGGTCTAGGACTGCCATATTTTTTGGCCAAATAGCCTTGTTGGCTCTCATCCGAATCCGTCGAGCATCGATCAGTCAAACCTTGGGACACTCTGTTTGACACCCAATCGACCTGGGCAGATCGATGGCCCGCTTTGAAGCCTTGCTTGCTCCCGTCAGGGACCCGCAAGCGGCGCGGGCCTGCATCGACCAGCTGGCGCAGGAGTGGCAAGGCGCTGCGGACTGGCTTGATGGGCGTAACGCCTCGCTGACGGTGCATGTGGCGCCAACGGGCTTGCAGGTGAAACTCCTGCTGGAGCTGCAGCACAGCGGGCAGCTGGGCGTGCTGATCTCCAGCCGCGAGGGGATGGGCGGCGGTGCCGTGCAAACCAAGGTGGTCCTTGAGCAGCTTCTGGCCAGCCTGGAGCGCTTGCTGCCTGGGGTCCAGGTGGTGTTCCGCTCAGACCGCGA
>CANHMF010000134.1 GCA_947461705.1 Synechococcaceae cyanobacterium
CTGCTGGTGTTGACTTCGGCAACGGTGGTTCTGGTCAGCACCAGCGGCTGCCTGGGCCAGGTCACCTCACCAGCGACCCAGAGCGGTCGACTTGCGGTGACCTCCAGCGGGTCTGACCCGGCCGGCCCAGGGCATCTCTATCCACAGGTCCCCAGGGGCAGCCGTGCCATTGCCCAGCGCCTGGCCTGGCTGGAGCCCGCCATCCGCAATTCGGCTACAGCAGAGGCAGACCTACCCCAGCTGGCCCATCAGCAGCAGGTGATCTACCGGCAGCTCAGCCATCAGCCCACGTTGAGCGCAGAGGTGCGCCGGGCCTTACCGGCCCGCTGGCAGCAGGTGTTCGACCACCACCTAGAGGCGCGCCGTGAATTTTTGGCCATGCACCGTGGCCCCAAGGCCTCCCGCCTACCGGCCTGGCGGATCATCCCGCCGGAACCCGCCGAGCGTCTGTTGAGCTACTACCGCAAAGCGGCAGCGGCCACGGGGATTGACTGGCAGGTACTGGCTGCCGTGAACCTCGTGGAAACGGGCCTGGGGCGGATTGATGGCCTGTCGGTAGCCAATGCCCAGGGCCCCATGCAGTTCCTTCCCACCACCTGGGCTGAGTCGGGCATCGGCAGCGGCAGCATCCGCGATCCCCATGATGCGATTCAGGCTGCCGCGCGTTATCTCGTGCGGCGCGGTGGGCTCCGGGACATCCGCAAGGGGCTATGGGGTTACAACAACAGCCCGCACTACGGCAAGGCCGTGTTGCACTACGCCCAACTGCTGAAGGACGATCCCCAGGCCTTTCGCGGCCTCTACCACTGGCAGATTCACGTACCCACCCAGGTCGGGGATCTCTGGTTGGCGGAGGGTTACAACCGCAAGACCCCGATCGCTGTGAGTGCCTACATCCAGCAGGTTCCAGCCAGCCTGCCGCCCCGCTGATCCGCGTCTTGTGCCGGTCAGTCGTGCAGGAACACGAGGCTGTCGGGGCGGCCCCAATCGCCTCGGGCATCAATGTGGCGACGGTTGGCGCAGAGGTGCCGCAGGATCCAGTAGAGCGGATCAGGTGATTCGAGCCCCATCAGCTCCTGCAGTTCGGCGAGGGTGTGCTCACGCTTGTCGGCCATGCACTGCTCCAGGCGCACCTGCAGATCCAGCAGAGCCGCGGCGGCCTTCTTACCGGCCTCAACACCTGGCTGGTGGTAGGCATTCACATTCACCAGTTCGCCGTAGAGACCCACCGCCCGTTCGAACAGGGCGATCAGCGCCCCCAAACTGTGCTCATTCAGCCGCTGCATGGTGATGCTGAGGTTCTGCCGACCCTCCTCGGTGAGGGCCGCCCTGGTGCCCTGCAGGAATCCATCGAGAAAGTCTCCGGGGTTCTCCCCCTCCAAGGGCGGAATGTCACCCGGATCCTCCAGCACCTCAACAAAGGTCACAAAAAAGTTGTCGATCCCATCGCGCAGCTGTTGCACGTAAGCGTGCTGATCGGTGGACCCTTTGTTGCCATAGACGGCCAGGCCCTGGTGCACCACCTGGCCGTCGCGGTCGAGCTTCTTGCCCAGGGATTCCATCACCAGCTGCTGGAGGTAGCGGCTGAACACCTCCAGGCGGTCGCGATAGGGCAGGACCACCATGTCCCGCCGCCCCTTACCGCCACCGGCTGCGTACCAGGCAGCCGCGAGCAGAGCAGCGGGGTTGCGCTCCAGATCCGGCTGGCGCGTCACGGCGTCCATGGCTTCGGCTCCGGCCAGGAAGGCGCGGATATCGCTCCCGATCAGAACGCCCGGCAACAGGCCCACGGCACTGGTGACGCTGGTGCGCCCCCCCACCCAATCGAACATGTCGAAACGGGCGAGCCAATCACCGGATTCGGCCTCCTGATCGAGGCGGCTGCCCGCCATGGTGATGGCCACGGCCTGCCGCATCCAATTGCCGCCATGGGCTTCCACGGCACGGCGAGCCTGGAGCATGCCGATATGGGGCTCGGGGGTCCCACCGGATTTGCTCACCACCACCACAAGCGTCGTCTGCAGCCGCTGGCCCAGCGAGGCCAGGGTGCGGCGCATGCCGTCGGGATCAACGTTGTCGAAAAAGTGGAAAGGCAGACCAGAGCCTGGATCCTGCAAGGCACGGATCATCAGCAACGGGCCCAGCCCCGAGCCACCAATCCCAATCCACAGCACATCGGTGAACGCCCTGCCGGGACCCGGACCTACCGCACCACTGAGCACATCGAGGCCGAACTGTTCAATCCGATCCACTTCGGCACTGATGTGGGCCGCAGCGGCAGGATCAGGCGCCAGCTGAGGCGTACGCAGCCAGTAGTGGCCCACCTGCCGCTGTTCATCGGCATTGGCAATCGCACCGGCCTCCAGGGCGGCCATGGCGGTGAACGCCTTGGCAAAACGGGGGCGCAGCTCCTCCAGCAGGGCGGTGTCGATGCCCATGCGACTGACATCCAGCCAGAAGCCCAACGCCTCGTCGTGCCAGAGCAGGGCACAAAATCGCTGCCAGAGGTCCTGGGGTCCGGCGCTGGTGGGATTCGCAAGCTGGGTCATGGACGAGGCAGCGGTGAGGCAGCGCTGCTGAACGCTATTCGCGAAGGCCCCGCAGCGATAGCCCTTGCGCGGCCCTGGAGCCAAAAATGCTTGGTCCGGAACGGGACTGTGTGGACCGCCACACAAGCCGGCTAACACGGCTGCGGCCTTTTTGGTTTTTGACCATAAAATCTGCTGAAATCATTTGTGATTCCCCCTGGCCCGCTGGATCCGATCGTTGCCTCGTCGGTTCACCCCGGGCTTGATCCGGCGAGCTGCGCTGTCGGCCGGCCTGTTGGCGACAGCCGTGTTCATGGGATCCAGCGCCGAACTGCCGATCCCGTTCAGCGCTGACCAGGGGTCCATCTCCCGGCACCAAACCCCAGGCCTGATCAACGAGGCACAGGGCCCGAATCCGTCGTCGTTCACGGCAGCCGAGCTCAAGGAGCTGCAACAGCGTTTTGGCGTGCACGGCCCACAGCCGCGCCTAGCCCAGTTGTTCACCAAGGGGATGGATCAGCTCACCCCTCTGCGCAGCCACACGGTGAATCGTCTGGAGGAGCTGCAGCCTGTGATCCTCCGGGAAAGCCGGCGTACAGGCCTCAACCCGATGGTGTTGGCGGCGATCCTGTTCGATGAAATGCAGCATGCCAAGCCCGGTGAGGACTTGCCTCTCGCGGCCCATTCAGGTTTGTTCAGCACCCACGGACCCGCCCAGATCGGACTCAGCGAAATGGTGAAACAGGGGCTGCTAAGGCCAGATGCCTCCGAATCAGAGATTCAGGCAGCCCGCAGCGAGCTGCTCAACCCCGAGCGCAATGTGGCGCTGCTGGCGGGCAAACTCTGCCGTCTTCTGGCGTTGTTAGAGCTTGATGCACGCCATACCAACAATGTGAGTACCGAGTTTCGCAGTGCAAAAACGGTGGGCACCCTCGCCTACCTGCACAATGGCAAACTGGATTACCCCACGCGCATCTTGCGCTACATGCAGGACCCGGAGTTGCATGGCTTGATCTATAGCCAGCGCAAGAAAGCCGTGTCACCACTGATCTAGTACCAGCACCCACCTGTTGGTAGGTCAGGTTCAGCAGAGGAAGCCCAGTGCCGCCAGACGACTCTGGAGTTTCTGCCAGTCAAAGCTGCGGGGATCCGCCCGTTCCAGCCCCAGATCCACATGGCGATGGGTGGTGATGTGCTCGGGCGGGATATTGAAACGATCCATCCAGTCAGCCAACACCACGGCCAGGGCGTCGTACTGGGCAGCGGTATAACCACTGTGGGCAGGTCCATCGTCCTCGCCATCGAGGGGGGTTTCCAGACTGAGATGCAGGGCAAAGTTGTTCACTGAGCCCGAGAGCTTGGCGTTGGTGACCACCCAACGACCGTTGAAGGCGGAATTCCCCGCACCAAAGGCCCGCTTGCTGGGATCCACCGCCTGCACGATCTGTCCCTTCTCGCCGATCAACACGTGATAGCTGACCTGGTCATCGTCATTGGGGTGGTGGGTGATGAAGGTGTTGATGGCGGAGTTCAGGCCATACACCGTCTCGTGAAGGACCACCATCGAGGGGATCACATCCAGACGATTGCCGAAGGCGTCTTCACGGAAGCGTTCACCGAAGTTGCTGGGATCGATGCGAATGCGCTGTAGCCGCTGCGGCAGACCCTGGCGAAGGTTGTTGAGGCGCTGCACGAGGGCGCTGTCGTTCACGGAGCACTGGGCACGGAGCGGACTGATCCAGGCCGCCTGGGCAGGAGGCGCCGGGAGTTGACGGGATCCTGGTGGTGGGGCCGCGGGGGGGCGCAACTGCCGTTGCAGGGCGACGCCGCACAAGAGCAGCAGGGAGGTGCCTGCGAGCACGCCCGCCAGCAGTAGCCAGCCATGGCGATGGGTCTGCCAGCGGTGCTGCCAGGCAGGCAGGCCGAAGGGCTCTCTCACCAAGGGGCCTCCCATAACCTCAGCCAGCGCTGCTGCCGTTCGAGCGCTTCGTTGCTGGCCTGGGGATGGCGGCTCAACTGGTACCGCTCCACCCGCGGGGAAGCGCACCGCAGGGGCAGGCTGCGCAGCTCCGAACGGCGACAGATCAAGAGCTCCTGGCCGACATCCGTGCGTAGCAGGGGCCCGATCTGATCGTTCTGCCTCACCCGTTGGCCGTCAATGGCCAGCACCTCATCGCCCACCATCAGGCCAGCCATCTCGCCAGGACCGCCCCGCCACACCCGCTGGGTGGTCAAGCCAGAGGGCTCACTGCGGCAGGTGAAGCCTGCCCAGGGCGTGGTGGCCAGGATCGGCTGAAGCTCCAGGCCCACCTCCTGGAGGTAGCCATGCAGATCCGGATCGTCGACCTGATGGAGCCAGAGCGGCAGCAGACCCTCGAGATCGGGAGCCGCTGCGGTGAACGCGGCGATCAAATCCTGCTCGGTGTACCCCCGGTGCCATTGACCCAGCTCCAGCCACAGCCGCTGAAGCACTGCCGCCAGGGCACTGCCATGGCGCCGCAGATGCAGATCGAGGCAGAGGGCCACCACGGCGCCCTTGAGGTAGTAACTCACCTGGCTATCCGGCGCATAGGCATCGGCGCGGTAGAGCTTCACCCAGGCCTCCTCACTACTGGCGGTGAGGCTCTGGACGCTCCGGCCAGGGGTGAGCAGGAAGCGGCTCAGATCCTCGCCGAGATCCTCCAGGAGCTGGTCGGGCATGGACAGCCCTGCGCTGAGGGGAAGCAGCTGATCCACGTAGCTGGTGATGCCCTCGGCAAACCAGAGGCTGGGAACCACGGGGGGCTGGTGGTAGTCGATCGGGCACAGTTCAGACGGCCTGAGCCGACGCACATTCCACTGGTGCAGATATTCGTGCGCCACCAGCTGCAGGAACTTGCGATAGCCATTGGGTTTCTCCAGGGCCCGCCGGCCATACACCAGAACCGTGCTGTGGTCGTGCTCCAGGCCGCCATAGCCCTCATCCACAAGATGCAGCACAAACAAATAGCCGTTGCAGGGCGGAGCTTCCACGCCCATCAGGCGGCAGCAGGCGCGGCACACCCGGGCCACCTCGTCCAGAAGACTGGGGAACTGCTGCAGTAGCCAGTCGCCGGCACCAGGGGCGCCTCCCCAAGTGACCCAGCGATGCACAACGCCGCCCAGATCAAAACGGTGTTCCCGGTGGGGGCCCAGCTCCACGGGGCTATCCACCAACTGATCAAAGGTGGCGGCGATCCAGC
>CANHMF010000135.1 GCA_947461705.1 Synechococcaceae cyanobacterium
GGCAAGCGCTCCAGCTGGCGCTCCAACAGGGTGAGCGGCGTGGTGAGGCTGCACTCCCGCGGATCCCGGCCCTCCAGCTGCTTCAGCAGCTGCCGCTGCAGCGGATCGCCTCGCAGGGAGGGCATCACCGCCACCACCAGCGGTGGCGGCTGCTCGATGGCCTGCTCCAACGGCATCCAGCGCAACCGCTGACGGGTGGGTATGTGATTCCAGGCCGCCAGCACCGGCTCGGCCTCGGCCGCCGCCCCCACCAGCAGGCACTGGGCCGGTGAAGGCAACAGCACACCGCGCCGCAGCAGGGCCCGCAGCAGCAACGACCACCCGCCCAGCAGCAGCAACCACAGCAGCTGGGTGCTGCGATGCACCAACCACACCGGCTCCGGCGGATTGAGCAACAGGCGCGCCACAGCCACCACCACCAGGGTGCCTGCAGCCACCAGCAACACCCGCTGAATCACCGCCAGGATCGGCAGACGCCGCCAGCGCAACACCGTGTAACTGCCAAACAGCCACCCCAGGCCCAGGTAGGCCACAGCGGTGAGGGCCAGCCAGCCGAGCTGGGGAGCCAGGGGCAAGGGCTTGAAGGAGGCGATCAGCGCCAGCAGCGCCAGCATCCCGATCAGATCGAGGCCGGCGCAGAGCACCAAGGTGCGGCGGGGATCACGCCAGGACAAGCGGCCAGTGGCGACCTCCCACGACCCTAAGCGCCCTTCAGGCTGGCCATCACCCGCTGCAGGGCCCAGCGCCAGTGCTCAGGCTGCAGCTGCAGCGCCGCCCGGGTGGCCGTGCAATCCAACAGCGAATAGCTGGGGCGTTGCGCTGGCGTGGGGTACTCCGCCGTGGGGATGGGCTCCACCGCAGCCGCCCGGGGCAGCAAACCTGCGGTCACCCCCAGCTCGCCGATGGCCACAGCAAAGTCATACCAGCTGGCGGCACCGGCATCACTCCAGTGGTGCCGGCCGCACAAGCCCTGCTCGATCGAGGCCCAGCAGGCCGCCGCCAGGCCAGGGGTGGCCGTGGGGCAACCCACCTGATCCGCCACCACCCGGAGCTGCTCCCGTTCACGGTGCAACCGCAGCATGGTGAGCAGAAAGTTCTTGCCCACAGGCCCGTACACCCAGCTGGTTCGCAGGATGCAGAGGCGCTCGGGGTCCAGGGCTGCCGCAGCCGCCGCCTCGCCGGCGGCCTTGGTGGCGCCATACACCCCCAGGGGCTGCACGGGCTGGTGGGGCTGATAGGGGGAACCCTGGGCACCGTTGAACACGAAATCGGTGCTCACCTGCAACAGGCGGCCCCCACTGGCCTGCAGGGCTTCAGCAAAGGCCGCAGGCGCAGCGGCGTTCACCGCCTGCGCCAGCTCCGGCTCGGCCTCAGCCCGGTCCACCGCGGTGTAGGCACCGGCATTGATCAGCCAATCAGGCCGATACTCGGCCACGGCTCGGCGGCAGGCCTCAGGATCGGCCAGATCCAACTCCTGCCGGGTGAGGGCACGAAGCTCCACGACAGAGCCTGGCCGGCTCCGTTGCAGGGCTTCACCCAGCTGACCAGCCGCACCAGTGAGCAACACCTTCATCTACCGGGCCTCCCCTGTTCAACCAAACAGATCACCCTCGCCCAGCTCGTGCAGCAGGGGTGCCACTGCATCCTTGTCCGACAGCAGGGGCAGCACACCCGCCAGGGCCTGCCGCGGCCAAGCAATCGCCAGCTGGGGGTCATCCCAGCGGATCGAGCGCTCGCAGGTTTTGTTCCAGAAGTCGGTGGTCTTGTAGAGCACATCCGCCCGCTCACTCAGGGTGAGAAAGCCGTGGGCAAAGCCCTCGGGCACCCACAGCTGCTGGTGGTTCTCGGCGGTTAAGTGGGCACCCACCCACTGGCCAAAACTGGCGGAACTGCGGCGCAGATCCACGGCCACGTCGAAGATCTCCCCCACCACGCAGCGCACCAACTTGCCCTGGGCATGGGGCGGCAGCTGGTAGTGCAGGCCCCGCAACACCCCACACACCGAGCGGGAGTGGTTGTCCTGCACCAACGGGGGCACCGGCTGGCCATCGGCGGCCAGGGCCTCGCCAAACACCCGTTGATTCCAGCTCTCCTGGAAAAAGCCCCGCTCGTCGGCAAACACCCGTGGGGTGAACAGCAAGGGGCCCTCGAGGCTCACCCCCGCCGTGGTTGTCAGCCGCTCAGCCTGCATCGGGACGCTCCAGGAGCTGGAGCAGATAGTCGCCATAGCCACTCTTGCGCAGTGGCGTGGCCAGGCTTTCCAACTGAGCCGCGCTGATCCAGCCCATGCGCCAGGCCACCTCCTCCGGACAGCCCACCTTGAGGCCCTGGCGATGCTCCAGGGTGCGGATGTAGCTGCCCGCCTCATGCAGGGAATCACAGGTGCCCGTATCCAGCCAGGCCATGCCGCGGCCCATCAGCTCCACCTGCAGCAGCCCCTCCTGCAGGTAGAGGCGGTTGAGATCCGTGATCTCCAGTTCCCCCCGCGGTGAGGGCACCACCTGACGAGCCCGCTCCACCACGCTGTCGTCATAGAAGTAGAGGCCCGTCACCGCGTAGCGGGATTTGGGCCGCGCCGGCTTCTCCTCGATGCTCAACACCTGGCCATCCGGCGCAAACTCCACCACGCCGTAGCGCTCGGGATCCCGCACCGGATAGGCAAACACGGTGGCACCCTCACGGCTGCCGTTGCTGGCCTGCAACTGAGGCACGAGATCGTGGCCGTGGAACAGGTTGTCGCCCAGCACCAGGGCCGCGGGCGCGCCCGCCAGAAACTCGGCGCCGATCAGAAATGCCTGGGCCAGGCCATCGGGGCTGGGCTGCACCGCATAGCGAATCTCCATACCCCAGGTGCTGCCATCCCCCAGCAGGCGCTCAAAGGCCTGCTGATCGTGGGGGGTGGTGATGATCAACACCTCGCGGATCCCCGCCAGCATCAGCGTGCTGAGCGGGTAGTACACCATCGGTTTGTCGTACACCGGCAGCAACTGCTTACTCACCGCCTGGGTGATCGGATGCAGGCGCGTACCACTGCCGCCGGCCAGGATGATGCCCTTGCGGTTCATGACTTCAGCCCGGCAGCGCCGCCATCAGGCTGCCCATCTCGATCGCCTGCAGGCCGTAGCTCCAGCCCAGGTTGCTCTTGATGCCGGAGCGCTCCAGGGCCTGCTGCATCGTGTCGGTGGTGAGCACCCCGAAGATCACCGGCACGCCGGTGGCGCGGCTCACCGCGGCCACACCCTTGCTCACCTCGGCCACCACCACATCGAAGTGGGGGGTGTCGCCGCGAATCACGGCCCCCAGGGTGATCACCACCTGGTAGCGGCCGCTGGCGGCCAGGCGCTGGGCCACCAGGGGAATCTCAAAACTGCCGGGCACCCAGGCCACATCCAGCTGACTGCTGCTGGCGCTGGTGTCGATGCCATGGCGGCCAAGGCAATCCAGGCAACCGCTCAGCAACTTGCCGGTCACCAGGTCGTTGAAGCGGGCCACCACGATGGCCACCCGTAGCGAGGCGGCGCCGGAAAACTGCCCTTCAAAAACGGTCACGGCGCCTGGCCTGCTGCTCTGGTGAGCCTACGCAGCGGGCCAGCTCAGACCACGAAGAAGCTCATGCCCCAGTTCACCAGCACCAGGGCCACCCAGGCCAGGCCACCCAGCAGGATCAGGCGGTTGGAGCGGCCGCTGTCCTCGTTGCTGGCGTAGAGCACGGGCACGGCCACGATCAGCGCGAACGACAGCACCACCAGGGCCAGAACGGTGAGGGTGTTGAGGATCGTCATGGATCGGTGGCGATGGGATCGGCGGCGAGGAGAGCGGGTCTACGCCGGCCGGTCGGTTTCGGGATTCTCACACGCGGGATCCGGGTGGGCGGAACCGCCCTGGGGGTTCCTTCACAAGTTGTGGTCGGGGGCAGCGGCGGGCGGGGCACGCGCTGGAGCCCCCTCCTGGGTTCTGTACAGCCTGTACAGAACGCCTGAAAGGCCGAAAAAAGCACCCCCTTACGATCAGACACCCCGCCGGAACCCAGCCTGTGGCCGCGCCCCACGAGCAGCAGCCAGAGCAGGCCCTGCAGGGCAGCCTGTTCGGCCTGGAGCCGGCGCCGGAACCCGGGCCGCCACCGCCGCAGGAGCTGGAGGCAGCAGACCTCGCAGCCGATGCCGCCGCCCGCCCCCGGCAACGCCAACCCCGCACTGAACCCGCCACGGAGCCCGCCGCTCCAGACAGCAACGATCCGGCCGCAACGGCAGCCGACGACGACCTCCCCCCCTGGCATCACCACGCCCTGGTGGAGCCGGAGCAGCTCACGCCGATGCTGCGCCACTACGTGGAGCTGAAGCGGGCCCACCCCGAGCGGGTGCTGCTCTACCGGCTGGGCGATTTCTTCGAGTGCTTCTTCGAAGACGCCATCCAGCTCTCGCGCCTGCTGGAGCTCACCCTCACCGGCAAGGAGGCCGGCAAAGCCCTGGGCCGGGTGCCCATGGCCGGCATCCCCCACCACGCCGCCGAGCGCTACTGCAGCGAGCTGGTGCGGCGCGGCCTCAGCGTGGCCCTCTGCGACCAGCTGGAGGAGGCGGCCGCCCGCAGCCCCGCCAGCAAGGGCGCCCTGCTCAAGCGCGACATCACCCGCGTGCTCACCCCCGGCACGGTGCTGGAAGAGGGCATGCTCGCGGCCCGCCGCAACAACTGGCTCTGCGCCGTGGTGCTGGAGGGCGAGGGCCCCAGCGCCGGCCGCTGGGGCCTGGCGGTGGCCGATGTGAGCACCGGCGAATTCCGCGTCACAGAACGGGAGGGCAGCGATCTGCTCCACCAGGAACTGCTGCAGGTGGAGGCCGCCGAGGTGCTGTGGCCCATGCCCGAGAGCAGCGCCGCCAGCCCGGCCTGGTGTCCGGAGGGGCTGCGGCTCACGCCCCTGCCGCGTACCCCCTTTGCCCCCCCGGAGGCCCGCGCCACCCTGCTCAAGCGCTTCCGCCTGGCCAGCCTCGATGGCCTGGGCCTGGCCGAGGCGCCCCTGGCCCTGCGGGCGGCCGGGGGCCTGCTGCGCTACCTCGACGACACCCAACCCGGCAGCGCCATCCCCCTGGAACTGCCCACCACCTGGCACGCCGGCGACCAGCTGGTGCTCGATGCCGCCACCCGCCGCAACCTGGAGCTCACCAAAACCCAGCTGGGCGGCGGCCTGCACGGCTCCCTGCTCTGGGCGCTCGACCGCACCATGACCGCCATGGGCGGCCGCTGCCTGCGCCGTTGGATCGAGGCCCCCCTGGTGGACATCGCCGCCATCACCGCCCGGCAGGACGGCGTGGGGGAACTGGTGGGCCAACGCTCCTTGCGGCTGGGCCTGCGCCGCCTGCTGCGCCCCATGGGCGATCTCGAGCGCCTGGCCGGGCGGGCGGGGGCCGGCACCGCCTCCGCCCGGGATCTGGTGGCCCTGGCCGATGGCCTCGAGCGCCTGCCGCAACTGGCGGCGCTGCTGGCGAAAGCCGCGAGTGCCCCGCTGGCCTGCCTGGCCCGCCCCTGGCCGGAGCTGGCCGAGCTGGCGAACCTGCTGCGCCACACCCTGCTGGAAACGCCCCCCCTGAGCCTCAGCGAGGGGGGTCTGATTCACGACGGCGTGGATGCCCAGCTCGATGGCCTGCGCAACC
>CANHMF010000136.1 GCA_947461705.1 Synechococcaceae cyanobacterium
CTACGGCGTAGCGCACGGAAAGCTCCGGTTGAAATGCACCCACCTTCATTGCTCGTTTTGGGGCCGCGGCCTGGCTGAGTGGAAAGTCCAGGCCCAGGTGATCGAGGCGCTGCGGACTGCCGTCGATCAACTGGCCACGATTGCTGCAACCCCGGCAGCCGCTGAACCGGACCCAGCCGACCAGGCCAAGCGCGAGCAGATCGCGCAGCTGGAGGCCATAGCGGCTCAGGGGGTGCAGGGGTTGGCGCCAACGATTGAAGCGCTCAGGCTTGAGCTGCTGGCACCATCGCCGGCAGTGTCAGCGAACTGGGCAGGTTATCGGGAGCTGCTGGCCAGGCCTGGCGTGCTGGAGGCGGCCACGGCTGAGGAGCTGCGGGCTGTCGTGCTGGAGCTCGTCCAGGAGGTGCGATACGTCGGGGATCCCAACCGGGTTGAAATCATCCTGCGCGGCAGCTCGGGCAGCGATGCGGCGTAGCGCTGTTCTGGCGTTCATGCTCAGCACTCTGAGTCCCACCGCCCCAGGCCGTCAAGAGCTGGGCTTCTGAGCCTGGTTGCGGTGCGGCAATGTGCAGCACCGACAAGGCAGGCTGCAGCGTGGTAGCTGCAGAGCGCTGTGATCATGCGGCAGAACGATGCAAAGCGGGGCAGATCAGGCTCAGGGTTGCTAAGGGCCTCCAACCCCCATTACCGTCTGGGTATCCCTCTTGAGGACGACCCCCCATGGGAACCATTTACGGTTTGACCAAGCAGCAGCAAGCCCTGGCCGCCACGGAGTTCGGCGCCATGCTCCGCCGTTGGCGGGAGTTCAACGGCTGGAGCCAGTACACCTGCAGCAACTGGGCAGCAGAGTCGGGCATCGACGAGATCGCCCACAGTGGCCTGAGCGAACTGGAGCGCGGTCTGACCAGGGATCCCAGGGTGAGCCTTTACATGGCGCTCGCCACGGTGAACAGTCACATCCACGCGCAGAACTGGCGGGGGGTCACCAGCCGCAAGCTCATGGATCAGCTCAAGGGATCAAGGGCGATCTGCTCACAGGACGGGCAACCCTGGGGCCCGGCCGAGTTCTTCGCCTGTCGGGCCGGCCTGCTGGCACCACCTGATTGGCTGGCAGCACCGCCCCGCAATCCGGCACCGCTGCTGAGCGTGATCGATGCCGAGAACCTCTGCGACGAATGGGCCTACCAGGCCCGCCAGGCGGCTCGGGACTCTGGGGCTGGGCGTGCCGGCCTGGATCAGGCCAGGACGTTTGCACCAGCCAGGGAGCGGGACCGCTGGGCGGATGTGCTGGCCCGGCTCCACAGCTACAGCCCCGAGGAACTGGCGGGCCTGTGGGATGAGGCCGAATCGGAGTGGCTGCCGGCCCAGTGGCTGGCGGCGTGGAAGGCCAGCCTGCTCGTTGCCGCTGGGGGGGGGCTAGTCGGAGTTCCGATCTGATTCCGTCCTGAGGGTTGCCGATCGCCTTACCGAGCGGGTAAGGTTTAGGAGTTCAGAACTCCTAGCCGATGCAGCAACTGTCGTCAGAGCTGGCGTTGCGGGCGTTTGAGGCTGATGCCTCGTTCTCCGCTGCGCTTGCCAAGTTCCAAGCCGGGGTAGACCCCGGCACCAACCCTGTGCAGGCGGCTCGCGCTGCCACTGCCCACGGATTCTCCTGGCTGGCCAGGCCGTCATGCCCCAACCTGATCGAGGTGCGCCTGCGTCACTCCGGTGGCGCGGACGCCGTGGCCGAGGGCACCAGCCTGACCGAACTGCTGGCCGGTCTGCTAGGACTGGCCCTCGCCACCGAGGCTCCGACTGCTGAGCCTGAGGTTGCGGCCGCGCCTGTGGTGCCCCAGGTGGAGCCTGAGCCCGAGCAGGTAGCCGAGCAGCCGGAGGCTCTCAGCCCACTGCTGGACGAGCAGCAAAAGGCCACCGCCGTGGCCATGTGCAAAGCCATGGATCCGGTCACCCGCAAGGCTTTCACGATCTCGTTCCGTGATGCCTTCCGGGTGGATCGTGATGCTCGCTCGATCATCCCCCTGATCACCGAACTTCGCCACCTGGAGTTCATTGATCGGTTCAGCGTTGAAGCCGCCGGGGGTATCAGTGAAAAATGATCCCCGGTTCCGGCAGGCCTTGCGCCGTGCCGTTGATGCCCTCCAGCTGGCCAGTGATGTCGAGCAGGAGGAGCTCAATGCCGTCTCCTGTGACGCCATCTCCCTTGGCGCCCTGGGCCATGTGCTCCGCTGCAGCCGCAACATCGACACTCTGGAGCGCTGCATCAACGAACTGCAGCAGATCCTGGATCAACCGCCACGTGTGGATCAACCCAGGGCGCTGGAGCTGCTCTCTCGGCCCACACGAATCGTCAACGTTGCGGGCTGAGCCATGACGAAACCCAAGCCCACCAGGCCCAGGGCCTACGGCCGCCCCGTTGCCTCAGCCGCCCCGTCCACCCATGTGATGACCGTGCTGCGGGATGACTCCCTGGCAGCCGTTCAGTCCGTCATGCGCCAGCACCGCCTGAGCCGGTCCGGCGCCGTCCATCACCTGGTCCGCCTCGGTGCGGGCCTCCGTCCTCTCATCTGAATCACACCCATGGCTATTGAAATCAACGATGCTGGCAATTATGTCAGCCACCCCATCATCAAGCACCAGCGCATTGGTGAATCCTGCAAGCTTGCCGTTATCCGCTGGGAGCAACGCGATCGTCTGAGCAAGGATCCTGGCACCCAACAGATGGTCAAAATCCCGAACGGCGTTGATCGCAACAACCGCCCCAAGTTCAAGCAGGAGTTGGTGATCCAGGCCGTTGCCATCTCTGGCGACATGGTTGCCGCGATTGGCGACAAGTCGGGTGTGCCAGCGGCTGGTGATCGCGTTCGCGTGATCCTGAAGGCCAAGGGCTTTGGTGACTGGATCAAAGCACGCAAGGCTCACCGCGGCGGGAAGTTCAACGTGGGCGACGTGTTGGTGATGAGCACCGATAAGGCTCAGCAGTATGACCAGAACGGCACGCCAAAGGGGCCCGAGATCAGGACGCAGGCAGACGCAGACGCCGTTCCCCGCAACACCACGCTGGGCTTTTACGGCTCGCTTTCGCTGGTTCCTGGGCAGGAGGTTCGCTGGATTGATGCCGCTGAAGCCGCCTACCGCGACGACGAAAACGCCGAGCGCCAGCGCAATGCAATCCCGCTGGGTGGTCAGGCCGACTCCACCGGCTACGTCGATGAGTTCGCCGACGAAGAGGTGCCCTTTTGACGCGGCACGTCAAGAAGGAGTGGAGGATCGCTCGGGTCACCGATCTTCGCCGGCAGCATCAGCTGATGGCGCTGAACGCAGCCCTGCTGTCCCTGCAGCTGCTGCTGCTGTGGCGCCTGCTGCGATGACATGAGCTCTGGTGGTTTGGGCTGGTGGTTGGACACGATCGGTCGGTACCCCCTGCTCAGCCCAGCGCAGGAGATCGAGCTGGGCACCGCCATCCAGGCATGGTTGACCCACCCTGACGGTGATCGCTGCCCACCAGCGATCCGCCGCCGGGGTGAGCGCGCCAAGCGCAGATTCATCGAATGCAATCTGCGCCTCGCGGTCAGCTACGTCTCCCAGCGCTGCCACCGGCTGGCCAGGAACCACAGCCAGGATGATCTGATCCAGGCGGCCAACCTGGGCCTCATCACCGCCGTGGAGCGCTTCGATCCGGTGCGCGGTTATCGGTTCTCGACCTACGCCTACTGGTGGATCCGCCAGGCGGTGACCAACTGGGCCGACCGCCATGGCCGCACCGTTGCGATCCCTGCCATCCACTCGCAGCACCTGGGCCGCCTGGGTGCCATCCGCCGCCGGCTGCTGATGGAGCTGGGCCGCGAGCCGTTGCGCCATGAACTGGCCGCGGCCCTGGGCGTATCCGAGCGGGTGCTGGAGCAGCTGCTGATCAATGGCCAACCGATCGGCAGCCTTGATCGGGTGATCGCCGACGACGGCGGCATGGAGCTGGGCGATCTGATTGCAACAGCGGGCCCCACCTGGGAGGAGCAGGAGGCCATCGACAGCAGGCGCCAGCAGGCCCAGCAGTTGCGGCAACTGATCCGCCGGCTGCCGCGCCGCGAGCAGCACCTAGCGGAACAGGCCTACGGCCTCGATGGGGTGGAGCGCAGCCGGCGGGACGTGGCCCGAGCCGCCGGCATCAGCTCGCGCGCCCTGAACACAATCCTGCAGACGGTTGAGCGGCGCCTGCGCCGGATGGCCGTTCAACTGGAGCTGTTCACTCTGCCGGAGGTGCCGCCGCCCACCAGGCCCAGGCGACCCAGGCGGCGGCGTACGGCCTGGTTGTGGGAGCAGCTCAGTCTTTGGCCAGCAACTCCCGAGCCATCTGCCGATGGCGATCGGAGGGGCCCGCCAGCGGCGGCGCCTTTGTCAGTACCAGCTCCACCTCCAGGGCGGCAACGCGCCGCAGGGCCTGGCTCAGAACATGCTGTCGGTTGTAGGCCTGAACGATCAGCCGATCAGTCACCTGCTGCAGCTCATGCAGCGTGAGACGCACCGCCCGGCGGCGGTCGATCTCCATGGATGCCTCGGTGGCCAGACCCAGGGTGGGGTCCAGCCAGCTCACGAGAACACCCAGCCCCAACCGGTACCGGGCCCATCGGCCTGCCAGCGGGGGTTGAGGTTGGTGAACGAGTAGCGCCGGTCACGGCCGATGCCGCCACCCTGCTTGGTCCAGCCGCCCCTGACCAGATCGATCTCGCCATAGGGGTCATGCACGCACCAGGCGCGATCGGTGTAGCCCCACAGCACGATGTAGTGGCCGCCGCCCGTGGGCTTGCCGGCTGGCCCATGGTGGAGCACACCAGCAACGACAGGGAAGCCGGCCCTGATCTGCGCGAAGGCGTCCTGTGTGGTGATTTTCTGCCGGAACCTGGCATCGACGCCGAGCGCTTTCAACGCCAGCACATGGGACTGCTGGGCGGTGGTGTCGCCGTAGCGGTTGACGATCCGCAGGTAGTCGAGATCATCACGGATCCCCATGGTGCCCAGATACCTGAGCGCCATGGCGATTGAACTGGTCTGGCATTGGCGCCACCCCTCTGGGCCGTTGTCGGTCTGGGCGCAGAACGGGAAATCAGGGATCTGCCAGCCACCACCTGGTGTTGGGATGGGGCGGCGTGGGGCGGAAGGAGCAGACATTACATTTCAGCGGACAGAAAATTACGATAAAATTTAACCTCGCCGCCACCTGTGGCAGTGAGTGTCATATAAATTGTGCAGCCATTTTTGGTGATGTTATTGACTCCAGAAGTTGTCACGTTGGCTGAGGCTGCAGTGCCCAGCTCTGGATCTTGAACATTTGAGCCGGCGGTGGGGGCAACCCTCATCTCAGTTGAAAACATTATCTGATTGGTCACAGTGCCCCCGGCTGCTGTATAGCCGAGCAGCGTAAAAGGTATCCATCGTGCATATCGGTGGCACAACGCCAGCTCCTGCCCGTAGGCTCTGCGCTCAAACGGTGTGGCAACCGGCCCCGGCTCAAGCTGCGGCAGTGAGAATGTCCCACTGGTGAATCGCACGGTGCAGCTGGTCCCGCCCGTCAGGGTGACTGTGCCACCCTTCGCCACAGCGGTCCCATTCACCGTGA
>CANHMF010000137.1 GCA_947461705.1 Synechococcaceae cyanobacterium
CCAGCTCCTGGCTGGCGAGCTGTTCGAAGGCCGCCCCATAGAGCTCCTCCAGCTGGCTGATCAGGCCCTCGCGCATCTCGCGCACGGCACGGCGCTGGTCTTCGCGGGACATGGCATCAAAACTCCTGGGGGGAGTCTGCCTGCACCAGTAGGTGCAGCGATAGATCCTCGGTCGGGTCGCTCCAGCGGGCCTGGGCCCGCCAGCCGGCTCCAGCCGCCAGGTTCAGGAAGGCCGCGGGGCTGTACTTGGCGCTGGTTTCGGTGAGCAGCGGCTCGCCGGCGGCGAAGCTCCAGGGCACACCCGCCACCCTCACCGTGTGATCCCGCTGGCTCACCAGAGCCATTTCGATGTGGCTGGCGTCCGCCATCCAGCGGGCCCGGTAGCGGAAGGCGTCGGCATCGAAGGTTCCCTCCAGATCGCGATTCAGCCGGTTCAGCAGGTTGAAGGCAAAGGCGGCAGACGCCCCAGCGGCGTCGTCGTAGGCGGCCTCCAGCCGCTCCACGGCCTTGGGCTGATCGATGCCGATCAGTAGTTTGCCGCCGGGCCCCAGCAGGCGCCGGAACTGGGCCAGCAGGGCCTGGGCCTCCTGCGGCTGGAAATTGCCCAGGGAGCTGCCGGGGAAAAAGCCCAGGTGGGCGGTGCCGCTCAGCAGGGGGTGGGCCGGCAGCTGCTCGAGCTGGCTGTAGTCGCAGCACACCCCCAGCACCGGCACCTGGGGGTGACGCTGCTGCAACCGCCCGCAGGCGGCTTGCAGGTGCTCGGCACTGATGTCCAGGGCCACGTAGGCCGGCTGCAGGGCGGCCGCTTGCATGGCCGCCAGCAGGGGACTCACCTTGCGGGCACTGCCCGCCCCGAATTCCACCAGGGTGCCGGGCCCCAGGGCCGCGGCGATGGCCGGGCCCTCCCGTTCCAGCAGGGCCGTTTCGGTGGTGGTGAGGCTGTATTCCGGCTGCTGGCAGATCAGATCGAACAGCCGCGAGCCCTCGGCGTCGTAGAGGAACCAGGCCGGCAGCTGCTTGGGGGATCGGCTCAGGCCCTCGCGCACCAGGCGCCGCATGTCCGCCGCTGCCGGGTGCAGGTTGATCAGCTCTGGGGTGGTGAGGCGTCCCGTCACTGGGGGGCGCCCCCCTGGGCCAGGCGCAGGCCAGCCGCCATCCAGCGACTCGCCGGTGGATAGAAGTTCCGGTAGCTGAGGCGCTCGTGGCCTGGCGGGGTGAGGAAGCAGCTGCCCCGCAGCACGAATTGGGAGGTCATGAATTTGCCGTTGTATTCCCCCACCGCCCCCGCCGCTGGCGTGAAGCCGGGATAGGGCCTGTAGGGGCTGGCGGTCCACTGCCACAGGGCTCCATGGGCCTGGGGCAGGGTGCCACCGGCGGCGGCCAGCTCCCATTCCGCCTCGCTCGGCAGCCGCGCCCCGGCCCAGCGGGCATAGGCATCGGCCTCAAACCAGCTCAGGTGCCGCACGGGCGCTGCGGGGTTGCGGGGGCGCCGTCCCGCCAGGCTGAACTCCCACGCCCCGCGCCAGTAGCGCGGTGCCTGCCAGCCCCGCTGCCGCACCACCGCCCAGCCCTCGCTCATCCACAGCTCCGGGCGGCGGTAGCCGCCATCGGCGATGAAGGCCTCGAAGGCGCCATTGCTCACCAGGTGGGCGGCGATGGCAAAGGGTTCCAGCCACACGCGATGGCGGGGCCCCTCGTTATCGAAATGAAACCCGCCGCCAGCCCCCGGATGGCCGATCTCCACCAGCCCCCCCGCGAGTTGCAGCCAGGCGGGTTGGTCGCTCTCGCCGGTCGCCACGGCCTCGTAGCGCGCTTCCGGTTGGCCGGGATCGTCGCTGGCGAAGGCCACCGGTTCCAGGGGGTTGCGGCTGAAGCCATCCAGCAGGTCCATCAGCAGCAGCTCCTGGTGCTGCTGCTCGTGCTGCAGCCCCAGCTCCACCAGCGCTAGCCAGCGCTGGGCCGCGGCGGATTCCCAGCCTTCCAGCTGCTCGATCAGTTCTGCCGCCGCCGCCGTGACCCGCTCACGCCAGGCCAGCACCGCGGTGATGGCCGGCCGGGTGAGCAAGCCCCGTTCGGGCCGGGGGTGCCGGGCGCCCACCGCCTCGTAGTAGCTGTTGAACAGATAGCCCCAGCGGCTATCGGCGGGCTCATAGCCAGGGATCAAGGGCGCCAGCTCCGGTGCCTTGAGCAGGAATTCCTCGAAGAACCAGCTGGTGTGGCCCAGGTGCCATTTCGGCGGACTGGCGTCAGCCATGCCCTGCAGGCAGAGATCCTCCGGCTGCAGGCCGGCGATCAGGGCCTCGCTGTGGCTCCGCACATCCCTCAACCGCTGCAACAGGGCGGAGGCGGTGGGGGAAAACGCCATCAGGGCGGTGTGTCTGTGGCGACCCTAGAGGCCCCCAGCTCAGGCGTCAGTCGCCCCTACGATCCCTCCACCAGTGCGATGGCAACGGACGTGGCGATGGGTGGCATCACCTCAGGATTCGTTGGCGCCGTCGGCAACACGCCCCTGATCCGGCTCCATGGGCTCAGTGAGCTCACGGGCTGCGAGATTCTCGGCAAGGCCGAGTTCATGAATCCCGGCGGCTCCGTGAAGGATCGCGCGGCCCTCGGGATCCTGCTGGAGGCGGAGGAGCAGGGCCTGCTGCAGCCCGGCGGCACCGTGGTGGAGGGCACCGCCGGCAACACCGGCATCGGCCTCACCCACCTCTGCAATGCCCGTGGCTACAAGGCCCTGATTGTGATCCCGGACACCCAGTCCGCGGAGAAAATTGGCCTGCTGCGCAGCCTGGGGGCTGAGGTGCGCACGGTGCCGGCGGTGCCCTATCGCGACCCCAACAACTACGTGCGTCTGTCCGGCCGCATCGCCGAGGAAACACCTGGGGCGGTGTGGGCCAACCAGTTTGACAACCTCGCCAATCGCCGCGCCCACGCCCAGTCCACCGGCCCGGAGATCTGGCAGCAAACCGCCGGCAAGGTGGATGCCTGGGTGGCGGCCACCGGCACCGGAGGCACCTACGCGGGCGTGGCGCTCTATCTCAAGCAGCAGAACCCACAGGTGCGCTGCGTGCTGGCCGATCCCTACGGCAGCTCCCTCTATGGCTGGGCCACGAGTGGTGAGCTCAGCAGCGAGGGCAGCTCCATCACCGAGGGCATCGGCAACAGCCGCGTCACGGCCAACCTCGAAGGGGCCCCGGTGGACGATGCCGTGCGCATCCACGACCAGGAGGCCCTCGACACCATCTACCGGCTGCTCTGGCAGGAGGGGCTGTTCCTGGGCGGCTCGGTGGGCATCAACGTGGCGGCGGCGGTGGAGACGGCCCGGCGCATGGGGCCCGGCCACACGATCGTGACGGTGCTGTGCGACAGCGGCGATCGCTATCGGTCACGGCTTTATGACGGCGACTGGCTGGCCAGCAAGGGTTTGCAGCAACCTGAGCGCGCTGCATGAGGAATCGGGTGATTGGCGAGCGCTACCGGCTCGAGACGGAGCTGGCCCATGGCAGCCAGGGCCGGCTCTGGCGGGCCAGTGATCTGCTAGCCGGCGAGGCCCCGGTGGTGTTGCGCCAGCTGGAAGCCGATCAGCCCGAGCTCCAGGCTCGCTTCAAGGCCCTGTGGCCGCGGCTGCAGGGGGTGCTGCATCCCCAGGTGCCCCGCTGTGGTGGTCTGCTCGAAGAGGAGGGCACCCTCTGGTTGGCCCGCGAGTGGCAGGACGGCCGCACCTACGCCGAGCTGCTGGCGGGTCGGCGGGAGCGCCAGATGGTGTTCGGTGCCGGTGAGGTGGTGCTGCTGCTGCGCCAGTTGCTGCCGGTGCTGGCGGTGCTGCACAGCCAGCAGTTTCTGCACGGCGATCTCACCCCCGCCAATCTGTTGCGTCGCGATCGCGATGGCCTGCCGGTGCTGCTGGATTTCGGCCTGGTGCGGGGGCAGGGGGTGCCAGCCGATGGGGTCACGCCGGGCTATGGCGCCCCTGAGCTGGGCCGCGGCGATCCGGCCGAGCCCTGGATGGACCTCTACGGCCTGGGGGTGGTGGCCCTGGTGCTGCTCAGCGGTGAGGAGCCCGCCCAGTTGCTGGATCCGGTGTCGATGCAGTGGCGCTGGCCGGCCTGTCTCGATGCCGAGCCCCAACTCAAGGCCGTGCTGGAGCGGCTGTTGACTAGCGAAGCCCAGGCGCGTTACCCCTCGGCGGCGGCGGCCCTGCAGGCCGTGCAGCAGTTGCCCATGCCGGACAGCACCGGCCCGGTGCCCCGTGCCGATCGCACCGTGGCGCTGGTGCCGCCCCCCCCTGAGCCTGAACTGCCCGCCCTGCGCCAGCCCAGGCCCGAGCCCCCTCCGATCCGCTCCCGCCAGGAGGAGAAGGAGGAGGCCGCCGAGGGCCGCCTGTGGCCGGTGGTGCTGGCCCTGGTGATCTCCGCGGTGGTGGGCACGGCCCTGGGCTGGCTGGTGCTCAGCCGCGGCAAGGTGGCCACCACCGATGCTGGCAGTGCCCTGCAGCTGCCCAGCAGCCTGCCGCCCGCGGAGGTGGATCAGCGCCAGCAGCTGCTCAACCGCCTGCGGGCGCTGCAGATCGATCGCGGCTGGTTCCTGCGGTTGGTGGATGCCAGCCTGCTGGCCCAGTTCCCCGAGCGCGGCGGCCGCCTCCCTACCGACTCCCTCGACGACGCCCCCTTGCGCAAGGTGTGGAACGGGCTGGCGGAGGAATGGTTGAGCCGGGTAGAACAGCTGCCGCTGGAGATCCGCGCCCGTCTGGGCAGCTTCAGCGCCGGCGATTGGCGCAGGCGCCAGGCGGCCCTGGTGGCCCAGGGCCTGAGTGCCGATGTGCTGCGTCAACTGGTGTCGGGCAGTGCCCAGAACTTGCTGCCCGGCCGCTCCACCGACGACATCCCCCCCGAACCCTTTCGTCAGCTCTGGTATGCCGCTGCCGAGCAGGGCCTGGCCAACGTGCGCATTGAGCCGATCCAGTCGCGCCTGGGGCAAACCAATGTGGTGTCGGCGTCCGTGGCCGCCGGTGGTGCCCGCCTGTTCCCGATCCGGCTGCCCGCCGGCAGCCGGCTGGTGCTGGGGGTGAACGGCTCACCGCTGATGCAGATGACCGTGTTCGGCGCCGATGGCAGCGTGCTGGAGGCCAAGGGGCCCCTGCGGGTGGTGAGCGTGGGCAAGGTGAGCCGCTCGCCGGTGCAACTGCTGATCACCAACGAGGGCGTAGCGTCCGGGCTGATCACCCTGTCGCTGCGGGCGGATCCGGCGCCTGAGCCACCGCCCAGTCGCGTACCAGAAGCGCCCGCCGGGGCCGCCCCAGCGGGCCTGCCGCCTGTTGGCGCTCCTGGCGCCCCGGCGGAAGCTGGCGCGCCCCCCCAGCCCGCCGCGCCGCCGCCGGTGCCACCACCAGTGCCACCACCAGTGAACTGACTCCAGACGGGGCGGTGGCTGTGCTGCGCACCTCCTGGATTCTGTACAGCCTGTCCAGAAGCCAGGAGGCCGTTCGCAAAGGAGGAGGGCCCCGCCGCCCTGGCGCCGGAACTAAAGGCGCGCGATGGCGGCCTTGGCGTCCTTGATGTCCTGTTTGC
>CANHMF010000138.1 GCA_947461705.1 Synechococcaceae cyanobacterium
AAGTCGGTAATGGTGACCGACGCCGATGTCACGAGCACAGGGCCTATGCAGCATTCGGCCTGGGCTGGGTGCAGGTGCCGCCGCAGTGGCGAGCGAGAGGCAGCTAGTGCCACCAACGAATCACACAACCTTTTCTCAAATCAGCGAGGGAGAGCCTGGATAACCCAGGAAGTTGCTGAAAGCAGGGTGCCCGGTGTCAACTACGTAGGCGGCCGCTCTGCATCCGTCATTTGTTACCCATTTTGATGGATGCCTGGGAACAGCTTTTCCCTTGTCTCCGGCTTTGTTTCCGGCCGCTACGCTGCGCTCTCCAGACACTCCTGCACCCTGGCCACGCGCCAATGCTTGATGTGCCGCTGCAGCGTGCGTTTGTGCTGAAGCCCATAACGCTCTGGATCCAGTGCGATCAGCCTGTCCAGGAGCTCCTGGCTGCCCACAGCTGCTTCTGCTTCCAGCCATTGGGGGATGAGATCGGCATGGGCCTCAAAGGGATCCACGCGGCTGCGGCGGCCCTCTGTTGGAGAAAACCGTCATCAGGCTGAGAGCAGTCCGGAGCGGGGTGCCCACCATGACCAAGCGACCCGCGCGTCCATGGCTCTGGGCTGCAGGCCTGGTCTCGGCCCTGCTGGTGAGCCAAAGCGCTGGCCTTGCAAACGCACCCGCCGCACCTGCCCATCCACCCGGCCCGGGCTTTGGGCGGATGGGCCTGCAGTCTGCGGATCAGCACTTCATCGTGATGATGATTCCCCACCACGATGGGGCGATCGCCATGGCCGAACTGGCGCTCACCCGGGCCAAGCGTCCTCAGATCAAGGCCCTGGCGCAGCAGATCAAGGCCAGCCAGACGGCGGAGAATGCCCAGATGCGCCGCTGGTACCGGCAGTGGTACGGCACGGACGTGCCGACCAGCACTGCCGGTGGCATGGGGATGCCTGGCATGGCCACCAGCCTGGAAGTGCTCCGCACGGCGCCCGATTTCGATCGCACTTTCATCGAGCAGATGATTCCCCATCACCGCATGGGCGTGATGATGGCTTCCCATGCCCAAAGCAACACCCAGCGCCCCGAGCTGCGGGAGCTGGAGGCCGCCATGGTGCAAGTGCAGCGCCGGGAGATGGACCAGATGACGCAGTGGTCCCGCGATTGGTACGGCGCTTCAGGCCGCTGAGGGTTTGCGGCCACCGCAATTTTGCCAATCCCTGAGCAATCCCATCAGTTCCACATGCAGCTCCAGCAGCGCGGTGATGTTCTGCTCGGTCTCGCCAGGCTTGCTGTGAACCATGGCCTGCAAGGAACTGCAAGGGCACACACTCGAGAGCCGCGATACCAGAATCCGCGTCACATCCTGCAAAGGGATGTCCATCGCCCTGAGGGTGCGGATCAGGACCAACTCTGCAAACACCTCAACGCCCAACAGGCGATACCCGCCCTCGCTGCGGATGGTCTTCACGGTGAGGCCTGAGCAGCTGGCCACCTCGCCGAGCTTCAGAGGCGCCGCCAGCAGCGATTGACACTCCACCGACAGGAGACTGCATCGTATTGACAGACCATCGCCACGGCGTTCTCGATGCAAGCTGCCCTCACCACACTGGCCCTGATCGGCCTGATGGCTCAGCTGGCCCAGACCCAGAACCAGACCCAGGCGGATCCTCATCACCAGCACCACCACGAACATCCCAAGGGGATGGCACCGGTGGATCACAGCGCTCACAGCCATGACGTGGGCCCGGCCGGCGACACCTACGACCTGCGCTGGATCGATGCAATGGTGCAGCACCACACTGGTGCTCTGGACATGAGCACGTTCGTGTTCGACATCGGCGTGCCAGGCGTGGGCGCACTCGCCAAGGACATCTGGCGCGATCAGGCCCAGGAGATCAAGGCCATGGGCCAGTGGCGCAAGGCCTGGTTTCCCGATGCCCCCGTTGTTCCCGTGGTTCTCAAGGCGGGCGGCGATCCCAACGCGATGGCCGATCTCATCCGCATGAGCCCAGCGCAGATCCAGGGCATGCGGATGATGAGTTCATCGCCCACGCGCGATAACCGGGTGAGCTGGTTTCTGGAGGGGATGCTCCAACACCACGGAGGCGCACTGATCATGGCGCACGATGCCCTAAAGAAATCGAGCAATCCCACGATTTTGCGCCTGGCCCGCAACATCATCCTGGCGCAGCGCAAGGAGATCATTCAGATTCGCAAGATGCTCCAGCATGACGGCAAAGATAAACCGGAGTACTACCAGCACGACAGGCTATTCATCCTCAGCTGATCGCCACCTTTCCAACCTTTTCCATTCGTTCTTGCGTTCGGAATCCATGAGAACAGGCAGCTCCGCGTCATCGGCCTCATTGCCCCTCTGGTTGTGAGGACCGTGGGATCCAGCCATGCCAGTAGCCAGGCGATGCAATGCTCAGGCGCCTTTGCCATGGGGCGCGAGTGGATGCCCTACAACAACTTTGACAACTATGCAAAAGCCTTAAAAACCAAGCCGTAGTGCATCCAGAGCCTGCCGACCTCGCACCGCTGGCGTCCGCAGGTCAGCGGCCTTCAGGGCGCACCGCCTTCACGGCGAGGCCGGCCTCGGTGGCGGTGATGGCAGCCAATGCGAGCAGGCCGAGCAACCCCACCAGCTGGTTCTGGGCCTCGGCTGCAGCATCGGCGTTCTGGCCGAGCAGGGCACCGGCCACAAACCAGGCGGTGGCGAGAGCTGAGGTGATCCAGTAGGCCTTCCAGCGGCGCTGGTACAAATACCCAGCCCCCAGGCCCGGCACCACATTCAGCAACACCGCCACCCAACCGGCCGAGGTGGCAAGGATCTGCTCACGGGTGAGGTTCATGGCGGGAATGAAGTGATGCTGCACTCTGGCGAGCAGGACGGCGCACTGGCGGGTGCGCGGGGCAGGCGCAAGGCATCCCACGACCCCTTCACAACCCGTTACAATTGGCGCAACAATCCGCAACACGCATGGTCCAGCCCTCTCCCCGCTTCGGATTTGTGGCCTTCGCTGAATCCTGGAATGGCCGCCTGGCCATGCTCGGCTTCGTGATCGGCCTCGGCACCGAGCTGCTCACCGGCCAGAGCATCCTCTCCCAACTCGGCCTGGGCTGATCGCCATGAGCACCGACTACTCCACAGCCATCGCCTGCGTGATCGCCCTCGTGGTTGTTCTCACCGGCATGACCACCTACGTGCTCAGCCGCCCGAGCGACCTGGCCCCGAGGACCCGATGATCGCCACTCTCACCATCGTTCTCTTCGGCGCCTGGGTTGTTGGCGCTCTGCTCCAGCCCGATCTGGCGAACTGACCCTGTTCCGTCCAGGTCCCTGCACGTCACCCACCCCAACACCCGATGACCAACACGCCAGCCAACGACAAGTGGTTCGAGCACCGCGCCGAACAACTGATCCACATGGAACAACTCAAGCGGGTTGAACTGTTCAACGGCCGCGCCGCCATGCTCGGCATCGTGATCGGCATCATCACCGAAGGACTCACCGGCTTCGGGATTGCTCACCAGATCGGACTCGGCGCCCTGGTGGACGGCTACGCGGCCTGCCGCACCCAGTTCCTGCCGTTCTGCTTCTGATCGCCTCGCCAATCGGCAACACTGCTCACACCCCAGGACCTCCCTGGGGTTTTGTGTTGGCTGGCTCAGCGATCCAGTAACGCCCAGAAGTGCCACTGCGCGGCATGGCGCTGTCGCAGCCGCTCCACGAAGTGGTGGTGTTCCTGGATGCCCTGCCAGTCGTCAATGCGGGCAGCCAGCTGGTCGCAGGTGCGCAAATCGTCCACGGCGTAGCGATGGCGCGTAGCCCGACCCATCCCCAGGGCAAAGCACACCATCGCCCGCAGCAACACCATCGCCGCTAGGGGGTGGTTGCCACTGAGCCGTTCGGCAGCGGGGCCGTAAATCGCAAACGCCCCTCCATCCCACTCCATGTCGTGGGCGATCACGTAGCGGGCGGCCCGGGGCAGCGCGGGCCATGCCACCAGGAACTGCAGCGCCTGCAGGGGTACCGGATGCGCCTCCACCACCTGAAAGGCCTCCTCTTCAGCATCCACATCCGCGAAGGCCTCCAGGCGTTTGAGGTAGTCGCGCAGGTGGGGAATCGAGAGGGTGTTGCAGAAGCACTGCCAGCGCAGCTGCTGGGCCTCGTCCATGCAGCCCAACGCCTCGAGCACGGCGATCCGCGCCTCATCCCACGCCGGCGATATCCGGCTGGCCGCGCCCTTGGCGGCGCCATCCAACACCTGGAGGGCCTGTTCGGGCCGACCCGCCGTCAGCAGGTGCTGGGCCACATCGGCGGCGGTGTTGGGCCAGCTCAACTGCGCGGCGTTGAACTGGGCCAGGTAGGCATCCACATCGCCACGGCACTGGGCGATCTGCAACAGGGCCTGGTGACCGTCCTGGGCACCACGATCGCGGCACGCCTGGGCTAGGTGCTGAAGGCCCTGCTCTCCCAGAACCTCTTTCAGGGTCGGGATCAGATCGTCGAACTGCCCGTAGCCGTTGTCGGTGAGCAGGTCGGCCACCTGCTCCGCCAGGGTGTCAGATGACAGCTGGGCGGCGCTGGCCATCACCCCCAGCTGGGCCGCCGCCTGGCTGAACACCCCGATCACGGTGCCGGTGGTGTCGGAGCAGCGGTCGATCACGCCATCGGCCAGCTCCAGGAATCGCACCAACAACTCACAGGCCAGCGCCGGATCCTCGGCGGCAATGGTGCCGGTGATCGCTTGGTGCTGGGCCTCGAGATCAGCCAGCAGGGCCTTGCGCTTGCGGGAATCCACGAAGGTGGTGGAGCGGGCGATGGCGGCCAGGCGCTTGCGCACCTCTTGGGCCGCTCCCTCGGCCCCATCGCTGCTGGCCAAGGCCAGGCGCAGGCGCCGCTGGATCACTGCATTGCCGCTGCTCACCTCCATCAGCAACTCGGCCAGCGCAGCAGCGCCGAGTTGCTGCAGATTTTTGGCATTGAGAGTGCGCTTAGCCGCCATGGCCCCGAGTGCTGCGCCGCGCGATGCGGACCTTAGGCATCCGAGTCACGCCAGGGCCACCAGCTGGAACGCTCCACGCCAACGGCGAGCAACACCAGCAGCAGAACAAAACCGCAGACACCGGGCCACTGCCAACGGCTCCAGAACGCCGAAATCACGGCCGAACAGGCCGCTGCCCCCCCATAGGCAGTGAGGAAGAGCTGACCACTCATGCGACTGCGGGCAGCCGGATCAATGGCGTAGATGCGGGCCTGGTTGGCCACAAAACTGCCCTGCACTCCCAGATCCACCGCCATCAGTCCCAGGGCGAGGGCCGCCAGCGAGCTGGGCCAGACCCCCAACAGCACCACCCCCAGGCCCGTACACAGCACGCCTGACAACACGATCCAATCAGGTCCGAAATGATCCACCAGCCGGCCGATGCCTGGCGCGGCCAGGATGCTGGCGAGCCCCACCAAGCCGAAACTGCCGATCAGGGCGGGGCCGAGCCGCCAGGGCGGGGCCGCCAAATGCAGGGCCACCGCACTC
>CANHMF010000139.1 GCA_947461705.1 Synechococcaceae cyanobacterium
CCGAACAGCACGTCGTCGCCGCCGGTCTGCTTCTTCACCGTGAAGCGGCCGATGGTGTCCAGGGCGGTGCGGAAGGCCACGGCCTCGGCCTTGAGGGCAGCCTGGCGCTCGGCCTCCTTGGCGCGGCGGTGCTCCACCTGACGCATCACAGCGGGAGTCACCGCAACGGCCTTGCCCTGGGGCAGCAGGAAGTTACGGGCGTAGCCAGGAGCCACATCCACCAGATCGCCGTCCTTGCCCAGGCTGAGGACGTCCTCGCTGAGGACCACGGAAACGCGCTTAGCCATGGGAGTTCGGTAAAACGATCAACGTCTTGAGCGATGGATCAGCCTACGCCACGGCTTGCAACCTGTGCTAGCAGGGCTTCTGGCAGGCGCACCCTGGTGGCGAGGCCCAGGCGCTGCATCAGGCGGATGTGCATCCAGGTGAGATCGGGCTCGCGGCGGCCCCAGCCATGGCGGGCGGAGTGGGGATAGGCGTGGTGGGTGTTGTGCCAGCCCTCGCCGAAGGTGAGGGCGGCCACCCAGGGGTTGTTGCGGGAGCCGTCACCGCTGTCGTGCAGCACGTAGCCCCAGCGGTGGGTGGCGGAATTCACCAGCCAGGTCACGTGGTAGACGAGCACCAGGCGCAGAGGGATCCCCCACAGCACCAGGGCCCAGCCGCCGGCGCCCGTGATGGTCCCGATCCAGAACAGCAGCCCGGCCAGGGGCAGTTGCAGGGCCAGGAACCATTTGTTCAGCCAGCGGTAGTAGGGGTCGGCAGCCAGGTCGCCGCTCAAGCGGGGGATGGCCGCCGTGGCCGGCACCTTGTGGAGCATCCAACCCATGTGGCTCCACCAGAAGCCGCGGTAGCTGTTGTGGTGATCTGCATTCGTATCGGAAAACTTGTGGTGGTGGCGGTGCAGGCCCACCCAGTCGATCGGGCCCTGCTGGCAGCTGAGGGCGCCGCAGGTGGCAAAGAAGCGCTCCAGCCAGCGCGGCAGCTGGAAGGCGCGGTGGCTGAGCAGGCGGTGATAGCCGATGGTCACGCCCAGGCAGGCGGTGACCCAGTAGAGGATCAGCAGGCTGGCCACGGCCGGCACGCTCCAGAACTGGGGCAGCAGGGCCACCAGGGCAAGGGCATGGACGCCGGCCATGAAGGCCACAATGGGCCAGTCGCGCCCCTGGGGCACAGCAGGAAGCGGCGCGCCGGCTTGGCTGCGGTGCAGGGCCCTGGCCCTGGCGGGGGCCGTGATCGAGGCCGTCATGGGCCCGCTCCATCGAGTTCAGGTAAAATGGTAGCAGTACGGATCCGTATTAGGTGGAATATCGCGATGAACTCGAAGCAGGTCGGGATGCGTTCGGGCACCTGATCAAGGTTTGGCACGAGCGCAACGGCTGGAGTCAGCGGGTGTTGCCGGCCCTGGCCGAGCGGCTGGAGCTGGGCCGGGTGCACAATTCCCAGCTCTCCAACCTGCGCAACCGCAAGTTGGCCTCCCCGGGCCCTGAGCTGTTTGTGGCGTTGGGGCGCATCAATCAGGTGTTGGCGCAGGAGGGTGGTGCCCAGGGGCCTTCGCCCCAGCTCACCGGGCAGTTGGCCGATCAGCCCGAGCTGCTCGCGGCGCTGCAGGCGTCTGCCTTGCCCCTGCTGGCGGATAACGGCCAGCCGCTGGGACCGGCCCAGCTGTTTGAGATCTTCGTGGGCTTGCGCCAGCCCCCCAGTGCCTTCGACCTGCGCATTGCCGAGGCCGAGGCGGCGGGCTTGAGTGCCGCCCTGGCGGAGCTGTTCACGGCGGGACGGCCCTGGCGCAGCTGCCGGGACCAGTTGCTGGAGGCCTATCCCGCCGAGAAGCGCCAGCGCCGTGAGCGGTTTGCCGAGGTGATGGCGGGCCAGCGCGACTACACGGCCGCGGAGCTGGACGGTGAACTGGCGGATCTGCGCCGCACCCTGGCGGTGCTGGGGGCCGCCGATGACCAGGCCCTCAGCGCCGATCAGTTCCTGGAGTTGCTGCGCCAAAAAGCCCGGCAGCATCAGCAACCGGGCGATGGGGGTGATGGTGAGGATCTGGCGGAGGCGATCCGGCGGGAACTCGGCCACCAGGCGGTGGCCGGCTGAGATCACCAGAGGCCCCGGATGGGAGCTTGCACCTCGGGTGCAGGTGCGGGCTCTGGGGTGATCACCGGAGCAGGGGCAGGTTCGGCCTGCACCACTGCCTGGGGCTTGGGGGCACCCCCGAAGCCCTGGCGCCAGCCGAGGTTGACCCGCCAGGCACCGAAGTTGCCAAAGGTCACCGCGTCCACGGTGGTGTTGCCGGCGGTGCCGACGTATCCCCCCTCCAGGAAGGCAAAGCTGCGCTCTGTGGCCCGGTAGGACACACCGGCTTTCGCCTGCCAGGCGAAGGCCCCAGCGCTGCCACCGCTGTAGCAGTCGGCAGCGGCGCACGCAGGCGTGGAGATGTTGGCGTAGCCGACACCGCCGCCCACGTAGGGGCTCCAGCGGGAGAGGCTCTGATCAGCGTTGCGGATGGGGATGTCGTAATACCCGTTCAGCATCACCGTGGTGAGGCTGGTGCTTCCCCTGCCGGACACGCTGGCACTGCCATAGTTGGCGGTGCGGTAGCGCTGTTCATTGACGCCGAAGCTTCCGTAGCCAACCGAAAGATCGCTGCGGACGTTGTTGAACTTGTAGCCGAGGGCCAGCTCGCCATTGAAGCCGGTGTTGAGATCCAGGTCGGTCACCACGCCATCGACGCCGTCAACGTCAAAGTTGCCGCTGTAGGTTTTTGGGAAGCCCACGCCCAGTTGCAGGCTGGCGTATGGATAGCTGCCCACATGCTCCACGGCAGGAGCAGCTTGGGCGACGGCCATGCCGGCGGGTACGGCAGAGAGGAGCAGCAGCGGAATCATGGGTGTGATGAACAGAGCGTGCGGTGAGGGGATCGCGGGTTGAAGCTTGACGCCAGTCTGGTTAGAAATAGGCAACCTGGGACGAATCGGTGAGATCCAGGCCGGCAATGCCCTTGCCTCTGAGAATGGCAATGAGATCGCCATTTCTGCTGAGCTCCATTTGGCCGCCGCTGATTGGTGAGAGGGCATAGTCGCTGGCCTGGCCATAGAGCAGCAGCCGATCGCCAGCACTGAAGTCCTTGATCACGGCACGATCGGCCGTGCCGCGGGCGCCATAGAAGCTGCCTGCGATGTCGGCTAGCTGGAAGGTGTCCGGTCCTTTCCCTCCGATCAGGATGTCCACCTGGTCCGTGGCGAAATCGGCCGGATCAAAGGAGGCTCCGGTCAGCCGGTCACCGACGGCATTGAGGACATCGCTCCCATCGCGGCCTTTGAGGGTGTTGTTCTCTTTGCTGTCGCCACGGAGGTTGTCATCGCCATCGGTTCCACGCTTCTGATCGACGCGATGGCCGTAGAGCTTGCTGCTGAGGGAGTGGTTTCCTTCCTCTCCATAGATGGCATCGAGGCAGGCGAGCCTTTCGGCTTTGGACAGCTTCTGGGTTTTGATATTGAAGCTCGTGAGCTTGAGGCCATCAAAAAGGATGGAGTAGGTTCCATCTTTGCTGCCTGAGCTGTTGCCACTGTTCGCTCCCTGGTAGTGGCTGCCAAAGGCCTGCTCACCATCCTTGTTTGGGTCGGCATCCACCAACTTGATGAGGTAAGCGGACTTGCCGGGTTGGTCTTGAAGGATGACTTCCGCGATGGTGTATTGCTCATCGGCAATGAGATCATTCCCCTCTGTGTCCTGAATCGTAATCAGATTGCTGTTGCCGGACTCGCCCAGGATCTCGATTTCTGGGTTGTTGAGTGCTGTGGCAGGCTCTGAGATGGAGTCGGATTCAGGCTCAGAGTTCGACTCTGGGCTTGGATCGGAGGGATCGGGCGGGTTCTCTGCGTCGTTGGTAGCCATCACCTGCATGTCGGTTGATGGACTGGGTGCATCGATGCGATCGTCGTCTTTGGCGGTATCCGAATCGGGATCGCCTGTGTTGTTGTCAGGATAGATATCACTGGTTCCGTTGTCATTAATGATCGCAGTGCCGTAGGCTGTCGCGCCATCGCTGGTTGTGGCTGTCAGCTGAAAGATCTCAGGCCCCTCGTAGGGATCGTCGTTCTTGATGGCAACGCGAATCAGAAGCGTTCCGTTGTCGGGGAAGGACACGGTTGAGCCTGGGTCGTAGTCCAGCCATGTGCTGCCGTCAAAGACCTGGAGTTGGGTGCCGGTATCCGTGCCCAGGGTGGCATCAGCAGTGTCTGGGTCCTGGTCATTGACAAGGGCTAGTGATGCCGTTTGTCCACTGGTGCCGGTTACCTCAAAAAGTGCATATGGAGAGCCTTCGTTAACCTCAATGCTTGAAATGCTGATCGGAGGAAGGCTGGTTTCAAAGAAGCTCAAGCTGATGTCGCTGCGTTCAATGCCGGTGATGACGGAAGCGTTGCTGTTGGCGAAGGAAGCGTCGCTGAATTGAACCGTGAGATTGTTGATATCGTCGGCATCGCGATGGGATGATGCGTTGCCGCTGAAGCTCAGTAGAGCGGTCGTGTCACTGGTGCGGATGATTGTGGCGGTGAGGCCTTCTGGCACATTGGAGATGGTGACACCTTCAATTGGCTCCCCATTGCGCCCCGTGAACAAGCCGTTTTCTAGCGTGATCTCAGTTGCCTGGCTGAAGGCGCCCCTGTCCGTGCTGTCCTCAATAAAGTTCGTTGTGGAGTAGCTGATGTTTGCGGCCGGCGTGCCTGTGGTCTGGGTTGGCTGAGTCCAGTTGGGGCCGAGGCCGAAATCCAGGGCATAGAGAGCCGAGCCTCCCGCCTGGGCCCCTGTGGTGAGTTCAAAAGAACGGATCGAGTCATAAAAGACTCGGACGCGATAGGCGTCTTCGGTGCCATTGCCGCTGCCCCCAGGAGTGAGGTAGCGCACGGAACCGTCTGCATTGGTAATGACTTCCAGCCTTTTTGATGTTGCCGGAAGCTCGTAGCGAGCAAATCCCTTGAAGTCTTGAAACTGTTTTCTGGGAGAGCTTCCGTCGATGTCGTAGGAGTTGACGACAACGTTCTGGAGAGTTGCAGGCGTGCCCGTCCCGGCGCCGGTGTAAGTTCCGCCGATATAGAAGTCGATGGTGTAGGTGACTGATCCGCCGCCGCTTCCGATGCTCACGCTGGGCTGGAAAAAGTCTTTTCGAGTTGTCGGTGTCTTTTCTGAGTCGTAGCTGGTGATTGATGCGTTGTTGAGCTTTGTTGTGATAACAGCGTCAATGCTTTGGTCGCCAACGCTAATGACATTGCTGTAGCGGACGATATTGCCTGTGGCGGTGCCGTTCCCGATGATGGGTATGGCGTTGCTGAAGTTTAAATTGCCTTGGTTGGCATTGAACACCGTGGCTTGTTGATTGGCCATCTTCAGAGGGATGAGCGCCTGTGCGGCTTCTGATCCCTTGATCCTAATTGTGGCTAGCAGAATCCGCATCGCCCGTTCGGCTGTGGCCTTGTGGTGTTGCCGGTTATTGCTAG
>CANHMF010000140.1 GCA_947461705.1 Synechococcaceae cyanobacterium
AGGGCCTACCGCTGGGTGAAAACCGAGTGCGGCCGCGCCAAGTACGAGCAGCTGGCCAGCCCTGCAGACCTGCTGAGCCGACTGCGCCTCGGCTGGTTCGTGGCCATCGCCGCCTTGCGGGACTGGCGCTTGCCGGATCCCGATCAGCACTGACCAGCGCTCCGGCGGCTCAGCTGGGTTCCGCAGCCTGGAGAGCCCGCTGCGCCGCCCGGCCCACCAGCCACACCACCGCCACGGTGGCCAGGATGCCTGTGATCCGCAGAGCCCAGGTGGCGGGATCGGCCTGGCCGGAGAGCACCTCACCGAAGCGGGCCGCATCCCCCGCCAGGGCGCCCAGGCCACAGAACAGGATCGTGCCCGGCAGGATGCCGATCAGGCCCAGGGTGTAGTCGCGCAGGCTCACCTCACTGAGCCCGTAGGCCAGGTTGAGCAGGCTGAAGGGAAAGGCTGGCGACAACCGGGTGAGCAGCACCAGCTTGAGCCCCTCGCGGCTCACGGCCTGCTCCACTGCCTGCAGCTTTGGCAGGGCCGACAGCCGCCCGCGAGCCCAGTCCCGCAGCCAATGGCGGCCCAGCAGGAACGCGGCCTCCGCGCCAAGGCAGGCGCCGATGAACACCACCGCACTCCCCCACCAGGTGCCATAGAGGGCCCCGGCCAGCATCGAGGCCCACACCCCTGGCAGCAGCAGCGTGACCCATAGGGCGTAGAGGGGAATGAACGCCAGCGCTCCGGCCGGTGACTGGAGCGCAGGCAACAACGCCTGCAGGGATGAAAGACCTGCCATGGTCACCATTCTGGACGGCCCGTCCCTAAGCCGACAAAGAGCACCGGCAATTCCTAGGATGAGAGACAAATTATTTAAGCAGAAACCAAACAATATGACCAGTCAGATGAATCAACACGACGCCCTCAGATCACAGGCCAGGCAACTTGCGGAGGGAAGTGCTCTCAGCGAAACAACCAACATCGTCTCCCTCCTACGCGACTGGCTCGAGGAACATTCACCCGCACTGCTCGCCCAGAAAAATGTCGGCGAATTCAACGGCGTGATGATGCAATGGTTCCACTGGTACAGCGAAGACGACGGGAATCACTGGTCACGCCTTGAGCAGGAAGCCTCGGCACTGGCCAAGGCAGGCATCACGGCCGTCTGGCTGCCTCCGGCGTACAAAGGCATGAACGGGGCCAAGGACGTTGGCTACGCCGCCTACGACCTTTTCGACCTAGGCGAATTCAATCAGAAAGGCAGCATCCGCACCAAATACGGCACGAAAGAGGCCTACCTGAAATCCATACGTGCCTGCCGCTCTTATGGGATTGAGGTCTACGCAGACGCCGTGTTTAACCACAAAATCGGCGGAGATGTGGAAGAAGAATTTGAAGCCATACCCCTGGACGACAACAATCGCCACCATGCCCTCGGCGCTCCGCGCCTTGTGCGCTCCTGGACAGGCTTCACGTTCCCTGGCCGCGGGAGCACCTATTCAACGATGCAGTGGGGCTGGCAACACTTTGACTCCGTCGACTACAACAGCCTCGAACCCACAACCAGAGCGGTGTGGCAGGCGAAGAACAAGCCCCTGGAAGACAACGTGGATGGCGAGCGCGGCAACTACGACTTCCTGATGGGATGCGACCTGGACCTGGACCATCCGGACGTGAGGCAGGATCTCAAACTCTGGGGCGAATGGACACTGGAGACCGTTGGCGCCACCGGCTTCCGCCTGGACGCCATCAAGCACATGAACAGCGATTTCTTTACTGAATGGATTGACCACATCGAACAATACAAAGGCTGCGATATTTTCGTTGTTGGTGAATTCTGGAGCTATGACATCACCACCTTGTGTGATTATGCCGCCAGAACCGCAGGGCAGATGTCTCTATTCGACGCTCCACTGCACCTCAACTTTCACCGCGCCAGCAAGTCCGGAGGCCATTTCGACATGGGTTCCATCCTGGAAGGCACCTTGATGCAAAAAATTCCGCTTCTAGCGGTCACACTGGTCGACAACCACGATACGCAACCCCTTCAGGCCCTGGAGTCACCCGTCGCCGACTGGTTCAAACCATTGGCTTATGCCCTGATCCTGCTGCGCGCCGAGGGCTATCCCTGCATCTTCTATCCCGACTACTACGGAGCCGAATACAGCGACTATGGAGACGACGGCAATCTGCAAACAGTGCGGCTCACCAGCCACAGGTACCTGCTCGACCGCATGCTTCTGGCACGCAAACACTTCGCCTATGGCGAACAGATGGATTACTTCGACGACCACAACATCATTGGCTGGACCCGTCTCGGCACCGAGCTACATCCCCACGGGCTCGCGGTGGTGCTGAGCGATGGGCCCGGCGGCGAGAAGTCCATGCAGACCGGGAAGCCCGAAACCCGCTTCGTGGACCTCACCCAGCACTGCAGAGAAACCGTGAGCACCAATGCCGATGGCTGGGGCCGGTTTCCCTGTCAGGGCGGATCCGTCTCGATCTGGATCTCGGAAGCAGCGATCCCGACAACACTCCGAGATCAGTTCAACCGCGCCTGATGGACTGGCATTGCATCACCACATCCTTGGCGCGGCTCCAGCTGGCCCGATCACTCTTGATCCAGAACTCCTGCGCAGCGGAGCCGTAACGGCCACCATCCGCGGAGGGCAGCTGGGGCAAGCGCGTGGCGCTCTGCCCTTCCAGCAGCACCAGCTCCGCCGGCGCCTGGTTGAAGAAGAAGGCCGTGACATCGACCGCATCGAAACGACCGAGGCAGCGGTAATCAGCCCGGACACCCGGCTCAGCCTGAACAGCGACCGGCAGCGCCGCCACCAGGGATAAACAAGCAGCCCAGCGCATCGGTATCTCCCGCACCCGTCGTTCCATCCTCAACCCAGGTCTGCCAGGCGCTTGCGAGCCAGGGCGGCCTGAGCCTCGGCTTCGGCCAGGTTGGCCTTGCACTCCACCACCACCTCAGGGGGCGCCTTGCCCGCGAAATTGGGGTTGGCGAGGCGGCCCGCCAGGCCGTTGATCTCCTTCTCGGCCTTGGCCAGATCTTTCTCCAGCCGGCCGCGCAGGGCGGTGAGATCCACCAGGCCCTCGATCGGCAGCAGCACCTGCAGCTCCCCGCACACCCCAGCGAGCGCCCGTTGGGCGGGGGCCGCCTCGGCCTCAGCGGGGCTCAGCACAGCCACGCTTTCGGCCCGGGTGAGGGCGGTGATGTCGGCCGTGGCGTCCTGCAGCAGCGCCGCCAGCTCACCGCGGCCCGTCACGAACTGCACCGGCGCCGGCTGAGCCGGCTTAAGCCCTGCCACCGCCCGCAGATTGCGCACCACGCGAATCGCCTCGATCAACTCGGCGAACTGGGCTTCCAGCACATCGTTGAGGGCAGACTCCTGCAGGGTTGGCCAGGGCTGCAGAGCCAGGAAGGTGCCCTCGGGCTCGCCCGTGAGCCCATGCCAGAGCTCCTCGCTCAGGTGAGGCATCAAGGGATGCAGCATCACCAGCAGCTCCTGAAGCACCTTGGCCAGCACCTGGCGGGCAGTGCGCTGCTGAGCCGGGTCCTGCAGGCGCCGCTTGAGCAGCTCAATGGTCCAATCGCACACCTCATTCCAGGCGAACTCGTAGAGGCCCTTGGCCGCTTCCCCGAGGCCATAGCTGCCATAGCGCTCGGCGGTTTCGCGATTCACCCGCGCCAGCCGCGAGAGAATCCAGCGATCCGCCAGCTGCAGCGCCGCCGGATCCGGCTCGCCCAGGGAGGCCGGCGTCTCGCCACCCAGGTTCATCAGGGCGAAGCGGGTGGCGTTCCAGAGCTTGTTGGCAAAGTTGCGCGAGGCCTCCACCGTGGCGGAGGTGTCGGATTGGCGGTCGTAGTCGAGGCGGATGTCCTGGCCGGCGCCGGCCACTTCGCGCACCAGGGCAAAGCGCAGGGCATCGGCGCCGTAGCGCTCGATCAGCAGCAGCGGGTCGATGCCGTTGCCCGCCGATTTGCTCATTTTGCGGTTCTGTTCATCCCGCACCAGACCGTGGATGTACACGTCCTGGAAGGGCATCTGGCCCGTGAAGGCGCCGGCCATCATCGTCATCCGGGCCACCCAGAAAAAGATGATGTCGAAGCCCGTCACCAGCACGCTGGTGGGATACCAGCGGGCCAGATCGGCGGCCTGCGCATCGGGCCAGCCCAGGGTGGAGAAGGGCCACAGGCCGCTGGAGAACCAGGTATCGAGGGCGTCGGGGTCCTGCTCCAGCACCACGGGGTGCTGGTGGGTGCCGCCGCCGAATTGCCCCTCCGCCTTGGCCCGGGCCTCCGCCTGATCACGGGCCACCACATAGGGCGTGCTGTCGGTGATCACACCGCCGGTTTCGCTCACCACAAACCAGGCGGGAATGCGGTGGCCCCACCACAGCTGGCGGCTGATGCACCAGTCGCGGATGTCCGTGAGCCAGTCGCGATACACCTTGCTCCAGCGCTCCGGCACGAAGCGGGGATCGGCCTTCTCCAGAGCCTCACGGCAGCGGGCGGCAAGGGGCTCCGTTTTCACGAACCACTGGGTGGAGAGCAGCGGCTCCACCGGCACCTTGCCGCGATCGGAGAAGGGCACGCTGTGGCGGTAGGGCTCCACCTTCACCAGGAAACCGCCTTCTTCCATGGCGGCCACCACGGCCTTGCGGGCCTCGAAACGATCCAGGCCCTGGAAGCGGCCGGCGGCTTCGTTCATGCTGCCGTCCTTGGCCATCACCGTGATCAGCGGCAGCTGATGCCGCTGGCCAATCGCAAAGTCATTGGGGTCGTGGGCGGGGGTCACCTTCACGCAGCCCGTGCCGAACTCCGCATCCACGTGGTCGTCGGCCACGATCGGGATCTCGCGGCCCACCAGCGGCAGGCTGAGGGTCTGGCCCACCAGATCGGCGTAGCGCGGATCCTTGGGGTTCACCGCCACGGCGGTGTCGCCCAGCAGGGTTTCGGGGCGGGTGGTGGCCACCTCCAGATGGGTGCGGCCATCGGCAGCCGGAACGCTGAGGGGATAGCGGAAGTGCCAGAGGTGGCCGTCCACCTCCTTCATCTCCACCTCCAGATCGCTCACCGCCGAGCCGGAGGCGGGGCACCAGTTCACCAGGTATTCACCCCGGTAGATCAGGCCCTGCTCGTGCAGGCGGTTGAAGGCCTCGATCACCGCGGCGCTGCAGCCGGCATCGAGGGTGAAACGCTCCCGCTGCCAGTCCACCGAGTAGCCCAGGCGGCGCAGCTGGCCCACGATCGTGCCGCCGCTCTCGGCCTTCCAGGCCCAGGCTTTCTCCAGGAAGGCCTCGCGGCCCAAATCTTCTTTCCGGTTGCCCTCAGCCTTGAGCTGCTTTTCGAGGATCGTCTGCACGGCGATCGAGGCGTGGTCAGTGCCCGGCAGGCACAGCACGTTCTTGCCCTGCAGGCGCTGGAAGCGCACGATCGTGTCGATCAGGGCCGTGTTGAAG
>CANHMF010000141.1 GCA_947461705.1 Synechococcaceae cyanobacterium
CTGTGCCTGCTTGCCCATGGCCACCACCACGCACCTGCCTTCTTGATAGACAGTTCAGCGACTGGCGGCCACGCCGAGGGCTCAGGCCGCAGCAAAGCCGGCGAGATACGGCAGGCGGGCCACCGTGGCCTGCAGGGCTGCATCGTTCGCCAGCAACTGACCGGTGGCATCCCACTGGCCACTGGCGAGCATCTGGCGGGGACCAGCTGCCAACTCCAACGTCCAGACCTGGCCGGCAGCCGTGAGGGTGGCGGCATCCACATCGAGGCTGAACACGGCTGAGGGATCCGCTTCCGCCGCCGCCTGAATGGCCAGCATCTGCTCGTGGCTGACGGTGAGGCAAGGAATCCCAAGGGCCAGGCAGTTGCCGTAGAAGATCTCGGCAAAGCTCTCGCCCACCACGGCTCGGATTCCCCAGCGCATCAAAGCCTGGGGCGCGTGCTCGCGGCTGGAGCCACAGCCGAAGTTGCGGTTCACCAGCAGCAGGGTGGCACCCTGATGCGCAGGCCGATCAAAGGGGTGGTCGCCCTTGAGCTCAGCGCGGTCGTCGGCGAACACAGCAGGGCCGAGAGCCTCGAAGGTGACGCACTTGAGGAAACGCGCCGGGATGATCCGATCGGTGTCGATGTCATCGCCGCGCACCACCACGGTGGTGCCGCTCACGGCAGGGATGGGGCCAGCGGGAAAGGGGACAGACATGAAAGCTGGGAAACGGGATGCGAACTGGATGCAGGCAGGGGCACTCAGGCGTTCAACAGCTCACGCACATCGCTCACCTTGCCGTTGATGGCCGCAGCGGCCACCATGGCCGGGCTCATCAACAGCGTGCGCCCGCTGGCCGAGCCCTGGCGGCCCTTGAAGTTGCGGTTGCTGGAGCTGGCACTGATCTGGCGGCCTTCGAGCCGGTCCGGGTTCATGGCCAGGCACATCGAGCAACCTGGCTCCCGCCACTCGAAGCCCGCGGCCGTGAACAGCTTGTCGAGGCCTTCGGCTTCCGCCGCCGCGGCCACCTGCTCACTGCCCGGCACCACGAAGGCCTTGATGCCGGGGGCCACATGGCGGCCCTTGGCCACCGCCGCCGCGGCCTGCAGGTCGGACAGGCGGCCGTTGGTGCAGCTGCCGATGAAGCACACGTCCACGGGCGTGCCGGCAATCGGGCTGCCAGGCTGCAGATCCATGTAGCGGTAGGCCTCCTCTGCCAGAGGCCGCTCGTCAGGTTCGGTCTGCTCCAGGGTGGGCACGGTCTCATCCACGCCGATGCCCTGGCCCGGGGTGATACCCCAGGTGATCGTGGGGGCGATGCTGGCGGCGTCGAAGCGCACCGTGTCGTCAAACACGGCATCGGGGCCGCTGGCCAGGCTGCTCCACCAGGCCACAGCACGGTCCCAGGCCTCACCACTGGGGGCAAAGGGACGCCCCTTCAGGTAGGCAAAGGTTGTGGCGTCCGGGTTCACGTAGCCGCAGCGGGCACCACCCTCGATCGCCATGTTGCAGAGGGTCATGCGCTCCTCCATGGAGAGCGACTCGATGGCCGGGCCAGCGAATTCATAGGCGTAGCCCACCCCGCCCTTCACCCCCAGGCTGCGGATGATGTGCAGCACTAGATCCTTGGCGTACACACCCGGCTGCAGCGCCCCATCCACCCAGATGCGGCGCACCTTGAGCTTGCCCATCGAGAGGCTCTGGCTGGCCAGCACGTCGCGCACCTGACTGGTGCCAATGCCGAAGGCAATGGCACCGAAGGCGCCGTGGGTGGAGGTGTGGGAATCGCCGCAGGCCACCGTCATCCCGGGCTGAGTGAGGCCCAGCTCGGGGGCGATCACGTGCACGATGCCCTGGCGGCCGCTGCCGAGGCCATGCAGGGTGATGCCGTGCTCAGCGCAGTTGCGCTCGAGGGTCACGAGCATCTCCTCCGCCAGGGGGTCCGCGAAGGGGCGCGCCTGGGAGGTGGTGGGCACGATGTGATCCACCGTGGCCACGGTGCGCTCGGGATGGCGCACGCTCAGGCCCAGGTCCCTGAGGCCAGCGAAAGCCTGGGGACTGGTGACCTCATGGATCAGGTGCAGGCCGATGAACAGCTGGGTGGAACCACCGGGCAGTTCAGCAACCTGATGCAGGGTCCAGACCTTGTCGTAGAGGGTGCCGGCGCTCACGAATGGCCCATGCGACTAAGGATCCAGCCTAAAGCTGCACCCAGGGATCCATTCGCCTCAGATCCGGCTCCAGCGCACCGGAAAACCCTCTCTATGACTGGAAGGTCGAGGGGAGCCCGCTCCGCGACACACCCCCGTGCGCGCCAGCGATGCGAATTGCCCAGGTTTCCCCGCTCTGCGAGAGCATCCCGCCCCGCCGCTATGGCGGAACGGAACGGGTGGTGCACTACCTCACCGAAGAACTGGTGCGGCGCGGTCATGCGGTGATGCTGTTCGCCAGCGGCGACTCCCGCACCAGCGCCGAGCTGTTCCCCTGCGTGCCCGAAGCCCTACGGCTGGCTGGCTACGACGGCGACCCCACCGTGCCGGAGCTGATCCAGCTGGACCAGGTGATGGATCAGCTGGATCGCTTCGATGTGCTGCACTTCCACACCGGCGCGAGCCACTACCCCCTGGCGCAGCGCCTGCCCGTGCCCCATCTCAACACCCTGCACGGCCCCCTGACCGCCCCCGACCGGGCCCAGCTCTACCGGCGCTTCCACCAGCTGCCACTGGTGTCGATTTCCGAAGCGCAGCGCCAGCCCCTGCCTGACGCCCACTGGCTGGGCACCGTGCACCACGGCCTGCCCCTGGACCTCTACCAACCCGTACGAAACCCCCGTGACTATCTGGCCTTCGTGGGGCGCATCTCACCGGAAAAACGCCTCGACCGGGCCATCGCCATCGCCGGCCAACTGGGACTGCCCCTCAAGGTGGCCGCCAAGATCGACAGCAGCGATCAGACCTACTACCGCGACCAGATCGCGGGCCTGATCGAGGCCAATCCGCTGGTGGAGTTCATCGGCGAAGTGGACGACGCCGGCAAGCAGGAGTTGCTGGGCCATGCCCTCGCCCTGCTGTTTCCGATCGACTGGCCCGAGCCCTTCGGACTGGTGATGATCGAGGCGAACGCCTGTGGCACGCCCGTGATCGCCTGGCGCAACGGCTCGACGCCGGAGGTGATCCATCCCGGCGTCAACGGTGTGCTGGTCGACTCAATCGCCGAGGCCGTCGATGCGGTGCGGCAGCTCGGCCGACTGGATCGGCAGGCGGTTCGCCACGACTTCGAGCAGCGCTTCAGCGTGACTCGCCAGGCGGAGCAGTACGAGCAGCTGTACCGCCGCCTGATCGAGGCCCACGGAAGCCACGGCAACCACCAGTCCCTGCACCGCCCCTGTTCACCCCGCGATCCCCAACTTCATGCCGCATGACGTGCTCCCCCCGTTCGTGCTGAAGAACGGGGAAACCTTTGCGATGCTCGATGCCCATGGCGAAATCCGCCCCGACACCCACGCGGACTCGGGCGTGTTCCACCGCGGTACGCGCCATGTGAGCCGGCTGGAATGGCAGCTGTGGGGCCGACCTGGGGCGGTGCTGAGTTCCACCGAGCGGGGGGAACTGGGCCTGCAGGTGAGCCACCTCAGCAACGACGACGGCACGGTGCACCTGGAACGGAGCACGGTGCTCACACCGACGGCCTGCCTGCAACAACTCACCTTCACCAGCTACGCCCAGACCTCGTTGCAGGTGCCGATCACGCTGCACTTCGACGCCGACTTTCGGGACATCTTCGAGGTGCGGGGCTACCAACGGCCGGAGCGCGGGCGCACCGTGCACACCTGCACGGCGGAGGGGCTGGAAGCGGTGTACCGCGGACTCGACAACACCGACCGCTGCACCCTCGTGCGGCTGAGCGGACCGGTGCAGGAGCTCGATGAGACCTGCCTGGAGCTAAGCCTGCAACTCGAACCGCGCCGACCAAGGCGGCTGTGCCTGGTGCTCGACTTCCACCCCGATGGCAGCCGTCAGCCACCGACGCCGGAGGCAGCCTTTGATGCGGCCCTGGAGGCGGCGGTGGAGCGCTTCCGCGAAGCCAGCCGGCTGGCCGCCAGCGTGAGCAGCGACAATCCCGCCTTCAATGCCTGGATCGCACGCTCCACCTCAGATGTGCATCTGCTGGCCAGCCAGCTCGACCACGGCCTCTACCCCTACGCCGGCGTGCCCTGGTTCAGTTGTCCGTTTGGTCGCGATGGCCTGATCACGGCCCGGCAGATGCTGCTGTTCGAACCCAGGCTGGCCCGTGGCGTCCTGGGCTTCCTGGCGGAGCACCAGGCCCGCCACGTCGACCCGGCGAGCGATGCGGAACCCGGCAAGGTGCTGCACGAGGCCCGGCTGGGGGAGATGGCCGCCCTGGGCGAAGTGCCGTTTGCCCAGTACTACGGCAGCGTCGATGCCACTCCCCTGTTTCTGATCCTGGCGGGCGACTACCTGATGCGCAGCGGCGATCAGGCCTTCATCCGCGACCTGCAGGACCCCCTGGACGCGGCGATGGCCTGGATTCGCAACGCCGAGGAGCGCGCCCCCGATGGATTCCTGCGGTATCAGTGCGCTGCCCAGGGGGGCCTGCGCAACCAGGGCTGGAAGGATTCCGACGACGCCGTGCACCATGCCGACGGTCGCCTCGCGGAGGGGTCGATCGCCCTCTGCGAGGTGCAGGCCTACAGCTATGGGGCCCGCCAAGCGATGGCTCACATCCAACGGCATTTCGGCTACGACGCCGAGGCCGAGCGGCTACTGGAGGAGGCCAGCCTGCTGCGGCGACGCTTCCACGACGCCTTCTGGTGCGAGCGGATCGGCACCTATGCCCTGGCCCTCGACGGCCAGGGCGAGGCCTGCGAGGTGCGCGCCTCCAATGCCGGCCACTGCCTCTGGACCGGCCTGGCCAGCAAGACCGCGGCCAGTGCGATCGCACGCCAACTGCTGGCCCCCAGCAGCTTCAACGGCTGGGGGATTCGCACCCTGGATGAGGGGGAAGCCCGCTACAACCCGATGAGCTACCACAACGGTTCCGTGTGGCCCCACGACAACGCGCTGATCGCGCTGGGGCTCAGCCGCTATGGCCACACGCCGGAGGCGATGCAGGTGCTGATGGGCCTGTTCGACACCGCCCAGGCCATGCCCCTGCATCGCCTACCGGAACTGTTCTGCGGCTTCCCGCGCCAACCCGACGAGGGGCCGACCCACTACCCGGTGGCCTGCAGCCCCCAGGCCTGGGCCAGTGGCAGCCTGTTCGGGCTGCTGGAGGCGATCACCGGTATGGGGATC
>CANHMF010000142.1 GCA_947461705.1 Synechococcaceae cyanobacterium
TCCACCCTCATGGCGACCCGCCCTGTATCCGTCGCAACCATCTGCCAAACAAGGGGACCAAATCAAGCCCAGAATCACCTATCGCTGACAGCGAACCGCTGACCAAAGCAGCACTAGCCCGGTCTATGGTCACTCCCAATGAATCCGGGCCCCGCGGCCCTTTCCACGATTGACGCGTCCAACTTCAACGGCCTGGCACGCCCTCACTGGTGAAGGCTGCCTGGAGCGGTTGCAGGCCACCGGCGAAGGCCTCAGCACGGCCGAATCCGCCCGGAGGCTGGCGGACTGCGGCCCCAACCGGCTGCAACTGGCGGCTGGCCGGAGCACCTTGCAGATCCTCTGGGATCAATTCAGCAATGTGATGCTGATCATGCTGCTGGCGGTGGCGGCCGTGTCAGCGGCCGTGTCGCTGCATCAGCAGGAATTTCCGAAGGATGCCATCGCGATCCTCGTGATCGTGGTGCTCAATGGCCTGTTGGGTTACTTGCAGGAGAGCAAGGCCCAACAGGCGCTGCTCGCCCTGCGGGACATGGCCCAACCCATGGTGCAAGCCCGCCGTGATGGCACCTGGGATCGACTCTCCAGCGATCTTCTGGTTCCCGGCGATGTGATTCGACTCGAGGCCGGCGACCGGGTTCCCGCCGATGCCCGCCTGCTGGAGGTGGCCGACCTGGGGGTGCGTGAAGCGGCCCTCACCGGTGAAGCCGAAGCGGTGTTCAAACAGGCCAGCCTGATCCTGGAAGCAGAAACCCCTGTTCTGGAGCGCCAGAACTGCCTGTTCCAGGGCACGGAGGTGGTGCGAGGCCGAGGCCTGGCGGTGGTAACCGCCACGGGCATGGACACCGAACTTGGGCAAATCGCCGAACTGATCAACACCGCAGGTGGCGAGAGCACCCCACTCCAGGAACGGCTCGATGGCCTCGCCAAGGTGCTGGTGGGCAGTGCGCTGGTGCTGGTGGCTGTTGTGGTGCTGCTGGGCTGGTTGCTCGGCCAGCCCTTGCTCAACCTGCTCGAGGTATCCCTGTCGATGGCGGTGGCCATCGTTCCCGAGGGTCTGCCCGCAGTGATCACCGTGACCCTGGCCATCGGAACCCAACGCATGGTGCGGCGGGCCGCGTTGATCCGCCGTCTGCCGGCCGTGGAGGGGCTGGGCTCGGTAACGGTGATCTGCTCCGACAAAACCGGCACCCTCACCCAAAACCGCCAGGTGGTGCAGGAACTGCGGGTGGGGTCTGAATCGGTGGTCGTGGCCGGGCAGGGCTATGAACCGGTGGGAACCATGACCACAACCGCCCTGGTGCCGCCGGTGGGCGTGACCCCCGGCAGCCCGGCAGGCGCCAGCCAGCTGCTGCTCCAGGCCGGCGTGCTCTGCAGCGATGCCGAGCTCAAGCGGGATGGGGATGGCCGTTGGGAGATCTTGGGTGACCCCACCGAGGGAGCCCTGGTGGTGGTGGCCGCGAAAGGCGGCATCGATGGCTTTGAGCTGCGCAGCCACTACCGCCGCTCTGCCGAAATCCCCTTCAGCTCTGAGCGCCAATTGATGGCCGTTTGGGTTGACGATCCCAGTGGTCAGCTACAAGCGCCTCTCGGTGGCACTGCCAGCGGCTCTTCGCGATTGCTGATCAGCAAAGGCGCCCCTGAGGTGATCATTGGGCACTGTGATCGCTGGATCGATGGCTCCGGCGTGGTTCCGCTCAGCGACGAGCAGCGCCAATGGTGGCTGGAGCAGGCGAGGGAGCTGGCGGCCTCCGGCCTCCGCGTGCTGGGCTTCGCCTGTGCTCCCCATCACCAGAGCCCGGAACATGAGCTCGATGGCCAGGTGCTGTTGGGCCTGATGGCCCAGTTGGATCCAGCACGACCAGAAGTGGGAGAGGCCGTGGCCACCTGCCGCGAAGCGGGCATCCGGCCGGTAATGATCACCGGGGATCATCCCCTCACCGCCCGGGCCATTGGTGCGGCCATCGGCCTGAGCAGCCCCGACAGCGAGGTAGTGCTCGGCCGGGAGCTTGAAGCCTGCGACGACACCCAACTGCGGGAGGTGGTGGCCCGTTGCAGCATCTACGCCCGGGTTCCACCCGAGCAGAAGCTGCGGATCGTGAAGGCGCTCCAGGCCAATGGCCAGGTGGTGGCCATGACCGGCGACGGGGTCAATGACGCCCCGGCCCTGAAACAAGCCCACATCGGTGTGGCCATGGGCATCACCGGCACGGAGGTGAGCAAGGAAGCGGCCGACATGGTGCTGCTCGACGACAACTTCGCCACCATCGTGAATGCGGTGGAAGAAGGCCGGCTGGTATACGCCAACATCCGCCGCTTTGTGAAATACATCCTGGGCAGCAATGTCGGCGAGTTGATCACGATCGCCGCAGCACCCCTTGTGGGGCTGCTGGGGGTACCGCTCACGCCCCTGCAGATTCTCTGGATGAATCTGGTGACAGACGGCGTTCCCGCTCTGGCCCTGGCGCTCGAACCGGGAGAAGAAGGCCTCATGCAACGCGCTCCCGCTGAGCCCGGTGAATCGATCTTTGCCCGCGGCATCGGCAGCTACATCCTCAGGGTTGGCGTGGTGTTCGCCGTGATCGTGATCGCCCTGATGCTGTATGCCTCCCGGCAGGAGGCCCCCTGGCAAACCATGGTGTTCACCACCCTCTGCCTGGCCCAGATGGGCCATGCCCTCTCGGCCCGCAGTGATCTGCCGCTGATTCAGGTGGCACCCTTCTCCAATCCCTGGTTGCTCTGGGCGGTGACCCTCACCACGGGCTTGCAACTGCTGCTTCTCTATGTGCCATCACTGGCACGATTCTTCGGCACAACCCCCCTCAGCGGCCATGACCTGCTGATCTGTTTGGGCTTCAGCCTGCTGTTCTTCCTCTATCTGGAGCTGGAGAAGCTGTGGCGTCTCTGGCGCCGCAAGGCCAGCGCCGACGCCTAAGAACCCAACGAGCAGAGCCTCGGGGCTGAGGGTTCATTACGGCATGACCCTCAGCCGCCGGTGAACTGGAGACCGCACAACACTCGCTGGCTCATGGCGTTGTTCGGATGTTGTGCGTCTGGAGTTCCCACGCCGCTCCAGCCCTGGCTGGCGGCGATCCACAGACCGTTCCAGCAAGGAGCCCAGCACAAGCAGGCTGAACGGCATCACAAGCAGCAGCACCAGCACCAGTAATCCGGCCCAGTGGCGATCCAGCCAGCCCAGCAGGGTGGGCACTGGGGGTTGGGGGCGAATGCGCCCACAGTTGCTGCAGATCAGCCGGGGCGGGTGGTCGGCAGTTTTGGAAACCAGGCGCGCGCCACAGAAGGGACAGGCCAACGCAATCAGCAGCTGAAGCCAGCCCCAGGCTGGCAGACCGTTGCAGGCTGATCAGGGTGCTTCCGCTCGTGCTGCGATCTGAGGGGCGGTTGGGCTCTGGCCATGGGCGCTGCCATGGCGAAGAGCATCAGTGGCCGCCATGCCAAGGGCCAAGGGCAGCACCAGGATCGTGGCCACCAGCACAGACCAGGAGCTGAGAGGGTTAGCCCACCGCTGGGAGTGGAGAAGATCGGTCCGCGGGCGGCCACACCGGCAGCAGCAGAGGGTGCCCTCCACCTTGGCAATCAGGTGTTCACCGCAGTGGGGGCAGGACATCGAAGGGTCACCCTGGAGAGTGGAATCCTGGCGAAGCAAGCCGCATCCAACTGTTCAAGCCAAACAAAAAGCGCCCGCCTTTGGCGGGCGCTTGGAGCCTGAGGCCCATGGCCTACTTGGCTGAGGCGAAATCGGGATAGGCCTCCATGCCGTGCTCGCCGATATCGAGACCTTCGATCTCTTCCTTCTCGGTGACCCGGATGCCACCAAAGATCGCTCCGATGATCGACCAGACAATCCAGGAGGAAACGATCGCGAAGATCGCAAAGGCCAGAACACCCACAATCTGAATACCGAGCTGGCTGAAGCCATGGCCGGTGAGCAGACCCTTGTCGGTGTTGAACAGGCCCACGGCCAGCGTTGCCCAAATGCCGCAGGTGCCGTGCACGGAGAACGCGCCCACAGGATCATCGATCTTGAGGCCGTCGATGAAGGCCACCGAGAACACCACCAGGATGCCGGCGATGAATCCCACCACCCAGGCAGCCGGCATCGAGAAACCGTCGCAGCCAGCGGTAACTCCCACCAGGCCGGCAAGAATGCCGTTGATGGTCATGGTGAGGTCCGGCTTACCACCAGTGAACTGGCTCAGCAGGGTGGCGGCAATGCCGCCACCGGCGGCGCCAAGGGTGGTGGTGACGGCGATGTAGGGAACTTCTGGCGCCATGGACAGCCAGGAGCCAGGGTTGAAGCCATACCAACCGAGCCAGAGGATCAGGCAGCCCAGGGTGGCGATCGCCAGGTTGTGGCCAGGGATGGCCTGGGGCTTGCCATCGCTGAACTTGCCGATGCGAGGGCCAAGCAGCATGGCCCCAATCAAGCCAGCCCAAGCACCAAAGGAGTGCACCACGGTGGAGCCGGCAAAATCGATGAAGCCCAACTTGTTGAGCCAGCCCTCACCCACATTCCACTGCCAGGAACCGGAGATGGGATAGAGAATCCCCACCAGCACCAGCGAGAAGATCACGAACTCGCCGAACTTGATGCGCTCAGCTACAAGGCCAGACACGATCGTGGCAGCGGTGCCGGCAAAGGCAGCCTGGAAGAGGAAATCAACGCTGGGAACCAGCTTGCCCTCAGTCACCATCTCCGGGGTGACGGCGGGATCAAAGAACAGGCCACCGAACTTGAACCATCCGGGGATGATCCAATCGGCGTTGTACATCACCTTGTAACCAATGAACCAATAGGCCGTCACCGCCAGGGCGAAGACGATCAAGTTCTTGGCAAGGATGTTGACCGCATTCTTCTGGCGACACATCCCGGCTTCCACCATGGCGAAGCCGGCGTTCATGAAGATCACCAGAGCGGCGCAGATCAACAGGAACATGTTGTTGGCCAAGAAGGCCGGGGTGAGCTCGGGGAGCTCGGCAGCGTGGGCCGCCAGGTTGAAAACGCCTAGGCCGAAGAGAGCCAGGGGAACGCAGGCCAACCAGACAAGCGAGCGGCTGTTGCCGAAGCCTCGAATGCTGCGGAGCAGCATCATGGGGGCTTCGGAGAGGCTCGCCTCCTGAAGACGCTTGCGCCTTGGAGGGGTGGAAGCAATGGTCATGGGCAGTTCA
>CANHMF010000143.1 GCA_947461705.1 Synechococcaceae cyanobacterium
AGGCAGTGGATCTGCCGGAGGAGGAGGTGAAGGATCTGCTGTGCCGTGCACGGCAGCCCGTGAGCCTGGAAACCAAGGAGGGTGATGGCGACGACACCGAGCTGCTCGATCTGTTGGCGGCCGGTGGCAGCCAGCCCGATGAACTGGTGGATGGCGAGTGCATGCGCGGCGACATGCGCGCCCTGCTGGAGCGTCTGCCGGATCTGCAGGGCCGGGTGCTGAAAATGCGCTACGGCATCGATGTGGAAGAGCCCATGAGCCTCACCGGCATCGGCCGGGTGCTGGGCATGAGCCGCGATCGCGTGCGCAACCTGGAGCGTGATGGCCTGGCCGGGCTGCGCCGCCTCAGTGAGTCGGTTGAGGCTTACGTGGCGGTGTGAGGTAGTAGGCGTAGCTGAGCAGCATCGACGGCGAGCTCAGCCAGCCTTGGGGGAACAGATCGGGCCGCGAGGCCACCAGGGTGGCCACCTTGGTGGGTAGGTCTGGGGCCACGCGGCCGTATTCCACCAGCACCGTGGCGTTCCTGAGGAAGCCCAGCTTCTGGCGGTCGTTCTGGGGATCCACAAACCGGGAGTCGCGCCGGGCCAGGTTGCGCCAGATCTGATCCCCTTGGAAGGTGAGGCTGGTGAAGGTGCGTCCCAGGGCCTCGATCAATGTGTTGGGCACGGCGTACCCCTGGGCCTGGGCCCTGAGCAGGAAGGGCGCCGTGAGTGAGGCCTTCCAGATCGGCTCGGAATACTCCTGCCCATTGAGGTAGGTGTTGTTGCGGCGTTCCTGCTCGGCGAAGAAGGGAAAGTAATTCCACGACACCAGGCCATCCGGTTCCCGGCGAACCCCCTGAAGAAACACCTCGATCACCTCCTCCACATGCCGGCGGTAGCGGGCCTCGCCGGTGAGGCTGGCCAGATTCAGCCAGGTGTTGCCCACCACGTGCAGGTGGTTGGTGGCCTCCAGATTGTTGTCCAGGGGGCGCTGGTACCAGCGGATCTCCGGGTGGCCCGGCACGCTCACCAGATCGTCTTCAAAGTCGTCGAGGGTTTCCCGGGCTGAAGCCACATAGCGATCGGCCTTGGCCTGAAACCGTTGCAGGGATGGATCGGCACGCACCAGCCGGGCGAACTCGGTGGCGGGATAGGTGATGCGCGCGTTGTGGGTCACGTGGGCGATCCACTGGTCTTTCTCGATGTTCACCGAGCCCCAGGCCTTCATCACCCGCTTGTGCTTCGTGTCGAAGCGGCCCAGTTGGTCGTCGCGGCGCTCCAGGATGCCGTCGTAGTAGGTCACAAACAGGTCGAGAAAGCGCTGTTGGCCGGTGTTGCGGTAGGCCACCACGGCGGCTTCACTCAGATAGGCGCCAGGCCAGGCCAGTTGAGCATCGCGTTGTTGGCCCAGGGTCCGGTCCGCTTCCAGGTTGCGCTGGAGTTGGCGCTGCAGCACCGTGTAGAGGATGTCGGGATTGAAGGTGTGGGCCACCAGCTGGCGGTACGCCACCCGCGCATCCGCTTGTGTGGCCGCCTGGTTGCCGATGAAGCAGCGCAGCTTGGCCACCTGCCGTGGGCTCCGGCCCGCCGCCAGCTGCTGCATGGCCGTGCGGTAGTGCCGGGCCACATGCTGAGGAGCCTGCACCGCGTTGCAGTCCGCATCTGTTGCGGGCACAGGCGCCGGGGTCGCCAACTGCTGGCGGCAGCCGGAGCTGAGCGCCACAAGCGCGGTGGCCAGGAGGATCAGCGGCGTTCGTGTCATGGCTGGCCCGTGGTAGGTCGCAGTAGATGGGCGTAGCCAAGGGCTCCTGGGGCAGAGCCCAGCCAGCCGAGCTCAAAGATGTCTGGCCTGGTGGCAAACAACACACGTAGCTTGTGAGTGATTTCTGGCTCGAGTGACGCGTATTCGAGGAAGTAGGTGATGTTGGGAATATCCATCAATTTCTTGCGATCTTTCCTGTTCTTGAGTGTGAACCATGCGTCTGTTGCTGGGGCGAGGCTTCTCCTCACGTCGCCCTGGCCAAGCACTTGAGTGTTGATGGCTTTGGCGATGGATCTGGCCAGGTCTGTGTTGGCTGTGAGGCCCGTTCTGTGGGCGCGCGCGATGAAGGGTGTTGTGAGCGAAGCCTTCCAGGTGTATTCGGCGAGCTGATGCCCGTTGTGATAGAGGCGCCTTTCGTCGTTGGCAAAGTATGGAAAGTAGTTCCAGTACAATGAATTCTTGCTGGTTCGGGTGATGCCGTGTTGAAACACGGCGAGCACATCCTTCGCCTTCTTGCGATAGCTGGTTTGCCCGGTGATCTGGGCCAGGTTCAGCCAGGTGGAGGCCACCATGTGCACGTGATTGGTGGCTTCCAGGCTGTTGGTGATGGGGCGTCGATACCAGAAGAGGGGGCGATCGCTGCCCGGCACTTTTCGGTCGGTGATGGGTTGCCAGTCGGTATCAAAATCATCGATGGCCGCACGGCTGGCCGCGATGTAACGCTGCGCGTCCGCGCCATAGCGGGTTGCCAGGTGTGGGCTCTGCTGCACCAGCCTCGCAAACTCCGTGGCGGGATACACGATCCGTGCGGCGTGGGTGATGTGGCCCACCAGGAATGGCTTGCCCTTGTGGTTGCTGCGCTTTTCTTCGCTGATGTTGATCGAGCTCCAGCCGTGGGTGCTGCGTTGGCGCAGCGCATCCTTAAAGCCAGTCACGCTGTCGCGGCGCAGCAGGATCTGATCAAAGGCCTGGCGAAACAGATCCAGAAAGCGGGTTTCGCCGGTGTTGCGATAGGCCACCACCGCCGCCTCCAGCAGATAAGCGCCAGGCCAGGCCAGGCCGGCGTCGCGTTGGTCGCCCCGCTGGATGTCGTTGGCGATCACCAGCTCGAGCTGTTGCTGCAGGTAGTCGTGCAACACATTCGGGAGCAGCACCTCACTCACCACCTGGGCGTAGAGATCGCCCGAGTGGCGTACCCCTGGTGCTGGCGGCACCAGGCAGCCCAGATGGGGAATCGAAGCAATGGCTTGGCCTTGCTGGAGCGCCTCGAGCGCCCCTCGGTAGGTGGCGTAGGCCTGTCCGGGGCTCAGGGCCTGTTGGCAGGTCTGGGGTTGTTCGGCGCGCACCACGCCGCGGCTGATCCTCGGAAACAGGGCTTCGCGCTGTTTGGGCAGGTAGCGGTGCTCGCCTGTGCAACCAGCCAGGCTGAGGGCCGTGATGCAGGCGGCCAGTGGGCCCTGGGCTGCAGGTCTGACGGTCCGCATCCGATCAGTGGTCTGGCTGGAGAAAGTAGGCATAGCCGATCATGCCGGCGGCAGAACCCAGCCAGCCGCCGGGAAACAGATCGGGCCGGCTGGCCACCAGGTTCTGCAGGGTGTCTGCCAGCCCGGGTTCGATGGTGCTGTAAGGGAGGATGCTCATCAGAGTCTGCAGCATGCCGATCTTGTCGCGATCCCGATCGGGCAACAGGCAGCGGCTGTTGTTGGGATTGATCGTATAGCGAATGCAGTTCGTGTTCAGAATGGAGCTGTTCCAGGTTGTCGCAATCCTGCGAATCAGGTCCTGCGGCACTGCGTAACCCTGCTGATAGGCCTCCAGCAGAAAGGGCACCGTGAGGGTGGCTTTCCAGACCGGTTCTCCTTGCTCCTGTTCGATGAAATAGGGCGACGTCTTGTCGAGGGTGAAGGCGGGGTAGTAGCTCCAGCTCACGGCATCTTCGGGTTGGTCGCGCACCCCTTTGAGGAAGGTTGTGATCAGGGCTTCCACCCGTTGTTTGTATTTGGAATCGCCGGTGAGTTTGGCGAGATTCAGCCAGCTGCGGCCCACCAGGTGAATGCGGTTGCTGGCCTCCGGTTCGCCGAGTGGTGGTCGTGCGAACCAGGCGTCACCCGTTGCCGTGTTGAGCAGCTGCCACTCCGGATCAAACTCATCCAGCACGGCCACGCTGATGGCGGTGTAGTGATCGGCCTTGGCCCGGAAGCGTTCGAGGGCGGGTGTTTGCTGCACCAGCAGGGCAAATTGCGTGGCTGGATACACAATCCGGCCGTTGTGGGTCACGAGGTTGATCCACCGGTTGCCGTCCACCTTGCTGGAGCCCCAGCCCTGGCGCACGGCACCGCGGAAATCATCCCGGCGGCCGAGCACCACATCGCGGCGTTCCAGAACCCGGTCGAAGTAGGCCTCGAACAGCTCGAGAAAACGCTGATCCCCAGTGCGTTGATAGGCGAGCAGCGCTGCCTCACTCAGGTACACCCCACCCCAGGCCAGGTTCTGGTAGCGCTTCAGGCCCAGTTGTTGATCGTTGCGGATCACCGCGTTGAAGCCGCGGGCCAGGGCATCGCGGAGCACCTCCCGGCTGAAGCCCTGGTGGATCAGGAGCTGATAGCCCTGCTGCGGGCTCAGTTCCGCCAGATTGGGGGGCCGTCCGGCGAAGCAGGGGAATTCTGGGATGGTGGCCGGTCGGCGGCCCTGGTGCAGGCTGCGCAGGGTGGCTGACCAGGCTTGATCGGCCCGGCCGCCTCCCAGCGCATCGGCGCAGAACCCTGTGCCCAGGGGCTTGCCCATGGCGCTGGCCTGGGGTGCCAGCACCACAAGCAGGGCCATCACGCTGCTTCCCAGCAGCTGCAGGGGTGTGGGCGCGGTGTGACTCAATCCCGTGGCCTGGTGGCGGCCGTGAGGCAGTAGGCCAGGGACATGGCGCCTGGATCCGGATGCCCCAGGCTGCGGGCGCCATGGGGCCGGGCTCGGCCGAGCTTGGGCACCAATGCAGCGGTGGCCAGGGCCGCCTCCAAGCTGGCGGCGGCCCCGTTGTGCAGGGCCAGCTCCAGGCTCTCGCCCGCTTGCAGGCCGGCCTGGAGCCGGTCGCTGAAGGGTTGGAGGGCATCCACCATGGTCTTGTCGCCGGGGGCGGCCTTGCCGAGCGCCATCACGGCCCCCAGGGCGGCGGCCACGGCAGCGGCGATGGCCTCGCCATCGATCGCCTCCGCCCTGGCCAGTTGCTCCCCTGCCGCCACCAGGGCCCCTCCCCACAGCGCCCCAGACGTTCCACCCCCCTGCTCCGACCAGGCTTCACCGGCTTCGATCAACAGCACGGCGGTGCTGCCGCCCCGGGCCACGGTGCTCACGGCACTCGTGAGGGCCCCCTGAAGGCCACGCACCATGCCCAGCCCGTGGTCGCCATCGCCGGCCACGGCATCGAGGGCCCCG
>CANHMF010000144.1 GCA_947461705.1 Synechococcaceae cyanobacterium
AGCACTCATAGTGATCCACCATGCGCAGGTCCCAGGGCACACCTGAGGCGCGCAGCATCGGGCCCGACAGGCTCCAGTTGATGGCCATCTCGCGGCTGATGACGCCCAGACCTTCGATTCGGCGCCGGAAGATCGGGTTGTTGGTGATCAGTTTTTCGTATTCATCGATCTTGGGGCCGAACCAATCGCAGAAGTCCAGGCACTTATCCAGCCAGCCGTAGGGCAGGTCAGCAGCCACCCCACCGATGCGGAAGTAGTTGTTGTTGATGAGCCGCTGGCCGGTGGCCGCTTCCCACAGGTCGTAGATCATCTCCCGCTCGCGGAAGATGTAGAAAAACGGTGTCTGGGCGCCCACATCGGCCAGGAAGGGGCCAAGCCAGAGCAGGTGGTTGGCGATGCGGTTGAGCTCCAGCATCAGCACGCGGATGTAGCTGGCGCGCTTGGGCACCGGCACATTGGCCAGCCGCTCCGGGGCGTTCACCACAATCGCCTCATAGAACATGCCGGCCGCATAGTCCATGCGGCTCACGTAGGGCACGAACATCACGTTCGTGCGGTTCTCAGCGATTTTCTCCATACCGCGGTGGAGGTAGCCGATCACCGGCTCGCAGTCCACCACGTCCTCGCCGTCGAGGGTCACCACGAGCCGCAGCACCCCGTGCATGGAGGGGTGATGGGGGCCGAAGTTCACCACCATCGGCTCCGTGCGCGTTTCCAGCTGCGTCATGGGGCCGTGGCATTAGGGATTGGATGCCGGGATCTTAGGAAGGAAGAGCCCGTTGCTTTGTCTGTCCCTGGCGCAGGTCTTCGATCACGTGCCGGTGCTGGCGGAGCAGGTGCTGGCCAGCTTCCAGGAGCTGCCGGCAGCGGGCGGTCTCCTGATCGACTGCACCCTGGGGGGCGGAGGCCACAGCGCCTTGCTGCTGCAGGCCCATCCTCAGCTGCGCCTCGTGGGTCTGGATCAGGATCCCACCGCCCGCGTCGCTGCCGCGGAGCGCTTGGCCCCCTTTGGCGATCGGGTCACGATTGTGGCCACCAACTTCGCTGATTACTGCCCCCCCGAGCCCGCTTTGGCGGTGTTGGCTGATCTGGGGGTGAGCAGTCCCCAGCTGGATGTGGCGGTGCGGGGCTTCAGCTTCCGCAGCGACGGTCCGCTGGACATGCGCATGAACACCGAGGCGGGTGAAACGGCGGCGCAGTTGATCGCGCGCCTTGATGAAACCGCCTTGGCCGATCTCATCTATGCCTATGGCGAGGAGCGGCTCTCGCGCCGCATTGCCCGCAAGATCAAGGAGCACCTCGCCGAACAGGGCCCCTTCACTGGCACGGCCGCCTTGGCCTACGTGATCGCCGGCTGTTACCCGCCCAAGGCGCGGCGGGGCCGCATCCATCCCGCCACCCGCAGCTTTCAGGCCCTGCGCATTGCCGTGAACCAGGAGCTGGAGGTGCTCGATCGCCTGCTGGCCCAGGCCCCCGATTGGCTGCTGCCGGGTGGCGTGTTCGGCGTGATCAGCTTCCACTCGCTGGAGGATCGCCGGGTGAAAACGGCGTTTGTGGGCGATGGGCGGCTGCAGCGCGTGACCCGCAAACCCCTCACGGCCACGGAGGAGGAGGAAAGCTCCAACCCCCGCAGCCGCTCGGCCAAGCTGCGGGTCGCCCGGCGGCGCGAGCCCTGAGCCTCAGCCCGCGGAGGAGGACAGCAGGCCGGTGTGGTCCTGGCTGCCGAACAGCTGGCGGTAGGCGGCGGTGCTGATGCAGAGCATCACGGGCACCACGACAAACAGGCCGCCGTAGCTGAACAGGGCGGCAATGCCATGGATGATGGCTTCCACGATGGCCAGCCAAAGCACCATCCACCAGCTGGGATTCACGCCCTTGAGGCCGGCCGGCAGGGTTTCAGCAGGACGCTTCACGCCGAACAAGGACAGCTGAATCAGGAACTTCTGGGTGATCAGGAACCAGATGTAGAAGATGCCAAACACAATCACCGGCAGGGCAGTGAGAGCTGCATTCAGGTTGCCGAGGCCAGTGCCGATCAGCCCGGCGATGAGGGCCACGATGCCCACCACGATGGCGAGCAGGATGGCCGAAAGCAGCAGGCGGCCACTGGCGGCCCCATCCCAGCGGGTGAAATGGCGGAAGGAGGGTTTGGTGCCCTCCAGGCTCAGCCAGGCTCCACGGCTCAGGCCCACCACGGCCCAGAGGGCCACCACCACGTAACCCACGAGGCCCACCACCAGGCTGATGCTGGCGGCCACGGGGTGCAGAACGGCAGGTTCCGGACCGTTCAGGCGCACGGCGCCGGCCACCAGCAGGGCGGCGAAGGGAGCCATCACCACCAGCACCAGGGCCTGGAACAGGAGGAAGGCCCAGGGGGCACGGCAGAAGGCGTGCCAGCCGTCTTCGACGGCCCGCAACACTTGAAGTTTGTTGGTGCCGGGGGTGGGAAGACCCATGATCCATGGCGAGATGGTCGGAACGTAGCGATGGCCACGGTTTTTGCCATGGGAGTTGTCAGGTTTTGATGAGCAGCACCGATTGGGCCTGGTGGGCTGCCCTGCTGATCCAGTTGTTGGCCATCCCCGGGACCCTGTTTCCGGTGTTACCTGGCCTGGTGCTGTTGCCCGCGGGTGCCCTGCTGTGGTGCTGGGCGGTGGGTTTCGCCGTGGGCTGGCCCACCCTGGCGCTGGCGGTGGTGTTGCTGCTGCTGGGCTGGGGCGCCGATCTGTTGGGGGTGTTACTTGGGGCCGCCCGGCTGCAGGCCAGTCGCTGGGCCTATGTCGGCGCGGCGGCCGGCCTGGTCTTGGGCCTGGTGGGGCTGCTGCCGGCCCTGCCTGTGGGGGGTCCCTTGCTGGGGGCCTTGGTGGGGCCGTTGCTTGGTGCCGCCTTGGGGGAACTGTTGGCGGAACTGGGGGCGCGGCGCCGCGCGGGTGTCGCGCTGCTGCGCCGCTCCACTGTGGTCGGGTTGGCGGTGGTGAGCGGCATGCTGGTGAGCAAGCTGGCCCAGGTGCTGCTGGTTGTGATCGGCGTGGCGGGTTTTGTGGCCCTTTCGCTCTGGCGGGCTTAGGAATTTCTCTTCTCGTCAAGCCATGCAAGGCTGCGAAAAGTTGTCGGACTGAATGGCTGTCAAGGCATCATTCGACCGAAAAGACTCGGGCCGCCAATCAGTTGCTGGCGGTGGATGATGTTTGCCAGAGAATCTGAGCGCATCCAGTAGGATTCACTTTCGCGTGTCGCTGGCTTGAACTGGGATGCCAAGGACACGGCGGATCTCTGCGATGGCGCTGGGTTTGTTACTTCTGTTACCGGAAGGTGCACGGTCTCAATCGCTATGGCGTCAATCCAGGCGCACACTGCTTCCCGAGGGCTCGGCCATTGTGGTGAGGTCTCCCCGGCAGATCATTCTTGATCCAAATCGTCAATACGATTTGCCGGTTTCCTTGTTTTCTGTCTTGCCGATTTATGACGCAACGGGCCAGGTTGCTGTGCCAACTGGCTCGGTGGTCACAGGATTGCTCCAGAAGCGCGAAGGCGGCGATTATCTCACCGTCAAAAGCCTGGTCTATCGTGGGCTTGAGGTCCCTGTCCAGGCCAGTGGTCGAATTATTCCGGCCCAGATCAGGCCAGAAAGCTATAACCAATTTGCGGTCCCACCCAAGACGAAATCGAGCAGCTTTTTTGATGCCCTGGTGGGAAGTAATCTTGTCTCTGGCTTGACCAGTGTGCTTCTGATCAACAACTCTGGAAATGGTAAAAGTCAGCCGCAATTGGGTGCGGCTTTGTTGGGGCTGCTGGGGGTTGAGGCGCTGTTTCGGGGGATTTCGGTGCTGGCCGAGCGTCCCAGCAAGCCATTGCCACCCTTGGTGGAGATCCCAGAGGCATCTGTGATTGTTTTTTCGCTGAGCATTAACACATATTTACCCGACACTGCGGCGCCGGACACGGTGCCATCCTTACAGTGAGCGCATCTGAGAAGTTGTGCCCTGATGAGGCGTCGCGCTTTTGTTGTTCAGGGTTTTGCTGCCTCGGCGTCGTTATTGGGTGTAATCAGTCCTGGCTTGGGCCAGGACGTCGCGATTGACGTGATTGTGGTGGGTGCGGGGCTGGCGGGGCTGGCTTGCGCCAAGCGATTGATCAATGCGGGCAAAAAGGTTGTTGTCCTGGAGGCTCGTCAGCGGACGGGGGGCCGAATCTGGACCAGCCGGCAGTTGGGGTATCCCGTTGATTTGGGTGCATCTTGGCTGCATGGAATCAATAACAATGCCTTGTTCCCATTGGCAACTAGGCAGGCTTATCTCCGCACGGTGCCCACGAATTATGAGGACATGGTGACCTATGGCCCCGATGGGTTGCCATGGAATCTCAGTCGTACGAAGCGGGCCGGGAGCTGGATTGAGCGATTTGTGAACAGTGCCGAGCGGAGCGGTCGTTCCGGAACTCCCCTGAGCAGGTTGGTGCCTGCGGGTGTCACTCCGGATCAGAGTTTTGAGCTGATTGCCGATGTTGAACACGAAGTGGGTGCCGATCTCAATCAAATTGCTGCCGGTTATCCCCAGGGAGATGGTAGAGACCTGAGGGGTGCAGATGTGTTGGTCCCCGCCGGCTTGGATGAGCTTGTCAGATATTTGTCCAGCGGGGTTGATGTCCGGTTTGGTCAAGATGTGAAGTTGATCAGGAATGCGCAGAAAGGTGTCTCTGTGACCACCTCAGCAGGCGTCGTTTACAAGGCTAAAAAGCTCTGCTGCACAGTGCCCCTTGGCGTTTTGCAGGCCAGCAAGATTCGGTTCGATCCGCCGATGCCAGCTGCGAAATCGCTGGCGATCAAAAGGCTTGGCATGGGCTTGCTGGATAAGCTCGTTCTGCAGTTTCCGTTCTCTTTCTGGGATCCGAAACAGCTGATCCGCAATGACAGTGTCAACCCCGGACTTTGGTCTGAATGGTATAATCTAATGCCTGTCATTGGCCGGCCTGTTTTGATGGGATTCAATGCCGCATCAAGGGCGCGGGAAGTGGCTCGTCTCCCGGATGCTGCAATTGTGGCCTCGGCCCTCGCCGAGCTCAAGCGCTGTTACCCATCCAAAACGATTCCTGCT
>CANHMF010000145.1 GCA_947461705.1 Synechococcaceae cyanobacterium
AGCGATTTGCTCATCTTGCGGCCCTTCTCATCGAGGGTGAAGCCGTGGGTGAGCACCCGCTTGTAGGGCGCGTGGCCGTTCACGGCCACCGAGGTGAGCAGGCTGCTCTGGAACCAGCCGCGGTGTTGATCAGAGCCCTCGAGATACAGATCGGCGGGGTAGTGGAGTTCGGGGGCACGGCTCTGGGCGCCCGCCATGCCCCCCAGCACGCCGGCCCAGGAGGAGCCGGAGTCGAACCACACGTCCATGGTGTCGGTGCCCTTGCGCCATTGGCTGGCTTCGGCGGCGTAGGGCTCAGGCAGCAGGCCGGCCTCATCGCGCTGCCACCACACGTCGGCGCCGTGCTCAGCGATCAGGGCCTGGATGTGGCGGAGGGTGACCTCGTTGAGCAGCACCTCACCGGTTTCGCGGTGATAGAAAACGGGAATCGGCACGCCCCAGGTGCGCTGGCGGCTGATGCACCAGTCGCCCCGCTCGCTCACCATCGACTCGATCCGGTTGCGGCCGCTTGCCGGTAGCCACTCCACCTGGGCGATGGCCTCCAGGGCTTGCTGGCGGAAGCCTTCCACCGAGGCAAACCACTGTTCGGTGGCGCGGAAGATGGTGGGTTTCTTGGTGCGCCAGTCGTAGGGATAGCGGTGCTCGTAGCGCTCTTGCTTGAGCAACAGGCCGGTCTCCTCCAGCGCGCTGATGATGGTGGCGTTGGCGTCCTTGAGCACGTTGGTGCCGGCAAACGGGCCGGCTTCGGCGGTGAGATTGCCGGCCTCATCCACCGGGCAGAGCACTGGTAGGCCGTATTTCTTGCCGGTGTTGAAGTCGTCCACGCCGTGGCCCGGTGCGGTGTGTACCAGGCCCGTGCCGGCCTCGGTGGTGATGTAATCGCCGCCGATCACCACCGGGCTGGTGCGCTCTAGCAGGGGATGGCGATAGGTGATGCCCTCCAGCTCGGCACCTTTCACGGTCAGCACTGGCGTGAGCGTGAGGCCCAGGCTGGTTTCCAGGCCCTCGCGCAGCTCGGTGGCCACCACCAGGTGTCGCTCGCCGGCCTGGCAGATGCTGTAGTCAAGCCGTTCGTTCACGGACACCGCCAGGTTGGCCGGCAGGGTCCAGGGGGTGGTGGTCCAGATGGCCACCGCCAGGCCGCCACCGGCCGTGCCCCGTTCAGGCGGCAGGCCCGCCCTGGCCAGCTTGCTGGCCAGGGCCGCGGGAACGGTTTCCACCGGGAACGCCACGTAGACGCTGGGGGAGGTGTGGCCGTCGGGATATTCGAGTTCGGCTTCGGCCAGGGCGGTGCGGGAGCTGGGGCTCCAGTGCACCGGCTTGAGGCCCCGGTAGATGTGGCCCGCCAGCACCATGGCGCCGAACACCTGGATCTGGGCGGCCTCGTAGTCCTTCTGCAGGGTGAGGTAGGGCGTCTCCCAGTCGGCCCAGATGCCCCAGCGCTGGAAGCCCTGCTTCTGGCCGGCCACCTGCTCGAGGGCATAGGCGTGGGCCTTCTGGCGCAGGCTCACGGGGGTGAGCGCCTGGCGCTCGCTGCTGCTCAGCCCCTGCAGCACCTTGAGCTCGATCGGCAGGCCGTGGCAGTCCCAGCCGGGGATGAACCGTGCCTTCTTGCCCTGCAGCAGGGCGGTTTTGTTGATGATGTCCTTGAGGATCTTGTTGAGGGCGTGGCCCACATGCAGGGCCCCGTTCGCGTAGGGGGGGCCGTCGTGCAGGGTGAAGCTCTCGCCTGGGTTCTGCTGGCTGAGGCGTTCGTAGAGGCGCTGCTCAGCCCAGAAGGCCTGGATCTGGGGCTCCCGCTGCTTGGCGTTCGCCCGCATGGCGAAGGGCGTCTGCAGCAGGTTCAGGGTGTCCTTGTAGGAGACGGGCTCGGGCGCAGGGCTGGCGGTCACGTCGCCTGGGGGCAGCAAGGGCCGATTATCCCGCTTGGCCGCTGGCGGCAGCCTCGATCAAGGCGTCGATCTCCTCAAAGGAGCTCACCACGGTCGCGGGGGGGCTGGTGGCTTCGGTGTCTGCTGGCGTTGTGGATCCGTCCTCGGGCTGGGCCTGGGTGTCTTCGGGCCGCACCCAGCGCTTGCCGGTGCCGGTTTTCGGCTTGCCGGGGCGGTTGAGGGCCCCCAGTAGCCCGCCGGCGGTTTCACCGCCCACGGCCAGCAGGAGGGCAAGGGCAGCGCTGAGCTGGCCGATGCTGGATTGCCAGCGCTCCAGGGAGCCCAGCCGTTGCTGTTCTTCCGGCGTCAGTTGGCGCCAGCGCCCCTGCAGCACTTCGCTGCCCAGTCGACCGATCAGCAGGCCGCCACACAGCACCGCCAGCATCGGCGAGCCAGTGAGCCGCTCGGCGCTGGTGACCAGCACCAGGCCCAGCAGCAACACCACCGCTCCCCAGGCCGCATCCCTGGGTCGGCTGAGTTCCGTGGCCAGCAGCGGCAGCAGCAGCACCGCCAGCCCCACCACCAGGGCCAGGGATCCGCTGAGGGTGGCGAGCATGGCCCCGGAGTTGCGTTGACCCCATTCTGGGTGGCTGCCTAGAGTCGTGCCCACGCCCACCTGGCGGAATTGGTAGACGCGCTGGTTTTAGGTACCAGTGGCTTCGGTCGTGGGGGTTCAAGTCCCCCGGTGGGCATCTTTTCTCGCCGAGAGGGCTCCGCTCCTTAAGGTGGGATTTCAGTTCATGAATGGCGCTGCCCCAGGGGATGACGCACGCTCTGGCACAGCAACCGGACACCCTCGCCAGCCGTCAGGGCCTGCGCGCGTCCGTGAGCGCCGTTCCGAAGGAATTCCTGGATCCCCCCGCGGCCTGGAACCCCACGGTGGCGTTGTTCCTGGGGGGCTATGGGCTGGCGGCCCTCACCATCGCTGGTTGGTTCCTCTGGGGCTGGCCCCTGCCACTGCTGCTGGCCAGCGGCTTCCTTGCCCTTCATCTGGAGGGCACCGTGATTCACGATGCGTGCCACAACGCAGCGCATCCCAGCCGCTTCTGGAATGCCGTGATGGGCCACGGCGCGGCGCTGTTGCTCGGTTTCAGCTTCCCGGTGTTCACGCGGGTGCACCTGCAGCACCATGCCCACGTGAATGATCCGAAGAATGATCCGGATCACATCGTTTCAACGTTTGGGCCCCTGTGGCTGATTGCTCCGCGCTTCTTCTACCACGAGTTTTTCTTCTTCCGCCGCAAGCTCTGGCGAGGCAATGAGTTGCTGGAATGGGGCATTGCCCGCGGCATTTTTCTGGCCATCGTTCTGGCGGGTGTGAAATATGGCTTCATTGATTTTGTATTCAATTGTTGGTTTGCCCCGGCCTTGATGGTGGGCGTCACCCTCGGTCTGTTCTTTGACTACCTACCCCACAGGCCTTTTCAGTCGCGCAATCGCTGGCACAACGCCCGTGTCTATCCCGGGCGGATGATGAATTGGCTGATCATGGGCCAGAACTACCACTTGGTGCATCACCTGTGGCCATCGATTCCCTGGTTCGAATACCGGCCTGCTTATCACGCCACCAAAGATATCCTTGATGCGAAGGGATCTCCGCAGCGGCTTGGCCTGTTTGAAAGCCGCAGCGATTTCACCAATTTCATCTACGACATCCTCCTGGGCGTGCGCAGCCACAAGCGTCGCCGCAGCAAGTTGCGCCCGATTGCTGCGTTAATGCCCTCATTCCGCAGCCGGCGCCATGTGCTGGCCTTGCTGCATCGCACGGCGGTGTCCCCGCAGCGCTAAGGCGTCAGTCCGCCAGGATCTTGGGCACGCGGAAGAAGTCGCCCTCCCGCTGGGGGGCTTCGTTGAGCAGTTGTTCGCGCACGTCGGTGGGGGTCACCACGTCGTCGCGGGTCACATTCACCACTTCCACGGCACGGGTGGTGGGGGGAACGCCCTCGGTGTCCACCGATTCCAGCTGGGCCACGTAGTCCAGGATCCGCTCCAGTTGGCCGGTGTAGGTGGCGATCTTCTCCTCGGGTAGGTCGAGGCGGGCCAGGTTGGCCACCTTGCGAACGTCGGCTGCGGTGATCTTGCTCATGGCAGGAACTTAGCTGCTGGGCTCGTTCAGGAAGCGCTCCAGGTCGGCCACGAGGGCTGTGGCCGCCACATCCAGAAAGCGGGCACCGTGTTCGGCGCTGGCCAGAAAGGGATCGGAGCCCATGCGGCCATCGGGGTGGCGGCGGCGGAAATCTTCCGGACTGTGGATGGGCCCAGCCGGCGCAGCCTCCGGCAAGGGCCGTTGCTTGCTGGCCAGGCTGGGCTCCAGGTGCAGGGTGATCGCAATTTCGCTGGGGGTGGCGTGGTGGCCTTCCCGCTCGGCGTAGAGCTCCCGCGCCAGTTGCATGGCTTCGGGAGCCATGAACCAGTTGGCGAGCTTGCAGCGCAGGGCCGCGGCATTGGGCAGGCCGCGGCTGGCGGCCGTGCCGTAGGCCTGGGCGAAGGCGGCCTTGGTGGTGGCGATGTTGCCGCCGTGGCCGTTGATCACATAGATGCGCTCAAAACCATGGCGGGCCAGGGAGAGCACCAGGTCGTGAATCACGGCCAGCAGGGTGGCGGGCTGCAGGCTCATGGTGCCGGCAAAGCCCAGGTGATGCTCTGCCATGCCGAAGGCCTGGGCGGGGGTCACCAGCACGCCGGTGCGGCGGCCCACCTCCAGGGCCACCGCCTCGGCGGTGAGGGCATCGGTGCCGATCGCACCCGTGGGGCCGTGCTGTTCGGTGGAGCCCAGGGGCACGATCACCCCCTTGCAGCGGCTGAGGTACTCCTCCACCTCAGGCCAGCTGCGCAATTGCAGACGGATGGCTTCAGTACTGGTGGCAACCACGACGGCGAGTCAGCGTCAGTTCCGCCCATCATCCCTAGGATCGAGATCAGGCGGTTCCTGAGGGTGCCCCATGCTTCAGCGCAAGCTCTACCGGTTTCAGTGCGAGCAACGCCCGATCTGGGTGTTTGTGCGGGATCAGCAGCGTTGGATTGAGCAGGCCTTGGTGGTGGAACTGGAGGGCGACCTGGTGACCCTCCGCTACGACGCCGAGGACGACGATGAGATGCACAGCTGGGAGGAATGCGTGCGTCTGGATTCGATCGGCGCCGTGAGCACGCGGC
>CANHMF010000146.1 GCA_947461705.1 Synechococcaceae cyanobacterium
AGGGCCTGGTGGATGCGGCCGCCATCTGCGAGCAGTTGGGGGTGCCCCATCACGTGGTGGATTTCCGCGAGCACTTCCAGCAGCAGATCGTGGACTTTCTGGTTCAGGGCTATGGGGCTGGCGTCACGCCCCTGCCCTGCTCCCGCTGCAACCGGGAGGTGAAGTTCGGCCCGATGCTCCGCTGGGCCGCCGAGGAGCGGGGCATTGGGCGCATCGCCACGGGCCACTACGCCCGGGTGCGTCATGGGGACGTGAGCGAGAACGGCCGCCATCAACTGCTGCGCGGCCTCGATACCCGCAAGGATCAGAGCTATTTCCTCTACGACCTGCCCCAGCAGGCTCTCGCCCATCTGGTGTTCCCCCTGGGGGAACTCACCAAGGGCGATACCCGCGCTGAGGCCGAACGCCATGGCCTGCGCACGGCCCACAAGCCGGAAAGCCAGGACCTCTGCCTGGCCGACCACCACGGTTCGATGAAGGCGTTCCTGGATGCCTATTTGCCCCCGCGCCCGGGTCAGATCGTGATGGGCGATGGCCGCGTGGTGGGCCAGCACGATGGCATCGAGCACTTCACCATCGGCCAGCGCAAGGGGTTGGGGGTGGCCTGGAGCGAGCCGTTGCATGTGGTGCGCCTGGACGGCGCCATGAACCAGGTGGTGGTGGCCCCCCGCGCCGAGGCGGCCCGCGCCGATGCGCTCGTGGGGGCGGTGAACTGGGTGTCGATGGCGCCGCCGCAACAGCCCCTGGAGGTGGAGGTGCAGGTGCGCTACCGCAGTGGCCCGGAGCGGGCGCTGCTGACACCGCTGCCGGCCACGGACGCCGACGGGATGGCCGGCCGTCCCCACCGCTGCCGCCTGGAGTTCCACGAGGAGCAGTTCTCGATCACCCCTGGGCAGGCGGCGGTGTTCTACGCCGGTGAGGTCGTGCTGGGGGGCGGTTTGATCCAGGCCTGAAGCCGGTGTTGGCCGCAGCCCGCTCCTACCAGTAGGGATCGGTGGCCTGCTCCACCCGTAGCTCGCCGCTTGGGCTGGCGGGCACCGTGGCGATGCAGGCCCGAACCGTGGTGCCATTTACCTCGATTTCACAGGCGCCGCAGCTGCCGCCCATGCAGCCCGTGGGGATGCTCCAGCCCGCTTGGCGAGCTGCGTCCAGCCAGTCGGTGCCTGGGGCCGCCGGGGTGCTCTGGCCGTGGGGCCAGTGGATGGTGATCGAGGTAGAGGGCATGGCCGTTGCGGCGTTCAGGGCAGGAGCAGTGGGGTGAGATCCACGTGGGCTTCAAAGGCGTCGGCCAGGCGGTCCAGCAGGGCCTCCCGCTGGCGGCTGTGGTGGGGCTGCTGTTCTGAGAGGGGCGCCAGCCCCTTGCGCTGGCGGAGCTGATTGAGCCAGCGGCGACGCCAGGGTCCGCTCTCGAACACCCCGTGCAGGTAGGTGCCCGCCACCAGGCCGCCCTGGTCGCCCTGGTTCTGCCACCAGCCGAGATCTCCATCGGCGGCGAGGGCCCTGGCTGTGGAGGGTGCGTTGTCGCCGATCGGTGTGCTGAGGCCTCGGTGCAGCTCAAAACCCTCGAGCTGCAGGGGCGTGGCTCCCGCTGGCCACAGGGCCTGGCTGCGGCGTTGGCGCAGGGCCTTGCTGCCGCCGAATTGGGTGTGCAGCGGCAACAGGCCCAGCCCCGTCGCGCTGCAGGCGCCCTGGCTCTGCTCACCGCCCTCCAGGCCCTCGGGATCCTGCAGCTGGCTGCCCAGCATCTGCATGCCGCCGCAGATGCCGAACACGTGGCCGCCGGCCTGCACGTAGGCCAGCAGCCCCTCCGCTAGGCCACTGCTGCGCAGCGCCGCCAGATCGCGCAGGGTCTGCTTGCTGCCGGGCACCACCACCGCATCGGGTTGGCCCAGCGCTTCACCCGGCGCCACCCAGTTCAGCTGCACCGTGGGTTCGGCCTCCAGGGGATCGAGATCGGAGAAGTTGCTGAGGGATGGCAGCCGCAGCACGGCGATCTCCAGCTCCGCGCCGCGTTTGCGGCCCCGGCGCTCCAGCAGATCGAGGGAGTCTTCCGGGGGGAAGAGCTCATCGAGCCAGGGCATCACCCCCAGCACCGGGATGCCGGTGTGGCTCTCCAGCCAGCGCCGCCCCTCATCAAACAGTTCGCGGCGGCCGCGGAAGCGGTTGATCAGCAGGCCCCGAATGAGCGGACGCTCCACGGGTCGCAACAGCTGCAGGGTGCCCACCAGCTGGGCGAACACGCCACCGCGCTCGATGTCGGCCACCAGGAGGCAGTGGGCGCGCAGGAACTGGGCCAGACGCAGGTTGGTGAGGTCGCGCGATTGCAGGTTCACCTCCACGGGGCTGCCGGCCCCCTCCAGGACCAGCCGCCCGCCCGGTTGAGCTGCCTGCAGCTCACGCAGCCCCTGGCGGATCGCGGCCCAGCCCGGCCGGAACCAGTCGCGGTAGTAGTGCTCGGCCCGGCACTGGCCCACGGAGGCTCCCAGGTGGATCACCTCACTGGTGCTGTCGCCCTGGGGTTTGAGCAGCACCGGGTTCATGGCGCAGCGGGGTTCCTGCCCCGCGGCCCAGGCCTGCAGGGCCTGGGAATAGGCCATTTCGCCCCCGGCCTGATCCACCCAGGCGTTGTTGCTCATGTTCTGCCCCTTGAAGGGCAGGGGCGTCTCACCGCGGCGGCGCAGCACCCGGCAGAGGGCCGCCGTCATCAGCGATTTGCCGGCGCCACTGCTGGTGCCGAGCACCATCAGGGGCCGGGGCGCGCTCACCTGCATCACAGCCGGGGCCGGTGGCGGCGCAGGCTCTCCTGCAGGCGCAGGGCCAGGTGGGCGGCGGGGATGTCCCCCGGCCAGGTCTGCAGCACCTGGCGGCCCAGGGGAGTGAGCCGCACCCGCTCGGTGAGGCCCTGGCCATCCACTTCGCGCCGCAGCACCCCCAGCTGGATCAACCAGATGAAATGGTCTTCGGCGCGGGAGGGGTTCAGCCGCCGCAGGCAGAGCCGGGCCCAGTCGGCGCTGTTGCAGAGGCTCACGCTGCTCAGGGCCTGGGTGTCCAGCTGTTCGTAGAAGGCCCGCCGGAAGGGCAGGCAGCGCAGGGAGTGGCGGGCCCTGCGCAGGGCTCGCTGCTCGTTGGCGTCCATGGCGGCCGTGGCTTCGAGCCTTGCATGCACTGCCATTGTCTTGCCTCACCCCATCGCTCTGCTGGCTGTGCTGCTCCTCGCCTCCGCCTCCCCTGCCCGGCGCCGCCTGCTGGAGCAGGCGGCGATTCCCCATCGGGTGCAGGTGAGTGGTGTGGATGAAGACACCATCACGGATCCCGATCCGCGGCGGCTGGTGCAGCGGCTGGCCGAGGCCAAGGCCCGTGCGGTTGGGCAAGCCGGCGGGGACGTGCAGGCGGTGCTGGGCTGCGATTCGGTGCTGGTGTTCGAGGGCCAGGTGTTCGGCAAGCCCCTGGATGCCGAGCAGGCTTGCGAGCGCTGGCGCCGCATGGCGGGCGGATGGGGGGAGTTGCACACCGGCCATTGCTGGCTGGCGGGATCTGGTGCGCCGCGGCTGGCCACGGTGACCACCCGGGTGCAGTTCGCCCCGTTAGACGAGCAGGAGATCGTGGCGTACGTGGCCACCGGGGAACCGCTCCACTGCGCCGGTGGCTTTGCCCTGGAGGGCATCGGCGGCCTGATGGTGGAGCGGATCGAGGGCTGCTTCAGCAACGTGATCGGCCTGAGCCTGCCGCTACTGCGGCGCTGGCTGCGTCACTGAAACAGCTCGTCGAGGAACTGATCGGTGTTGCGGTTATAGGGCGTATTGCCACCGGACCCATACGGGTAGCCATAGGGGTAGCCGTTGGGTTTGCCATAGCTACTGCCGGAGGGGGAGCGGCGGGTGGCGGTGAGCTTGATCTTCTCCCAGCGGAAGATGCCCGTACGTCCCTGGTCTTGATAGCGGGCCGGCCAGGTGCCGGTGGCATCGCTCACGGTGAATTGATTGCCGTTCTTCTGGAAGCTGTAACGGCGGTTGTCGTTGGTGGTCACCACATAGCGCCGCTCGTTGGTGCCCACCAGTTTCTTGAGCACGCAGCCCCCCTCGTACACCCGCAGGTCGTTGCGGGTGATGTTGCAGAGGGCATTGCTCTCGGTCACCACCGGTGAGCCACCGGCCTGGCCATCACCGTAGAGCTGGCGGGTCACCCGTTCCGCCGTCTCGCGGCCGCGGTTGTCGAAGCGCCAGCAGCGCTGCCGGTCGGCATTGCAGGTGACGCCGTTGCTGAGGTTGAACTCCTTGGGCATCGGGCGGCCCGAGTAGCGCCTGATCAGCCGCTCGGCTGCTGGTGTGCCGTAATAGCGGCGGGTGGCCTGAACGGCGATGCCGTTGGCGTCGTAGCAGGTGGGTCCGCCCTGGGCCATGGGATCGCACACCACCCCCCGTTCCGGCAGGGCGATGTCCGAGGAGGAGGCCGCCAGGGCTGCGTGGCCGGACGCGGCGGCCAGGGTTGCCATCAGGGCAGAGCTGGCAAGGCGGGAGATCCGTGTGCGAGTCATCGCGAGGCGAGGCATGGGCGGCTGGGAACGGCAGGGGTGATCTGCCTGGCCTCAGTGTTGCTGGCTCCCCAGGGTTTGACCACAGCTGAGATCTGTCTGCCCAGCGCCAACCGGTGACAAGGTCCAACTGGTTGCGGTTGGTTGGGGGCAACGCCCTGGCGCTGGTGGCCAGCAAAAAGCCCCCGCCGGAGGGCGGGGGCTGAGGTGTTCGCTGTAGGGCGATCAGTCGAGGTCTGGCATGGCCAGGGTGGGCTCGGCCTTGCGATCGATGCCCTTCTCGAAACCGGCAGCCGCAGCGCGGGCGCGGCCGGCGTGCCAGAGGTGACCCACCAGGAAGAAGAAGGCGAGCACGAACTGGGTCGCGGCCAGCCACTGGCGGATGTTCACGAAGTTCACCGAGTTGGGCTCGGTGATGA
>CANHMF010000147.1 GCA_947461705.1 Synechococcaceae cyanobacterium
AGGATGAGCCCCGCTTCGAGGGGTTCTGGATCCTGCGGGATCTTCCCGACGCCTGATGGCCGAGGCGGTTGAGGCTCCGTTTGACCGGCCGGATGCCGGCTTCAACAGCCTTGAAGGCTGGACCTGGGTGGGCTGCTACGGCGGCTATTACCTGCAGGCCGATCTCTTGGCGGAGTTCGAGCACGGCTTCTTCACCCGCCAGTGGCAGGGACGGGGCCCCGAGGTGCTGGCCGGGTATGTGAGTGCCGGGGTGAGCGTGCACCGCCCCAAGCAGATCCACAGTGCCCTGGTGTTGCCGGCCAGCCAGGCTGGTGCCGAGCCCTGGCCTGAAGCTGATGGTCTGGTGAGCGATGGTGGCGGCCAGAGCCTGTGGGTGTGTGGGGCCGATTGCACCCCCGTGCTGCTCGCTGATCCCGTGAGTGGTCGGGTGGCGGCCTGCCATGCCGGCTGGCGCGGGGTGGCGGGTCGGATCCTGATGGCGGCTATCGCCCAATTGGAGGCCGCCGGCAGTCGCCGTAGCGATTTGCTGGTGGCCCTTGGCCCCGCGGTGAGCGGCGCCAACTACCAGGTGGAGGCCAGCGTGACCCGGCAACTGGCCGCCAGCCTCGAGCCGGAAGGGCTCAGCGAAGTCCAGGGCCTGGCGGCGTTGGACGCCTGCGGTGCCGTGCAGCCCGATCCCGTCCCGGGTCGCGATCGCCTCGATATCCGGGCCGCCACCCGGCTCCAGCTCGAACGGGCCGGTGTCCCAGCCGATCGGATCGCCGTGTGTCCGCTCTGCACGGTGGAGGAGGAGCTGCTGTTCCATTCCTGGCGGCGCGACCAGGTGAAGGCCGTGCAGTGGAGCGGCATCGTGGCTCAGGCCTGAGGGATCTCAGAGGCTGAGGTCCAGGCTCAACTGGCCCGGGGCCTCGGCCTTGCGGCGGCGGCGGGGGTTGTGGCTCGGGGGGCTGGCCTGGCGCCCTGTTCCCTGGATCACGAACCAGCTGAGCAGGTCTGCCCGCTGGGGGCCCTCGAGTGCATCGAGATCCACGGCGGCAGGGAAGAGGGCCGCATCGCGCTGCTGGGCCCAGCCCACCACGGCCTCCGGGAAGCGCTCATGGCCAAAGGGCATCAGGTTGTCGGCCAGTCGTGCCATCGTTTCCAAGGCCGAGGCCTGGTGCGGTCGCCGGGCGGTTAAGGCCTCGAGCCGTTGGCGGCGAGCCCTCTCGTAATCGAGCACAGGTCGTGGGTAGTCCGCCATGGGGGGCGGCGCGCCCAGCTGATCATTGGTGAGGCCAGCCAGCTCCGGCAGCCAGCGGCGGATGAACAGTCCCTGGGGGTCACAGCGGTCCACCGCCACCTGGCCGGGGTGGTAGATGCGGGTCCAGGCCCGGCTGCCTCGGTGGGTCACGCCCGCCTGCATGGCCCACTGGTAGTGGTCGATCGGACAGTCGCCGTCGATCAGGTGGCGCATGAAATGCAGGGCCCCATAGCGCCAGTCCATGCCGCACAGGTTGGCGAGGAAGCTGGCATAGATGGCGCGGCTGCGGAAGTTGAGTTCCCGCCACCCTCCGTCCGCCGCCAGGCAGCGGGCTGCGGCATCCACGATCGGGAAGCCGGTGCGGCCCTCCCGCCAGGCGGCGTAGAGCTCCTCATCGAAGGGCCAGGGGTCCTGGTCAAAGGGGGCCCAGAGCGACTGCAGTTCCAATTGGGGCAGGTAGCGAAACCGCTGGCTGATGGCGGCGGCCCAGCGCAATCGGCTGGCCAGTTGCACGGCACTGCGCTGAAGCCGCCGGTCGCTGTGGCCTCCGAGGGGGGCCAGGCGCCTCAGGCACTGCCGTGGTGAGATCACGCCAAACTTGAGATACGGACTCAGCCCGGAGGTGACCTTCGCCGCCGGATAGCTGAGTTCCCAGAAGTAACTGCGGGCCGCGGGCCCCTCGCAGAACTGCTCGAGCCAGTGGCTGGCGGCTGCACTGCCGGCTGGGGGAAGGGGTTTGCCATCGCTGAGGAGCCCCAGGTCTGCCAGCGAGGGCACAGGGTGATCCGCCAGGGCCGGGCTCGGCGGTGGCACCTCCACCCGCTCAGGCTCGCTGGCGAGGGGGGCGGCCATGGCCCCATGCCAGTGGCGCCGCCAATCGCTGTAGCTGAGCAGCTGGCCAGTGACCCCCGCCGGTTCGATCCAGGTGATCGGAATGCGGTGGCGTGCCAGCAGTCGGTTCACCCGGTGATCGCGCACCCGGCCCACGATCCGCTCCGCATCGGTGTGGGCCATCACCCGGTCTGCACCACTGGCCTGCACCAGCTGCAGCAGCACCTGGGCAGGATCGCCGCGGCGCACCAACAGGCGCCCACCCTTGCGGCGCAGCTCGCCATCGAGGGCCCTCAGGCTGTCCAGCAGAAAGGCCACGCGGGCCACGGCGGTTTCCGGATGGAACAGCAGGTCGTCGTCGAGAACGAACAGGGGCAGCACCGCCCCCAGCTGGCAGGCCCGTTCCACTACCGCGTGGTCGGCCAGCCGCAGGTCGCGCCGGAACCAGATCACGGTGGCGCCCATGGCTCCGCTGTGTTCGCTGCTGGTGGCAATGTTGGCGGGTTCAACCCTGCGGCGGCGATACAGAGCTGGTTCCTGGGTTGTGCACCCCGAGGCGCTTGCCGATTGTCCGTTGGGGTGAAACAATGCAGATGTTGCATAAGTGTTCACCAGATGCTCATCGGAGCCGATTTGCTCGCCAAGGTCAAAGATCTTGGCGATGCCAGCAAGTCAGACATCGTTCGTGCCTGCGGCTATGTCTCCACAAAGAAGGACGGCACAGAGCGTCTGAATTTCACAGCTTTTTACGAAGCCCTCCTCAATGCCAAGGGCGTGGACTTCGGCGGCGGACCCTCCAAAGTTGGCAAGGGCGGTCGCAAGCTGAGCTTCAGCACTAAAGTGCAGTTCAACGGCAACCTGATGGTGGGCAAGGCCTACACGGCGATGCTCGACCTCAAGCCTGGCGACGAATTCGAAATCAAGCTGGGTCGCAAGCAGATTCGCCTGGCGCCCCTGGGTGCTGAAGACGAAGATTGAGCGCCACCGCCTCGGCCACCCGGATGCCATCAATGCCCGCCGAGAGAATGCCGCCGGCATAGCCGGCTCCTTCTCCAGCCGGATAGAGCCCCTGGGTGTTCACGCTCTCCAGGCTTGCATTGCGTGGTAGGCGAACGGGCGAGGAGGTTCGCGTTTCAACCCCGGTGAGCATGGCGTCGTCCATGGCGTAACCGGGGATTTTTGTGGCGAAGGCCGGCAGTGCTTCACGCATCGCCTCGATCACGTAGTCCGGCAGGCAGCCCTCCAGGTTGGCGAGCTGCACCCCGGGCGCGTAGGAGGGAGCCACCTCGCCCAAGCTGCGGCTGGCCTCTCCGGCGAGGAAATCCCCCAGGCGCTGGCCTGGGGCCGCATAGCTGCGGCCGCCCAGTTCAAAGGCCTGGCTTTCCCAATGGCGCTGGAAGGCCACCCCCGCCAGGGGATCGCCCGCCCCGCTGCCATAGGGAGCCACATCCTCGGGTTCGATGTTCACCACGATGCCGCTGTTGGCATTGCGCTCGTTGCGGGAGTGCTGGCTCATGCCGTTGGTCACCACCCGCCCCTCCTCGGAGGTGGCGCCCACCACCAGGCCGCCCGGGCACATGCAGAAGCTGTACACACAGCGGCCGTTGCTGGCGTGGTGGACGAGCTTGTATTCAGCCGCCCCCAGTAGGGGATGGCCGGCGAAGTTGCCCCAGCGGGCCTGATCAATCAGCGGTTGGGGATGTTCGATGCGAAAGCCCACCGAGAAGGGCTTGGCCTCCATGGCCACGCCGTTGGCGTGGAGCATGGTGAAGGTGTCACGGGCGCTGTGGCCTACGGCCACCACCACGTGATCCGCTGGGATCAGGCTGCCATCGCTGAGCTGCACCCCGCGCACCCGGCGCTGGCCGTTCACCTTCTCGATGCTGATCTGATCCACCCGGCTCTCAAAGCGGATCTCGCCTCCCAATCGTTCGATCTGGGCCCGCAGGCCGCGTACCACGGTGGCCAGCTTGAAGGTGCCGATGTGGGGGCGATGCAGCACCAGGATTTCCGGGTTGGCGCCGGCGGCCACGAATTCTTCCAGCACCTTGCGGCCGTAGTGGTTGGGATCGCGCACCTGGCTGTAGAGCTTGCCGTCGGAGAAGGTGCCCGCGCCTCCTTCCCCGAATTGGGCGTTGGATTCCGGGTTGAACGGTGTCTTGCCCCTCCAGAAGCCGAAGGTGTCGGCGCTGCGTTCCTTCACAGGTTTGCCCCGCTCCAGTAGCAGGGGGCGATAGCCCATCTGGGCCAGCACCAGGGCGCAGAAGTAGCCGCAGGGTCCTGCGCCGATCACCACCGGTCTTGGGATGGTGCCGTGGGCGATGCCGGCTGGGGCACTGGCCACGAACTGATAACTGGTGTTGGGCGCTGGCTGCAGATGGGGATCCTTGCGGAAGCGTTGCAGCAGCTTCTGCTCCAGGGCCGGCTCCAGTTCGATCTCCACGCTGTAGGTCAGCTGGATGTGGGCCTTCTTGCGGGCATCCACACTCCGTTTCACCACCCTCTGGCTGAGCAGGGCCTCTGGTGCCAGCTTCAGGCGTCGGCAGATGCTGGTCGCGAGGTCGGCCTCGCCGTGCTCGAGGGGCAGCTTCAGTTCATTCAGCCGCAGCACCCCGCCTCTCCCTTGCCGTGATCTGTATTCCAGCACCGCAACGGCGGGACGCCGATGTCGAAGGATGGCGAGTCCGCCCTGCCCCCGGTTGGGGCTGCCAGGGTGGGCTCATTCAGGGCCCCTGTGGCATGTCGATTACCCACTGTCCCCTG
>CANHMF010000148.1 GCA_947461705.1 Synechococcaceae cyanobacterium
ATCACACTCACGATCCCTTTCAAGCTTGGCTCGATCATCTGGTCCTGCTCCAAATGCCGAGCCAGCAGGAGATCCATCAGCCAAACCCAACTGGTGGCCGCGATCACCGCAAGGCGGCCTCGGCCGCGGGTGAGCCGATCCCGAAGCTGCTCAGCTGGTGCACCCTGCAGGATGTCGGTCGTCATGGCAAATAGAGACCCAAGCTCTCAGCATGACACCAGCTACACCGGCTTGGCTTGATGCCAGACATGCTGGGGATAGGGAATTTCGATCCCTTCACGCGCAAAAGCCTCCCAAATGGCAATCCCAACCTCGCTGGCCACACCGATGCCATCCATTGGATTTTCAATCCAGTAACGAATGCTGTAGGTGATAGCTGAATCGTCGTAACGAAGCAACAACCCCTTCGGCGCCGGACTCGCCAACACCCGAGGCACGGTGCGCGCAGTGGCCTCCAACAGGGCAATCACGATCTTCGGCGGGTGGCGATAGGCCACACCAATCACCACTTGTCCACGGCGATGACGATCACGAACGCCGCTATAGGTAACCATCGACTGGGTGAAAAAAGTCTGATTGGGAACCACCAGCTCGACATTGTCTCGATCGCGCCACAGCGTGGTGGCACGCATGCCCAGTTCCAGCACTTCACAGGGGTCTTCGCCATTGTTCACCGATTCAATCAGCAAGACATCACCGGGTCGCACGGCCCCTTCCAGCAACAACCAGAGGCCACTGATAAAGTTCGAAAACACCTCTTTCAGCCCAAAACCAAGGCCCACGGAAAGCCCGCCACCCACAGCGGCGATCAGAGCCGTGTTGACCCCTACATTGGAGAGAATGAGCAACAAACCAAGCGCCACCAACACATAACGAATCAGCAGGGATGATGCCCGATAAGCCGGCAGGCTGAACTGGAACACACGCCGCATCAGTGCCGCGAGTGCCAGCGCCGGCAACGCCGATCCCACGATCACGAAGTACGTGCCAAACACCAGCAAGGCCAGGGCTCCAAGCGACAGCCCGTCCTGACCAATGGCAATCACCTCAACAGCAAACAATTCATCTAGGTTGGCAAACTGCGAATAGAGCCGCAACACACCAATCACCACCAAGAGCGGCCGCACCAACTGGAGATCTTCGCGCTCAACAACCTTGGCCGGCAAATAGAGCTGAAGAATGATCAGTCCAATCCGCGTCAGCATGCAAAGCCCATAAAAACGCACCACGAACCGAGCCAGATCGCCCACACCTGTGGCGGACACCAACCAGGCCGTTACCAGTACAAAACAGAGCCATAACAAGCCGGCATTGGCCAAGGGCTTGAGACGCTTGAGGAACGGCCAACGACGCTCACCCAGCCAGCGGCGCTGTTCGAGCTTCAACTGGCGCTTCAGGATCAACCAGAGAGCAAAGGCCACTCCCAAAGCCGCAAATTGCCTGAGCACCCCGAAGCGCGTGAGATCGGCGAGGAGATCGAGCAGCAGTTGTGCAATGTCATTCATGGCTGCACCTCCGCGGCGGGAACGGCATCCAGCAGGCGCTGGAATTCAGGTGCCACGGCAAGGGGAGCCCGAGCCCCAGCGAGCACCTGATTGGCCAACAGAACAACCTGCTCGGTCTGGCGATCCAGCACCTGATACTGCTGAAGACTGGGCAACACACTCTGGCGCCGAGATCCATCCATCACTGCCAAAATGGGATAGGCCTTCAGGGGCAGGGCAATGGCTGGATTCACTGGCAACACAGTGCCGAGTCGCAGGGCCGTCGTCCGTTGATTCACCGCATTGGCTGTGAACAGCACAAACTGCTTGGCCAGTCGACGCTGCGATGGACTGGACTGAGAACCCAACATCCAGGTGGGCACAACCATCAGCGGCCTGGCGGGTCCGACAGGCCCCGCCGGCAGAAGCCCCACCCCCAGATCGGCACCGAGGGCTTGGCGCAGGGAGGGGATCCAATCGCTGGAGCAAGGAACCCACAGGAAGCGCCCTTCCGCCAAGCCCCGCCGCAACTCCTCCTCACTGCTCACAAAGGTGATGTGGGGCTGCAGATTGGCGTGCTGCAACCACTGCAACGCAGACAGCACCTGGGATGGCCCCCTGGATAGGCCGCCAGCGGGTGGAATCAGAGACGCCCCAAAGCCACTGAGAATCCACTCCAATCCTGGCAGGCTGGAACTCAGCCCAATGGCCGATCCTTCTTGTCCCAAGCGCACCAGATCGCTCAACTTTGCAGGCGGCGACGGCAAGCGCCGGCGATTGAAACAGGCCAGGGTTGGCGCCATGAACAAGGGCACCCCAAGCTGCTGGCCGTCATCGCGCAATGAGGCCAACAACCCTGGCTGGACATGGCGCCGCTCCTCTGAGTTGAGCGGCACAGGAGTGGCATAGCCCTTCTGATGCAGCGTGAGCAGATCCCGACTGGTGGCCAGCAGAACCAGATCGGGCGCGAGCCCGCGGGCTGTGCGAAAGGCAAGCTCTGGCTGGAGGCGATCAGCGGCAACAGTGCGCAGCTTCACCTGGAGTTGGGGATTCAACTGCTTGAACTCCCTGGCTTCCTGCTCCAGCAGAGCCTTGAGCCTGCTCAGCTCAACCGGATCGGCCTGGGACGACAGCTCCAACACCACATTGATGGTGTTGCCCACCGCCGGCAGGCGGTTGAGACCAAGGGATCCACAGGCTGCAAGCAGGCTGCTCAGCCCGAACAAGAGAACCAGCCCCCGGGCGCGGCTCATGGGTACCGAGGAGCGTGATACCACGCATTCTGCCCCCCCTGCCGCAGATCGTGATCGCTACTGACCGGCCTCCCAATGCGCCCTCAGACTTTCAACAAACAGCGCCGCAACCATGACCACCAGGCGACGCAAGCCGATTCGGGATCTCACCATCCGCGAATACTGCCTCTACCGGGCGATCTGTATCGAGCTGGAGGACCTGGAGCAATCGATCCTCTACGACGGCACCGTGAAACTGGATCTCGAGGCGCTGGCCATGGCCATGCGCGACCGTCGCCTCCTGATCGAATGGCTCCGGGAGCTCTACTTCCCGCCCTCCTCCGACTTCGCCGATACGGGCCTCACGGAGGAGATCGAGGAACAGCTGCTCACGGGTGCGCTGTATTGAGCAGCCTGGCGCCGCCATCAAGCAAGCCACAAAAAAAGCCCCACCAGAGCGGGGCTTGAATGGTGTGGGGTGAGCTTCAGCCCACGCTCCACACACCACCGGCGATCTTCACCAGGGGAGCCACGATGGTGGTGCCAGCCAGGAACCAGGCGAAGGCGGCACCGCCACAACCGCCGAGCCAGAAACCACTGGCGAACTCAGCCCAACCGGCCTTGGTGAACAGGTCGGCAGGGGGGTTGTCGATGGTGGCGTCAGCGGGCTGCACGCTAGGGCCGAGGCCGGCGGTGCCGTAGATCGACAGGCAGACGGTGAGGATGGACACCAGACCGACAGCCGCCAGCAGGCCGGCGGTGCTGGCGTACTCGGTGAGGCGCAGCGGACCGGTGATGGCAAAGGGGCCATACAGGAAGAAGCCATGGGCCATACCCACTTCCAGACCACGACGGTTGGGAGAAAGGGAAGGGCGATAGGCCGGCAGGGCATTGAGGAATGCCCTGGTGAAGTAGCTGCTGTTGACGGGAGTGGCCAGATTGCCGACGCAGGGGTCGGCGACAGGGGTCACGGTCATCGGTGGAAGAGGGTCGGTTGGCTGGATAGAAGCGGCGACTGCTCAGTCGCGGGCTTCAATCACGTTGAACAGCAGGGCCATGGCCACCGCAGGAGCGAGGATCCCGACAAGGGGCACGAACACCGAGGGCATCCAGGCGGCGACGAAGTCTCCGGTCATCAGCGTGGGCCAATACAGCTACCGTTCGGCACTGTAAGGAGCCCCTCTGGAACTGCCGTTCAGCAGCCTGGTGGGCGACATAAAAGTTCAGACCGCTCCCCGAGACCACCCGCCAAGCCATGACCCAGGCCCTCTCCGGTGCTGCACTCGCCGCCCTGATCGCCGTGTGCTGGCTGCTGGGACGGCCAAAGCCGAGGCTGCTGAGCTCCACCGACACCGCTCAGGTGGCGGCCCTGAACCGCAGCCAGATGGAGCTGGTGCTGCCCGCGCCAGACGGCCCCAGCCCAGCACCCGCTGAGGAGGGAGCACCCCACTGGCCCCGGGATGCCCGCAGCCGCCAGCAGCTGCTGGCCGACTTGGAGCGGCAATTCCGTGCCGGGGGTGAGCAGCGCCAGCGGGCGATGGCGGCCTGCAGGGCCTGGGGCCACCGGGCGGCGTTACCCCTGATCCGCCGGGGCCTCAAGGATGCCGACACCACTGTGGTGGGCCTGGCCGCCGAGGCCATGGCCGCCTTCCGCGGCCGCAGCACAGCGGGGATGCAGCGCACTCAGGCCGCCACGCTGCCCCGCAATGTTTCCCGTACCCGATAGATCGGGCGCCCCTGGCTCTCGTGATAAGTGCGCATCTGCAGCTCGGCCAACAGGCCAAAGCAGAACAACTGCACGCCCGCCACGATGGCGAGCACGGCCACAAGCAGCAGCGGCCGGTTGCCGATATCGGCGTTAGCCAGCAGCTTCTGGGCCAGCAGGTAGAGGGCCAGCAGCAGGCCCACCGCAATGGCGGCCAGCCCGCCAAAGCCGAACACGTGCATCGGACGGGTCAGGAACCGCTTCATGAACCACACGGTGAGGAGGTCCATGAGCACCCGAAACGTGCG
>CANHMF010000149.1 GCA_947461705.1 Synechococcaceae cyanobacterium
ATGCACCGTCAACGATGCGTTGCGCCCATCCAGCCAGTCCGCTGCGCCTTGCCACTCCTGCGCCAGCTGGTCGATGCAGGCCCGCGCCGCTTCCGGGTCCCTGACGGGAGCAAGCAAGGCTTCAAAACGGGCCATAGACCATCCAAGTTCCCTGCATTCTCCAGGCCATGAGCGCTGAGCTGACCGTCGTGGAGAGCTATTGCTATTGCCTGATACAGACAGGACCATCGCGATCCTCATCCATGCGGATTCCTAGCCATCAGCTACTAGCTCTGAGCTGAGCCCTTGATCAGCTGGTGGCGGCCAGCGGTTGATGGATCCGTTGGAACATATAGCCCTGCCCCCGTGCGGTGAGGATCAGTTCGGGGTTCTCTGGGTCGTGTTCCAACTTGGCCCGCAAGCGGGAGATATGCACATCCACCACACGGCTGTCGTTGGAACGCTCAGGTTTGTACCCCCAAACTTTTTCCAGCATGTCGAGCCGGCTGATGGGCTCACCGCAGCGACTGATCATCAGCTCCAACAGGTTGAACTCCATACCTGTGAGCCGGATGCGCTCTCCTCCGCGGTGGGCCTGGCGACGTGTGAAATCCACGCTTAGCTCGCCCACCACCACCACGTGGGCACCACGACCGCTGCCACTGACTCCATCCGTTGCGGTGGAGCCCGCCCGACGCAGCACGCAACGAATCCGGGCTTCCAATTCCTTGGGACTGAACGGCTTGACCATGTAATCGTCGGCGCCCAGCTGCAAGCCGGTGATGCGATCAGCCACGTCGCCAAGGGCGGTGAGCAGGATGATCGGCACCTCCGATTGGGCTCGAATGCGCTCGGTGACCGCAAAGCCATCGAGCTCGGGCATCATCACGTCGAGCACCACCAGGTCGGGCTCAAAGCCACGGAACAGCTCCAGCGCCTCTGCACCATCCACCGCCGCAGCCACCTCGTATCCCTGCATGCGCAGACGGGTTTCGAGGATGCGACGAATATTCTCCTCATCATCAGCCACCAGGATGCGCAACGGCTTGGTACTGGGTTCTGAGATCAAGGGGTTAAGCCTGCTAGTCAACGTGGGTCGTAATTAGCCGGTTCTGCAGCGCTCGCAGCGGGAACGGCGCGTTTCTTCACACGACGGAACGGTTATGGGCTGATGCGCGTCAGAAGCCAAAGGGCAGCTGCATCCGCTCCCCGTCCGCACCTCAAGAGTGTTGTCGACTACAGGACGGCGCCAAGGCAGCGGAGCAGGATGGATTTCCAAGTGGTTCTGCCATGCAACGGGCCCGGCTGGAAGTGTCACAACGCAGGCCCCGGGCGCTATGCAACCACCACCGCCGCTATCGCCTGATCGACAGCTGCTGCGAGCCTCACGCCCAGATCGATGGCCTCTACGACAGCCTCGATGAGGCCCTCGGCGAGGCCATTGCCTGGCTCCAGATCCATGGTGTTGATCCCATGCACAGCAGGATCGGCGTTGAGGTGAGCACCGTCAGCGGTGACTGGCGCACCTGCCGGCTGCCAGGCCCGCTGCTCTGCCCGTTGCTGTGCACCCTCCCGCGCTGAGGCCTGGGCCATCAGAGGAAGCAGGGCTGGCGCGTCATCACAGCAAGCGAAACAAGAAACCCCCTGGCAGGAGTGCCGAGGGGTTTCTGGCGCAGCCGGGCAGGAGGGAGTTGGTGGTCAAGCAGGCAGCCCGTTCGACGCCGCCTGCGACTCAGGCCGGCTGCATGGACAGCCGCTGCAGCTGGAGACGCGGCCAGATCTGCACCGCCTGGCGTTCCCGGTCAATGCAGAACTCAAACAACTGGCCGGCACTCACCAGAAATCCCTTGATACGGGTGATGTCGCACTGACAGGCCATGGTGACCGCCTCAATGGGGCTGCACAGCTCAGCACTCAGAAGCTCCATCACTTCAGTTGGCAGCATCAAGGCCATGGATCTGCTCTTCCGCTACCGCTACAGCTAGCCAGGGCCGTGGAATGCCCATGCATTTGTCGCAAAGGCTACACATCTGTGTATGGAGCTTGCTGCGCGGCTGCCTTGGCCCGTTCTGGGATCGCTGCAGCGATCCCATTCCCCTCCTTGGCCGGCGACAGACCGCTCAGGCCCTACCGCAGAGGTTCAGAGCTCCTGCCAATGGGCTAATCAGCCAACAGTGTCAAGCACCATCTTGGCGTCAGGGAACACACATCAAAACCGCTCATCCCTGTCACGCTGACCCTGTGCTTGCCTCTCTTGTCGACAATGGTTCAGGCAACGGTTACCCCCGCGGCAGGACTGCGCATCGGTGAGCTGGAAGCCCAGTACCCCATGTACTGCAAAGCGATGCGGCTGCTGGTGCGTGACGGAGCCTCTCTGGCCAAGGTCCAACGCACCCTCTGCTGGGAGAGGTTGTCCATGCTGCACTCCAGCCTGCCGCGGCAATACCGGGAGCCTGCACTGCTGTTCTTCAATCTGCAGCGGGAACTTCGGGATCAACAGGCCCCTTCCGTCAATCAACCACAGCGCAACGCCGGTTCCTGATCGCAACACCGCCGCTGCCCCGGTTCGGCTCACGTAATCCGGTGCCGCCTGAGAATTGCGGCGGCGCAGGAACAGCACAAATTCCAGCCGGTTCACTGGCATAGCGCGGTGTTGCGATCGTCTTCTCCCTAGAGGGCCTCTCCTGTCACATCGGCAGCAGAGAGGAGCATGGCGATCAGAACAGGCGATCAGCCGCGGCTCCCGCCAGCGCAGTTCAAACGGCTTGAACCGGCTCTGCAGATCCCGCAGGAGGGGGGCCGCACACCCGCGGCACGGGCGAACCGCAAGGAAGAAGCTGTGCTCGAGTGGTTCTGATCCCTCGACCGTGCTGTAGCCATGAAGCGACCTAGCCAGGCTCTGGCTTGTCTACCCCTGATCACGGTCCTGTGGATCGGCAGCAAAGGGCTCGTGCCCGCCGTGGCCCAGGAGCGGCCGGCCGGTGCATCATCGGGTGCGGCAATAGCGCCCCCCGCTGCATCGGGGTTGAGCGACAAGGAGAAGGCACTGCTGCAGAAGATCAACGCCCTCAAGGCACCACGCTGGCGCCCATTTGGCGCCTGCAACTACGACTGGTCTGCCTGGAAGTTGATGGCTGCTGGCGTGCGTACCACCAGCGTGCAATGCGGCGGTACAACCACTGCCGGCAATTCGGCGGAACCGGCGGCCACTAGCAACACAGCCAGCGTGGCTGTGCACTGCGACACCCTCAAGTTGAGTATCAGAAATGGCGATCAGGCATGGAGTGCCTGGCGCCTTCCGTATTCCGTCGCTGAATCCACGGAGCGCGGCGGAGAAGACCTGATGGTGGTGGCCTTATGCGCCAACGCCAAGCCAATCCCCACGCCCCAGCCGGCTACGCCACCTGCGGTTACCCCTACGACCAAACCAGCCATCAAGCCAGCGGCTACCCCGGCCCAGAAGCCCCCGACCACCAAGACGTGATCGCTCAGGCAGCGTGATGCCGGCTGCTCACCAGCTCCCCGGTGCAGGCCATCGGCAGCAAGGCTGACCGGCCCGCCTCGTACCAGGCTTCCACCAGGACAGCACTGCAGTGAGGATTGAGCGCACCCGCCAAGAGCCACAGCTCATCGTGCAGCACTTGGGTCTGATCGGGCGTACCCACGTACCAGGGCGCTTCTGGATCGACCGACAGTTCCTCATGAAGCAGCAGCAGCGCCTCCAGAACGCAGGCAGCGAACTCTGGTGTCATCCGCAACACAAGAAGTATCCATCCAGGCACAGCGATAGGCACCTGGGCAAGTGCTTCCCCGTCCCCTATGCAGATCCATTCAGGCGGACTGCTGTTCAGGCCACGGCTCCGCCAACGCCGAGGGGATCGACCGGGTGGGTAGTGCCGGAGATCACTGGAGCCATGGCGCCACGCCGGATTGACCGCCGCAGAAGGCCTGAAGAGACCCTCTCACATCCCACCTATGGGCATTGGAGGAACGGAGCCTGCAGGAAGGGCGCTCCCTCAGCAACCTGGAGGCGTTTCTGATCGAGCAGGGCCAGCACCCGATTGAGCGTGGCATCAAAGCCGCCCTACAACTGCTCAGGGGTGCCGGGACAGCTCTGGCCGACCGGCCGGCCCTCCAGCGAGCGCTGGCCGCAGACGCCAGCCGCGAGAGAATGAGTCAGCAACTGGGGGTCGATCACTACCGCCAATGGTTTGAATACCAACGGCTCGCAGTCCACTGCTGTTGCCGCTGGCCGACATCTCACCGGAAGAGTGCTGCAAGAGCCAGGTGTCGGTGACGGTCATCGCTGCTTGAGCAACTCCTACGCACTGACGGCTCCATAGGTTGCTCATATTCTTGACCGCTCCCAGAACGGAGAAGTCAAGGGGCTTGTTGGTACAGAGCCTCAAGACGTTCACGGCTGAAGTCCACGTAAAGCACCTCCTCGCCAGGTTGAGGGGCCTCAGGGTGAACCCTTCGGCGCTTCTGAATCGATGAGAACGAACCCCGATCGCCTGTTCTGCGCAGATCATACGCCATCAACGCAAAGGCGCCTCCTCCGATCGCTGCAAAGCAAATCAGATAAACAACAGCCAAAAGGTCGTTCATGGATCGAGCCACGTGCGATCCCATCCTAGTGTAAAGAAATGTGAAGCGCGGCCTTTGCTCCCGCCATGGCCGCTGGCCGGGCCTGGGCCGGCGCACAGCGGGGCATGCCCTGCTCTAAATTGTTAA
>CANHMF010000150.1 GCA_947461705.1 Synechococcaceae cyanobacterium
ATCGCCATCACGGCGCTGGCCAGCTCTCCCACCAGCAGGGCCGCCAGGATGCGGTCCCACCAGATCGGTGCCTCCGCCAGTAGTTGGCGCATCAGGGCGTACACCCCCAGATAGCTCACCAACTTCATCAGCCCCTTGAAGGCCGCCACCGGCACCGGCGAGAAGCCTGTGGCCAGCACGGCTACGCCCAGCATCACCAGCAGCCAGCCACTGATCGCCCCGATCTGTCCCGCCGGGGTGCGCAAGGCCCACAGCAGCCAGAGCAGGCCGGCTGCGGTGATCAGCAGCGTCAGGCCACTGCGGGTCACCAGGGGCAAGCCCGCCATCAGGGCGCAGAGCACCACACCGGCCAACAGGCTGAGCCGTGCCGTGAGCGGGCCGGCGCTGCGCTGGGCCAGCAGCCCCTGCCAGCGCAGGAGCCAGGGGATGGATGGCGCAGGGACCGGGGTCATCGAGGAGCGGTCATCGGGGAGCCGTGTTCAGGCGTCCGGCACGCAGGCCGGGGCAGTGGCCGGATTATCGGCGGCTTCCAGCCATTCCTCCAGCTCCGCCAGGGCGGGCAAGGGGGCATCGTTGCGTTCGTAGAGCACCCGATACACCGGCAGTCCCTGGGTGATCACATAGGTTTCCCGCTCGGTGGGCACCGGCAGGGGGTTGGTGGCCCGCCAGGGCCTGGCATCGCCGGCGGGCCGGCAGAAGCAGCCACTGGCTTCGCTCAGGGCCACCATCGGTTCGATCACCTCCAGGACATCGCTCTGCAGGAACAACTGCCGGCCCGGTTCGAGGGCCGCGGCAATCGCCAGCAGCAGCTGTGGCTGCAGCACCCGGCGCTTGTGGTGCTTTTTCTTGAACCAGGGGTCCGGGAACTGGATCGACACCCGCTCCAGCAGGCCAGCGGGCAGCTCGGCGAGCCAGTCCTGCAGGCTCACATTGGCGTTGCAGAAGAGGTAGTGGAGGTTGCCGAGGCCGAGGGCCGTGCGGTCGGCCTCGGCGGCCGCCACGAGGGGGCGGCGGATCTCTACGCCCAGGTGGTTCCGGGCGGGATCCTGTTGGGCCAGGGCCAACAGAAAGCGGCCGCGGGCGCAGCCGATATCGAGGTGCAGTGGCAGGCCGGGATCGCCGAACAACTCCGCAGGCGGCGGCAACCGCAACGGCAACTGGAAGAAGCGGCTGAGGGGATTGACGTGCTGACGGACCATCTGGGGCTCAGGGCTGGGCTTGGGGCTCCTCGTTGGGCAGCAGGAACCCCCAGCTGGCGGTGTAACCGTGCAGGTGGGTGGCCCCGGCCACCGGGCCGATTTCGCCATTGCAGAAGGCCCCGGCCACCGGAACGCTGCTGAACAGCCGGCGGCAGGCACTCACGTCGCCATCCGGTGCGCCGTAGAGGCCTTCGCCACGCCCGAGGCAGGCAAACAGCAGCGCTGCCAGGGGTTGGGGGTGCTGGCGTTGCTGGGCCCCGAGCAACTGCTCCTGCTCCTGGCGGGAGGTGTCGCCATCGCGCAACTGGAACTGCACCTGCTGCCCCACCCGCATCCGTTCGCCCACGGCCACCGAGCCGGTGCGGGGATCCACGCCGATCAGGTTGCGCACCAGGAAGGCGGCATCACTGGGGGGCTCGCCGTTGGCGGGGAGCTGGAAGTTGGTCTTGGCCACCCCCAGAAACAGCGAGTGACGCACCAGCTCGCGCTCCTTGGGGGTGAGGGTTTCGAGGATGGTCTGCAGGCAGGCCACCGGGGTGCCCGCACGCTCCTCGCAGCTGAGGCGCTGCACCACATTGCGCTCCGCCTGTTCCACCTCGAATACGGGCCCGATGGGCCGGCAGCCCTGCGCCACCACCGGATCGATGCGCCAGGCCCCGCCGATCAGGCAGCCCACCGCACCGTCCAGCACCTGGTCGTTGAGGAACAGCGAGCCATGGCTGGCGCTGTGCTGTCCGGCGATGCCACCCACCTTGCTCACCTGGGGGTAGGCGTAGTCGAGGCCGCTGATCAGATCGTTGATGCCGGGGCAGCCCGGATCCACGAACAGCAGCATGGAGTTGGCAGCTTCTGGATCCGCGCCCACCCAGTCCACCCATTGCTGGCTCGGACCATCCAGATCGGGCAGCTTGCCGGCATCGAGCTGAAACAGCTGCAGGGCGGCGCCGGGCAGCTGCAGCACGGTCACGCTGATGCCCGGTTTGTGCTCCAGCTCGTGGGGTTGCCCAGTGGCGTCGGTGCCCACCACCCCGCCACCGGCGCAGCCGATCCAGTGCTGCGCCGGGATGGCCTGGCGCAGCAGCGGCATCAGCCGTTGCAGATCGCTGGCATAGGCGGTGGAGCAGAACACCAGGGCCAGATCCGCGGCGGGAGCTCCGCGCCTGATCTGGAGCGCAGCCACCAGCTCGGCCACGGCCGCCTCCAGCGACACGTTCTGCGAGAGGGCGCTGCGGCAGCTGGCCGCGGCGGTGCGCCGGCCGCGAAAGGGCAATGGAAGCGAGAAGCGCCTGGCCATGGGCGGACCCTACAGCTGCAGCCCACCGCACTGATCCGCGGATAATGAGGCCAACCTGACCCCCCTGCTCCGTGCCGGACCTGCTCTATCGCACCCTTGTCTGGCTGGATTACCGCCTGGCGGCCGTGTTTGCCGTGGGCTTACCCCTGGTGCTGCTGATCTGGGCGGCGATGAAGCAGGAGCGCGCCCTGGTGCGCTTGCTGGGCATCTACTGGAAGGTGGCCAGCTTGCTGCTGATCACGGTGTTGCTGCTCACCGATAACCGCCCCATCGGGTTTCTGCTGGCGGTGCTGGCCCAGCTGTTGCTGGTGGTGAGCGTGTGGTTCTGGGTGGATCTCAATGAAGAGCTGGCGGATCTGCCGCCCTGGAGGCCGCTGCCGTTTGTGGTGCGTGCCTGGCGCTGGGGTTTAACGGTCTACGGCCTTCTGGGGGCGGCCCTCAGTGCCCTGGCCTTCAGCTGCGTGGGCGGCGGTCTGGTGCGTCCGGTGTGCCGGGCCTGGCTGCAGGCCCCGGACGATCTGCATGGAGGCGCTGCCCGCGTCTTTAACTTCGTCTTCGGGGGGTCCTGGACCGGCACCGTCGCCGCCTTTGTGGGCTACGTGGCGCTGGTGGGCTACGTGGTGGGCCTGCTCCAGTGGCTGCTGGTGCGGCTGCCCAAGCAGGGCCGCGTGGCCGGTGGCTTCTGAGCGAGGAGGACTTGGGGATGGCTGCTGATGTTGCCGAGCTGCTGCAGGCCCTCGAGGAGATCAGCCGGTCTCGTCCTGATCGGGTGTTGCGGCTGCGGGGCGAGTTGCCCGGCCAGAGCGGCAGCCTCGAGCCCTTCGAGCTGTTGATCTTTCGCGGCTTCTCCAGCAGCGTCAGCCATCCCACCGCCTTTGATCCGGATCAACCGGCCCTGCCGGAAACGGCGCTGATCGCCTCCGCCGAACTGCTGCAGGGCCCACTCAACCCGATGGCCGAGCAGCGGCTGGCGGGCCCGGTGGCGCCCACGGGCTTCCTGGAGCCGGCCGCCTGGGGCTGATCGCGTCAGTCCAACACGGCCACACAGCGGCCGCAGAGGCTGGGATGGGCGCTGTGCTGGCCAATGTCGGTTTCGTAGTGCCAGCAGCGCTCGCATTTCTGGCCATCGGCCTTGGCAATCTGCACGTGCAGGCCGGCCTCGTTGGTCTCCGCCAGCACCTCGGCGCCCGGTGCGGCCAGCCCCGTGCCGTGCAGCTGCAGGGCTGAGACCAGCAGCCAGTCGGCCAGGTTGTCCACGCTGGGATGGGCTGAGGCCTGCAGCCACTGCAGGGCGGCGGCGAGGCCCGCGGCGGCCTCGCCATCCTCCAGAGCGAGGTGCACCTGCGCCTCGAGCGAGGCGCCCAGGGCTCCGCTGGCCCGGCAGCTCTCCAGCTGGCGGTTCACCAGGGCCCGCAGCTCCAGAATCCGCTCCATCGGCTGCTCCAGGTCCGGTCGGTGCCACGCGGCGGGCGCCGTGGGCCAGCCCCGTTCGAACACCGAAGCCTCGGCCACCGGGTAGGGCAGGTTCTGCCAGATGTCCTCGGCCATGTGGCAGAGCACCGGTGCGATCAGGCCAGCCAGGCGCTCCACCACCACGGACAGCACCGTCTGGCAGCTGCGGCGGCGGAACTCATCGGCTCCGCTCACGTAGAGGCGGTCCTTGGCGATGTCGAGGTAGACGTTCGAGAGGTCCACCACGCAGAAGTTCTGCAGGGCCTGGAAGAAGCGGTAGAACTCGAAGCGCTCGAAGTCTCCCGTCACGCTGTCGATCAGGGCGGCGGTGCGCTGCAGCATCCACTGATCCAGCAGCGGCAGCTGGTCGTAGGGCACGGCATCGCGTTCCGGCGCGAAATCATGCAGGTTGCCCAGCAGGTAGCGGGCCGTGTTGCGCACCTTGCGGTACACGTCGGCCAGCTGCTTCACGATCCCCGGGCCCAGGGGCACGTCGGCCGAGTAATCCACCGAGCTCACCCACAGGCGCAGCACATCGGCGCCGTAGGCGGGCTCCTGCTTTTCGTTCTTGCCGCCCTCCACCAGCACCGCCGGATCCACCACGTTGCCGAGCGATTTGCTCATCTTGCGGCCCTTCTCATCGAGGGTGAAGCCGTGGGTGAGCACCCGCTTGTAGGG
>CANHMF010000151.1 GCA_947461705.1 Synechococcaceae cyanobacterium
GGTGGAGGCTGGCGAGCGAGTGAACCAGGTGAGCGCCAACCCCACCTTTGTGGGCGATGAACACCTGCCTCGCTACCGCACCACCAGCGAGGCCGTGGCCTATCTGAAGGTGGCCGAGGGCTGCGACTACCGCTGCGCCTTCTGCATCATTCCCCACCTGCGCGGCGATCAGCGCTCCCGAACCATCGAGAGCATCGTGGCCGAGGCCCAGCAGCTGGCCGCCCAGGGGGTGCAGGAACTGGTTTTGATCAGCCAGATCACCACCAACTACGGCCTCGACCTCTACGGCAAACCCCAACTGGCCGAACTGCTGCGGGCCCTGGGGGAGGTGGAGATCCCCTGGATCCGCGTGCACTACGCCTACCCCACCGGCCTCACAACCGAGGTGCTCGCCGCCTACCGCGACGTGGCCAACGTGCTGCCCTACCTCGATCTGCCGCTGCAGCACAGCCACCCGGAGGTGCTGCGGGCGATGAACCGCCCCTGGCAGGCCGAGGTCACCGGCGGTGTCCTGCGCCGCATCCGCGAACAGCTGCCCGAGGCCGTGCTGCGCACCACCTTCATCGTGGGCTTTCCCGGCGAAACCGAAGAGCAGTTCCAGCACCTGCTGGATTTCGTGGCCGAGCAGCAGTTCGACCACGTCGGCGTGTTCACCTTCTCGCCGGAAGAGGGCACCCCGGCCGCCGAGCTGCCGGATCAGGTTCCGCCCGAGGTGGCGCAGGAGCGCAAGGACCGCCTGATGGCCCTGCAACAGCCCATTGCCGCCGCGCGCAACGCCGCCTGGGTGGGCCGGATCGTGGATGTGCTGATCGAGCAGGAGAACCCGAGCACGGCAGAGATGCTGGGCCGTTGCGCCCGCTTCGCGCCGGAGGTGGATGGCGAGGTGCGGGTGCTCCCCGGCGAAGGCGGCCTCTGCGCCGCGCCGGGCACCATGGTGCCGGTGCGCATCACCGCCGCCGACACCTATGACCTGGTGGGCGAAGTGGTGGGGGCGAAGGCGATGGTGGGCGAAGCCCTCGCCGCCCGGCGGACGGAGGCTTGATCCAGGCCCTGCAGCGGCTGCGGCGCAAGCTCACCCACCACCAACGCTCGACGTTCCTGCTGGCCTCAGGCCTGAGCACGGCCGGGTCGTTCGCCGGGCTCACGGCCAAGGGGTGGCTGCTGATGGAGGGGGCGGGCAATCCCCTGTTGCTGGCCCTGCACTTCGCCCTGCTCACCCTGCCCACCCTGGCGGTGAGTGGACCTGCGGGGGTGCTGACCGACCGGGTGGGCAGTGAGCGGGTGCTGATCCGGGCCCAGTGGGCCCTCTTCGCCGCCGCCGTGCTGGGGGCGATCGCCATCCCCATCAGCGAAGGCCGGGTACAGGACGGCCTGCTCCTACTCAGCACCCTGGGCATTGGCACAGCCAGCGCCTACGAACTCACGGCCCGCAACAAGTACGTGGCCCTGCTGGTGGAGGAACCCGAGCAGCTCGGCCCTTATCTCACCAGCTTCTCGGTGATCTTCAACGTGGGCAAGCTGGTGGGGCCGCCCCTGGGGGGATTCCTGCTGGCCGCCACCGGCCCAGCCCTGGCCCTCGCCCTGGATGCGGCCACCTATCTGGTGCCCATCGCCAGCTTGCTGTGGCTGATGGCCCCCTACCGGGACCGGGAGCAACGCAGCGAGAAGGGCGAGGCCGCCAGCCTGGCGACGGCCTGGCGAAACTGCGGCGCCGATCTGCGCCATGTGCTGGTGTTCACAGCCCTGGCCTGCCTGGTGGGCTTCTTCCATCCCGGCTTGGCGCCACTGATGGCCGCCCAGCTGCTGGGGCCAAGCCCACTGGCCCTGGGTCTGTTCACCAGCGTCATTGCCGCAGGCAGCATTACCGGCGGGGTGGTGCTGCAGCGACGGGCCGCTGTGCTCAGCCGACAGCCTGGGGTGTTGCTGGGGGTGAGCACCGTGCTGACGGCCCTGGCCCAACTGGGACTCGCCCTGCAGTGGACGCAGGTCTGGGGCCTGGCCATGGCGTTCCTGATCGGCGCCGGCACGGCCTGCCTGCTCTCAGGCACCAACCTGATCATTCAGGTGCATGCACCCCAGGTGCTGCGGGGGCGCATGGCCGGCCTGGGCCAGATCGCCTTCCTGGGTGGCGGTGGTATCAGCGGCCTGGCCGCCGCTGGACTCACCATCCAGATGGGGGTATGGAGCTGTTTCGGGTTGCTCGGAAGCCTGGGCCTCGCACTGGGGGCCTGGGAGCTCGCGAACAGAAGAAAGATGCGGCTGGATTGAGGCCCAGCCGCGGGTGATGCACACCTGAGTCAGATCCGCCTCAGATCAGCTTGACGCCGCGCAGCACGAAGGAGATAGCAGCTGCGGCAACCAGGCCAGCACCCACCAGTGCCAGATAGATCACGGGGCCCATGGCTGGAACACAAGATGAAGGGGTATTAGAGCAGAAAGCCGGCAGGCTCAGGCACAACAGGCCTAGGCTTCCGGAACGACTACGGTTCGCCCATCCAGGGCCGTGCCGCTCCCACGCAACCCGTCAGGACGAACCCACCGCGATCGGCATGCGCACCCTCTTCATCTATCCCGAGTTCCCGAAGACCTTCTGGAGCTACGAGAAGATCCTCGAGCTGGTGAACCGCAAGGTGCTGCTCCCCCCGCTGGGGCTTGTGACCGTGGCCGCTCTGCTCCCCCAGCAGTGGGACATGAAGCTGGTAGATCGCAACGTGCGCGAGGTGACCGAGGCCGAGTGGGCCTGGGCCGAACTGGTGGTGATCTCCGGGATGATCGTGCAGAAGGCCGACATGGCCGTGCAGATCGCCAAGGCCAAGCAGCGCCATCTGCCCGTTGCGGTGGGAGGCCCCTTCGCCAGCTCCACCCCGGATGCTCCTGAGCTCGATCTGGCCGATTTCAAGATCCTCGACGAGGGTGAGATCACCCTGCCAATGTTCATCGAGGCGATCGAGCGCGGCGATGCCAGTGGCCGCTTCAGCTCCAACGGCGAAAAGCCGGATGTGACGTCCACCCCCGTGCCGCGCTTCGATCTGCTGCAGCTCGAGGCCTACGACTCGATGAGCGTGCAGTTCTCGCGGGGCTGCCCGTTCCAGTGCGAGTTCTGCGACATCATCGTGCTCTACGGCCGCAAGCCGCGCACCAAGACCCCCGAACAATTGGTGGCCGAACTCCAAGCCCTCTACGACTTGGGCTGGCGGCGCTCCATCTTCCTGGTGGATGACAACTTCATCGGCAACAAGCGCAACGCCAAGCTGCTGCTGCCGGCCATCAAACAGTGGCAGATCGAGCGGGGCTATCCCTTCAGCTTCGCCACGGAGGCCTCGGTGGATCTCGCCTCCGACGACGAGATGATGCAGATGATGGGTGAAGCCCGCTTCGACGCGGTGTTTCTGGGCATCGAAACACCCGATGAAGCCAGCCTGTCGGTGGCCGGCAAGCACCAGAACACCCGCAGCTCCCTGGAGGACTCCGTGGACCGGATCACCTCCTATGGCATTCGGGTGATGGCTGGCTTCATCATCGGCTTTGACGGCGAGAAAACAGGCGCCGGCGATCGCATCGTGCGTTTTGTCAATCGCACAGGCATCCCCGCGGCCATGATGGGGATGCTGCAGGCCCTGCCCAACACCGGCCTCTGGCATCGCCTCGAAAAGGAAGGGCGCCTGGTGCAGGAAAAGGCTGACGCCAAGGGCGTGAACCAGACCAACCTGCTCAATTTCGTACCGACCCGGCCGATCCGTGACATCGCCAACGAGTACGTGGACGCCTTCTGCCGCCTGTACGAACCGAACGCCTACATCGATCGGGTCACCCACTACTACCTGAAGATGGGCCAGCCCCGCTGGCGGGCCTTCTTCAAGCCCGAGGCCTCGGACAAGTCGAGCCTGCCGAGCCTCACGGATGTGCGGGCCCTCAGCACCGTCGTGTGGCGCCAGGGGATGAAGCGGGACACACGGCTGCGCTTCTGGAAAGCCCTGGCGAAGATTGCCCGGCGCAACCCCGAGAACCTGGAGCAGTTCCTCGTGACCCTCGCCCACAACGAGCACTTCCAGGAGTACCGCAGTGTGGTGACGCGCGAAATCAAGGATCAGCTGGCGGCCCTGCCCCCCGAACCACCGCCGACCACGGCAGCCTCAACGCGGGAACTGCAACCCGTCTGAACGCCAGCCGGCGGTTCAGTCCTGCACATAGTCGCTGCCGTCGTCGAGGCAGCGCTCGGCTTTCTGCAGCTCGCGGCCCAAGTAGAGGGCGTGATCGAGGCAACTCAGGGGACAGGGTCCCGGGCCTTCAGTGAGCGCCATGCCAAGTTCCTTCGCCGACCGGCCTCGGTAGATAGCGAGGGGTTCACGGGGACCTGCCCCCTTGCAGGTGATCACCTCGCCAGTCTCAGGGTCGGTGGCCAAGCCCCGCTCATCGATGCCGTTGCCGTAGTGCTCGGCAATCAGCTCGCCGGCCTGGCGATCCAACTTGATCAGGAAATAGCCGGAGGGATCCAGGCCGATGAAGCGCTGCGAGAGCTGCTCATCCAGCAGCCGGCGCTGCTCCGAGCTGAA
>CANHMF010000152.1 GCA_947461705.1 Synechococcaceae cyanobacterium
GACGCTCTGGAGCAGCCACTCCCCGCCAGCGCCCTGACCCACCAGGGCCGCATCCTCCGCCGCAGGTCGAACGCCATCGGGCCGTAGGCGCGCCAGGGCCGCCTCCAGGGGCGCAGCGGGCAACTTGGCCGCACAGCCACGGCAGGCCATGGGATCGCCACCCGCTGGGGCCATGGCGGAGAGCCCGCTGAAGCGCGCCATGAACTGGCGGTCAATCCGATCCTTCCACTGCCAGAGGCGACGGCTGGGCCCCAGAGCCCAGGGGCCGTAGAAGACCAGGGCTCGGGCACCGCCGGGATGCCAGCCGCCATCACCCAGCAGTTGTAGGGCCCTGGTCTGGGGCCGCCAGGATTGCAGTGCCATGCCTGGCCGCTCCAGCACCTGCTGGAGATTGGCCGCGAGCACGGGAGCAGCACGCACGGCCCACACGCCGGAGGCCGGCCGGGGGTCGGCCTGGATCAGGCCGCAATCACCCACCGCAAACAGCCGCTCCTGGCCGAGCACCTGCAGGCTGGCCTGGGTGAGCACCCGGCCAGTGGCCTGCTCCACTGGCAAGCCACTGGCGGCCAACCAGGCCGGAGCATGACTGCCGGTGCAGGCGAGATCGGCCGCCAGATCGGCTGCCACGCGGCGCTCCACAGCAATGCCGGCCTGGGCCAGCAGCCGCTCGCCAGCCCGGTTGGCCGCGGCAGAGCCCAATTGCAGAGCCTCCCCCCGCAGCAGCAAGCGGGGGGCCAGGCCCCGGGCCCGGAAGGCGAGGGCCAGCTCCACCGCGGCGGCGCCGCCGCCTCGGATCCGCAGCGAGCATCCGGGGGCTTGCGCGTGGCACCAGGCCAGGAAGGGCTCGAGCGGCTTCACGGCCATGGCGGCATCGGCCACCGCCGTCACGGAGCCCAGATCCAGGCTGAGGGCATCCCAGCGCCAAGGGGGACGCCCCTGCAGCTGCAGCTCACACAACTGCAGATCAATACCGGTGATCTCGGCCTGAAGGAACAGGACGCCCACCTGGCCGCAGAGCCGCCGCAGATCAATGGCGCAGGCTTCGGGTTTGTACAGACCCGCCACCAGCCCCGGCACCATGCCCGAGTACAGGGCGGTGCTGTGGCGGCTCACCAACAGCACCTGGGTGGCTGCCGGTTTCAGCCGAGGCCGCATGGCCCAGCGGCGCAGCAACAGGGCGTGGGTGTGGCCACCACCGGCAAGGATCAGGAGCTGTCGCGGAACCTGCCGGTGCACCGCGGCCTAATCCACGGCCAGCTGGCCGTCGTCATCCCAGCTCAGCAACGAAGCCAGGGAGGCCGTGCACACGGAGCGGTTCACACCGGCGATGCGCGCCTCACCGTTGACCAGCGGAATCAGACGGCCGAGCTGGCTGGTGATGCGCTCCGAGGCCGCTGTGTCGTCGTCGGCGTGGACGGACGGCGAAGCCGCGGATGGATAGATGGCACGATCAACCATGGCAACGCCCCCGCGGCTAACCAAGAGAAACAGTGTAGGGATCTGCTGACAAGCGACCCGCTCAGGCGATCTGACTGAGGAACTGCCGGCTGCGCTCGTGGCTCGGGTTGGTGAAGAACTGGTCCGGCGGGGCCATCTCCACCACCTGGCCATCGGCCATCAACACCACGCGGCTGGCCACTTGGCGGGCGAAACGCACCTCGTGGGTCACCACCACCATGGTCATGCCATCGCTGGCCAGCTCCTGCATCACCTCGAGCACCTCCTGCACCATCTCAGGGTCGAGGGCACTGGTGGGTTCATCGAACAGCATGATCCGCGGTTCCATGCAGAGCGAGCGGGCGATCGCCACGCGCTGCTGCTGGCCTCCCGATAGCTGACCGGGATGTTTGTGGGCCTGCTCAGCGATGCCCACCCGCTCCAGCAACTCCAGGGCCTGGCGCTCCACCACGGCCTTGGAGCGCTTGCGCACCAGCACCGGAGCCAGGGTGAGGTTCTCCAACACCGTGAGGTGAGGGAACAGGTTGAACTGCTGGAACACCATGCCCACCTCCTGGCGGATGGCATCGATGTTGCGAACGTCGTCGGTGAGTTCCATGCCATCCACCCAGATGGATCCCTTCTGGAAATCCTCGAGGGCGTTGAAGGTGCGGATGAAGGTGCTCTTGCCCGAACCTGAAGGCCCCATGATCACCACCACTTCACCCTGGTGAACGGTGAGATCCACGCCCCGCAGGGCGTGGAAGCCGTTGGGATACCACTTCTCGACCCCACGGGCCTCAATCATCACGGCCCCGGGGGCTGAGCCGGCGCTGGCAGGGGTGCTGGTCATGGGGCGGGGTTGGCGGTGGGGTTAAGGCGGGTTTCAAGGGCACGGCTACCCAGGCCGAGGGCGGCGCAACAGCACCAGAACAGCAGAGCCAGCACCAGGTACACCTCGGCGTTCCTGCCCAGGAAAGCCGGATTGGCCATCACGGTGCGGGCCGTGCCGAGCAGATCCAACAGGCCGATCAGCGACAACAGCGTGGTGTCCTGCAGCAGGGAGATGAACTGACCAACAGTGGCGGGCAGGGCCACCCGCAGCGCCTGGGGCAGCACCACATGGATCAGGGCCTGGGGCAAGGGCAAGCCCAGGGAGCGGGCAGCCTCGAGCTGCCCCTTGGGCAGGGAGGCCAGGCCGGCCCGAACGGCTTCCGCCACGTAGGCAGCGGCGAAGAAGGTGAGCACCCAGGCCGCCCGCCACACCCGATCAGGCGCCAGGCCACCGGGCAGCAGGAATCCCAGGATGTTCTGGCCCAGGAACAACAGGGTGATCAGCGGCGCCCCGCGGATGAACTCGATGTACACCACCGAGCTCCAGCGCAGCAGTGGCAGCGCGCTGCGGCGGCCCAGGGCCAGCAGGATCCCAAGGGGGAAGCACAGCAGGATGGCAAAGCTGGACTCCACGAGAGTGAGCAGCAGGCCGCCCCATTCCGAAGGAGACACCTGGATCAAGCCCAGGCCACCACTGATCAGCACCATGCCCGCGAAGTAGAGCAGAGGCCAGATCAGCGGCACCAGCCGGCGAGCAGGCGGCGGGATGCGCAGGGCCCAGCGACCGGCCGCCCAGCGCGTCGCCACCAGCAGGGCCGCCACCAGCCACCAGCGCAGCTGAATGGCGAGGCTGAGCTTGAGAAAGAGGGGGGCCCACAGGGCCAGGGCCAGCACCACCGCCACGGCGATGCGGTCGTTACGCGGCCAGAGCTGATCCACCCGATCGAGCCGCGGCAGACCCCGCAACAACCCCCAGCTCAAGCCAGTGGCCCCCACCAGCAGGGTGGTGAGCAGCCACAGGCGCCACTGCTGCTCCAGGGGGTAGCGCCCCACGGCAAACAGGGTGCTATTGGCCTGCAGCACGGCCCATTGGGCCTGAAACAGGGCCCACTTCACCAGGGCAATGACCACGGCCAGCAGAAACCCGATCAGGCCGATGGAGATCAGGCCATCCAGGGGGCTGGAGAAGAGCTCACGGCGCAGCCGCTGCAGGGGAGAGGCAGGAAGAACCGTTCGCATCAGCGTTCCTTCAGTTGCACCATGCGGTTCACGCCATTCATCAGGGCGGAGATCACCAGATCGATCACCAGATAGGACCCCAGCAGAACCAACACCACCTCCACGGCGCGGCCGGTCTGGTTGAGGGTGGTTTCCGCCACGGAGTAGAGATCGGCATAGCCGCAGGCCACGGCCAGGGAGGAGTTCTTGGCCAGGGAGATGTACTGGCTGTTGAGACCCGGAACAATCACCCGCAGGGCCTGGGGCAGCACGATCCGCTGCAGGGTCTGCAGTGGATTGAAGCCCAGGGAGTTGGCGGCTTCCCACTGGCCCTTCGGCACCGAGGCCACACCGCCCCGCACCACCTCAGCGATGAAGGCGGCGGTGTACACCACCAGGCCGGTGAGCAGGGCGCCGAACTCCACCGTGAGCCGCAGCGGCGCATGCCACACCCCGCCATCGAGATGGGGCCCCTGCCAGTGCAGATGCCAGAGATCGCTGAACCAGGCCAGGTAGAGCCCCGATTTAGCCAACACCAGCCCCGGCAGCTGAATGGCACTGGTGCCATTGGGCAGCGCTAGAAACACCACGAAATACCAGAACACCAGCTGCAGCAGCAGGGGGATGTTGCGGATCAACTCCACATAGATCCGCGCCAGCCGCTTGAGCAAACCGTTGGAGCTGAAGGACGCCATGCCCACGGCCGTGCCCAGCAGCGTGGCCCCAACCAGCCCCAGCAGCACCACCCGCAGGGTGTTCACCAGCCCCGCCAGCAGAGCCCGCCAATAGGGGAGGCTGGCGTCAAAGGGCAGCAGGGTTTCCGACACATCGAAGCCAGCTGGATTACCCAGCCAGCTCCAGCTGAGCAGCAGCCCGGCGGCGGTGAGGTTGCGCACCAGGTTGCCCACCAGGAACGCCACCACCACCAGCACCACCAGGCCAACGGCCGCCTGCACGATCCAGGGGATCAGGCGGCGGTTGCGCCACCAGGGGGTCACAGCTGAAACCGAAGACGGGGGCATCAGCGGAACGGAGGCGAATAGATCAGGCCACCCTCTGTCCAC
>CANHMF010000153.1 GCA_947461705.1 Synechococcaceae cyanobacterium
ACCGCGTTGGGTGTTCGGGTGGTGCCATGCTTCAGCCCAGAAACAGGGTCATCCGGAGGTGGGTGATTGGGTGTAGCGCTGGCAGCGGCAACTCCTCTTGAATTGATGGCTGCGCAGGTGGACTGCGAGAGCCTCTCCGTTCCCACGGGAGCCTTGATTTTTTCTCGCGGCCAGGCCGCTGATGCCATCTACTGCGTGCGCAGGGGCATCGTTGAGGTGGTGAATGGTGCTGGCGACAAGCTTTGCTATCGCCCCGGGGAGCTGTTCAGTTACGAGGACATCGTCTGGAAGGACGGCGTGTACCGCAATGAGGCCATTGCGCGCACACCGGTGGAAGTGGTGAGGCTGGATCGCCTGCGCTTTCTCAACCTGCTTCACAACCACCCCACCCTGGCGGTGCAGTTGATCGGCCAGCAGCACGAACGCCTGCGGGAGCAGCGGGCCAGCGGGACTTGCGCTTATTAGGGTGCGCGTACTGAGCGCTGTCTAGCGATCCAGCAGGAACAGCAGGCTGCGCACCACCTTCGCGGCCAGCACGCTGCTCACGCCGGTGGGATCCAGCTGCGGCGCCAGCTCCACCACGTCGGCGGCCACCAGGTTGTGGTGGCGCAGCTCCTCCACCAGGGCGGCGAAATCACGCCAGAGGAAGCCGCCGGGCTCCGGCGTGCCGGTGCCGGCCATCACGGCCGGATCAAACCAATCCAGATCCACGGTGAGATAGAGGGGCTTGCCGCGCAGGGGCTCGAGGCTTGCGGCCATGCGCTCGATCGCCACCAGCCGGCCTGTCTGCCGCAGCTCGCTGAACTCCTCGCGGGTGCCGCTGCGGATGGCGATCTGCAGCAGCTGCTGGCTGGGCAGCACCTCGAGGCAGCGGCGCATGGCACAGGCGTGGCTGTGGTGAGTGCCGAGCCATTCGTGGCGCAGGTCGGCGTGGGCATCGAGCTGCACCAGCACCAGCTCCGGGTGCTGCTGGGCCACGGCCGCCACGGCGCCGGAGCTGATCGAGTGTTCGCCGCCCAGCATCAGCGGCTTGAGGCCCAAGGAGAGCACGGCTTCGGTGGCCTGCTGCACGGCCGCCACCACCGGCTCAGGGGCGCCGAAGGGGATGTCCACGGCGCCCAGATCGGCGATGGCCAGCTCTTCGAGATCGCGATCGAGTTGGGGGCAGTAGCTCTCCAAGCCGCTGCTCACCTCGCGGATCGCCGCCGGGCCGAAGCGGGTGCCGGGGCGGAAGGAGGTGGTGCCGTCGTAGGGCACGCCGAACAGGCCCACCCGGCAGCCAGCCGGGTCGCGCTGGCTGCCCATGTAGATGGCGCCGTCGGTGTCAAACAAAGCCGTGTCGAACATCGCCGAGTTGCTCATCGCTTCAGCTTCTCAGCTGGCCAGTTCCCGCTCGATCGCGGCGGGGATGGCGTCGAAGGCGCCGCGCTGCCAGCGGGGACTCCAGATTTCGGAGCCAGCGACCACGGCCGCGGCGCGGGAGGGATCCGGCTGCAGATAGCGACGGCCGTCGCTGGCGGCGAACGTCCAGCTCCACCAGCCGCTGGGATACATGGGCACCCAGCCATACATGGGATCGGCATGGCCGAACACCTCGCGGATCAGCTTCACCGTGTCGATGTGAACCTGGCGGAAGGCCTCGGGCGATTCGCTCTGGGTGGCAAACACACCGCCGGGCCTGAGGATGCGGCGGCACTGCTCAAAGAAGGCCCGGTTGAACAGGCCTTCGGCAGGCCCCGCGGGATCCGAGCCGTCCACGATCACCACGTCGTAGCTGGCATCCGGGGCATTGGCGGCCCAGGCGATGCCATCGCCCACGGTGAGGTGGAAGCGGGGGTCGCTCCAGGCGCCGCCGCCGATGGAGGGCAGGTACTGCTGGCTCCACTCCACCACCAGGCCGTCAATCTCCACCATGTCGAGGTGCTGCACGCCGGCGTGGCGCAGGCACTCGCGGGCGGTGCCACCATCGCCGCCGCCGATCACCAGCACCCGCTCAATGCGCTCGGCGCTGCAGAGGGCCGGATGCACGATCGCTTCGTGGTAATGCCGCTCCTGGCGCTCGGCCGTCATCCAGCAGCCATCGAGCAGCAGGCCCTTGCCATAGCGCGCGCTGTCGATGATTGTGACGCGCTGGAAGGGCGAATCCTGCTCGGCCAGCACCGTGCCCTCCAGGCCATAGCGCACGCCGTCGAAGATCTCGTCAATCCAGCCCGGGCTGGAGAGGGGCCAGCCGGCGGTGGGGGCGGACGTTTGACTCACGGGCCAGGCGGGATTGCTGCTTCTAGCTAAGCCTCCCACCCGCTGGTTAGGGCGGCGTTAGGGAAAGCCACGCTGTAGAAGGCCACACCCTCGTTGCGCCAGCCCTGCTCAACCCAGTGGTTGCGCTCGGCACGGGAGCTGGCCAGCTGATGCTGCCCTTCCGGTGAGATTACCTGCCAGATCGGATCGAGGCCTTGCAGGGGCTCGTTGTAGGCGGTGAACACGGAGCCTTTGTTGGTGTAACCAGCCCGCTCGAGCCGGCCGATCTGGCGTGGATTGGCGGAATAGGCCCGGTCGTTGTTGCTGCTGTTGCGCAGCTCCATCACATCCGCTGTGTAGCTGTCGTTGGCGTTGGCGGCGAAAGGCACATCCACCAGGGCCCAGTCGCCTGAGCTCACCAGGTTGTTGGCCTGGCTGGAGCTGCTGGTGAGCCGCCATTCACCGGTGATCGGATCACGCAGGCGGAAGGCCACCGCCAGATCGTCAGCCCTGTCGTAAGCCTCGAGGTTCTGGGCTGCATAGCTCACCGTGGCTGGGTCCTGAAGCGCCCGTTCAATGGCAAGCGTCTGGCCGCCCGAGGGTTGGGTGTAGTTGTACTCCGGAAGTGGTGCTGTACCGGGACCACCTGGGTTGTAGATGGGGCTGTGGGTTCCGTTGCGCGGGTCGGGAAGAATCACGGCCTGCAAGGCGCGGATTGCGGCAATGCTGGAGGCCTTGATAATGATATCGAATTGGTTGTCGTGATCTTCCTGGTAGGCATAACTGGGATCGGCGCTGAGACCTGTGCCCAGATCGGCGATCCCTTTCACCTTGAGGGTGCCACCTTTGACCTTGATGGTTTGATTGGCTTCGCTGATCGTGAGGCTGTTGCCGTTTCGCCCAGTTGCTGTGAGCTGGAAGAAGCGGGAGAAGTCCTGTGGATTGAATCCGCTGACGCCATCGGGGGAAAAGCCGGCAGATGTAAAGAGGCGTAGCCTGTAGAGGTTGGTACCGGTTCCGTAATACTCGACCCCGTGATTGGCCACGGAGTTGGCAAAGGCGGGAGATGGATAATCTCCGGCTAGCGAAAGACGACTGAGCTTGGCTCCCGCAAGGGTGGGGCCGTTGTAGGGGTCGTAGGGATTGCTGCTGCTCTGGGAGAGCCCGCTGCCATTCACCAGGCCCTTTGGTGTGATCAGTTGCAGCGGGGTGTCGCTGTTCACCACCTCAAACAGCACGGGGTAGAGGCTGTTGGGATCGCTGCTGGGCAGTCGGTTGCCGAAGTAGCCATAAGCCACCACGGTCTGGCGCTCATTGAGGTCGTTGTTGGGGTTCTGCGCAACATAGAGAGGGGTGACGATCTCTCCCGTGTTGAGGTGGATGCGGAAGTTCTGTGGCAAGACGGTGCTGGGCAGCACCGGATGGCTGAACTCAATCGGCATCGCGTCCATGAATGTCTCTGTGGCCGCGCTGTTGCTGAACCCGCCGGCCTGCACACCTGCGACGGCCCCTGCCGATGTGATGTTGCGCAAAGGGGCTGCGGGATCGCGATTCACCAGCTCAGCAACAATGCCGGCTCCGGCCTCGCCGGCCAGGGTGATTCCGTTGGGCCCTAGCAGGCCGGGGATGCCGATGATGCCTCGGAAGCCTGAGCTGGCCGCAAGAATTCTGGGCTTCTTGTTAATGCCGCCATAGATATCAGAGCGAATAACAATGTTCCGGTGCAATTGGTCGTAGGCGGATCCTTGGCCCATGGCGATCACAACGGCGGCGATGCTGCAAGCATGCTGGTTGTGGGCTCGTGTTGGGCAAGTGGATCTGCGGCTGCGTTCCGGTGTGTTGATCCCGGCCACGGAGCTGCGCTGGCGGTTTTCGCGGTCTTCCGGCCCCGGCGGCCAGAACGTGAACACCACCGACTCGCGGGTGGAGCTGGTGTTTGACCTGGCCGGCTCCCAGGTACTGCCGCCCCTGCTCAAGGCCCGTGCCCTGCAGCGCCTGGACGCCAGGCTGGTGGATGGCACCGTGGTGATCGCTGCCAGTGAGCACCGCTCCCAGTGGCAGAACCGGGTGACGGCCCAGCGCCGGCTGGTGGAGCTGCTGCAGGAGGCCTTGCGGCCGCCGCCGCCGCCACGGCGGCCCACCAAGCCCACCCGGGGTTCCAAGGAACGGCGCCTGGCGGCCAAGAAGCAGCGCAGTGCGATCAAGGGCCAGCGCAGCAGCCGGATTCAGCAGCCGGAGGATTGAGGCGCGTGGCGTGCGCTGTGGCGACGGTTTAGCTGCCAGCCGGCGGCCCGTTCTCGGCCCGGA
>CANHMF010000154.1 GCA_947461705.1 Synechococcaceae cyanobacterium
CCCAGGGAGAAGGTGCAGTCGTAGCGCTTGAAGATCTCGCAGATGTCGTCGAAGCGGGTATAAAGCGGGTTCTGCTTGTGGTGATAGAGCATCCACTGGGCCAGGATGCCGCCGCCGCGGCTCACAATGCCGGTGAGGCGCCCTTTCACCTTGGGCAGGTGCTCAATCAGCAGACCGGCGTGGATGGTCTGGTAGTCAACGCCCTGCTGGCAGTGCTTCTCGATGATGTGCAGGAAGTCGTCTTCCGAGAGCTTCTCGATCGAGCCATGCACGCTCTCGAGGGCCTGATACACGGGCACCGTGCCGATGGGTACCGGCGAGGCGTTGATGATCGCCGTGCGCACCTCATCCAGATTCACGCCACCGGTGGAGAGATCCATCACGGTGTCGGCGCCATACTTCACCGCCAGCTCGAGCTTCTTGAGCTCTTCGCTCACATCGCTGGCATTGGGCGAGGCGCCGATGTTGGCGTTCACCTTGCAGCGCGAGGCGATACCGATCGCCATCGGCTCCAGGTTGGGGTGGTTGATGTTGGCCGGGATGATCATCCGGCCCCGGGCCACCTCCTCCATCACCAGCGATTCGGGCAGGTTCTCCCGCTGGGCCACAAAGGCCATTTCCTCGGTCACCACGCCCTGGCGGGCGAAGTGCATCTGGGACACATTGCCTTGGCCTTGACGCTTCTCGATCCAGGCGCTACGCATCAGAGCTACGGCGAAGTACGGACTACAGACCCGGGGGTCAGCGGTTCTGGGGCGCAGCTGGAGTTCGTCTCACTTCCCTGCGCCGGCATGACCCGGATCAGGTTCGGAGGGTGTGATCTCAGCCCATGGCCGCTGCCGGCCGGGCACCCCTAGTGACTTAGGAAACCTAGCAAGGCCGAAACCACAGGGGCGCGGGAGGAGAGCTCCGTGCGACCCCTCCCTCAGGCCTGCAGGCCATTCAGGGCGGCCGCCACTACCCGATGGTCGCCGTCCTGCTGGAGCGCCACCAGCTCCGCGCGGGCCTGCTGGGCAACGGGCTGCTCCCCTCCCTCATGCACCAGGCGCCCCAGGATCTCGGCACCCCCCACCCGAACGGTGCCATCCGCATCGCCGATGGCCAGGCGGGCCAGCTGGAGCAGATCCTCGGCGGGGATCTCAGGGTGCTCCGCCACCGCCGAAAGAATGCTGCAGCGCAGCAACCACTGGCTGTCGCGCTGAAAAGCAGGCAGCAGCAGCGGCCAGGCCCGCTGCAACGAGTGACTCACGAGCGCATTGGCCGCCTCGGCCCGCACGTTGGCGTCCTCGTCGCGCTCGAGGGCCTGCACCAGGGCCAGCCAACCAGCTTCATTGCGCTTCACGCCGAGGCCGGCGCAGCTGAGCGAGCGCACCATGAAGGTGCTCTGCTCCAGGCCCAGCAACAACAACGGCACGGCCTGCTCCTCCGGCACCTCCCGCAGCGCCGCCAGGGCCGGCATCGCCCGGCTGGGATCGCCGGACACGATCGCCTCGCGGAGTTGGTCCAGATCCATCAGGTCAGGGCTCGGGTGGAGGCGCTGGGCAGGGGTCAGACGTGGCCTCCCGCAGGGCCGAGAGCAGCGCCTTGCGCCGGCGGCGCCAGCTCCAGGCACTCTGCACCAGCAGGCCCATGCCAATGCCCAGGGCCGGCAGCGCCTGAAGCCGATCTGAACCCTGGCGCAGCAGCAGCCCCACCAGACCCACCAGCACCAACAGCGGCGAGGAGAGCGCCAGCAGATCCCGGCTCACCTGGCGGGTGCCACTCACGGTTGCGCCCTCCGGGCCTGCATCCAGCGCAGCAGGCTGAGGCTCAGCACCTGGATGCCCACCGCCAAGCAGCCTTCATCGGGCTCAAAGCTGTTGCTGTGCAGCGGCGTGCAGCCCTGGGGCCCCGCCACCCCCAGGCGGAACATCGTGCCCGGGGTGTCCCGCTGCAACTCGGCGAAATCCTCGGCCCCCAGCGAGGGCTGCTCCAGCCAGCGCACGTTGCTGCGGCCCAGCAGCTCCACGGCGGCCTCGGCTACCAACGCGGTGAGGGCCGGATCGTTGTGCACCGGTGGAGAAATGCAGCGGTAACGCACCCGGGCTTCCCCCCCATGGCCCTCACACAGGGCCTTCACCGTGTCCTCAATCCAGCCGGGCAGCTGGGCATGCACCTCAAGATCCAGGCAACGCACGGTGCCCAGCAGGCGCACATGGTCGGCGATCACGTTGAAGGCCTTGCCCCCCTCGATCCGCCCGAAGCTCACCACCACCGGATGCAGGGCATCGAGGCGGCGGCTGATGGCCTCCTGCAAACCACTCACCACCCGCGCCGCAATCCAGATGGCATCGGTGCTCTGGTGGGGCCGGGCGCCGTGGCCACCTTCCCCGAGCACCTCCACCTCCAGCTCGCCCGCCGCGGCCGTGAGGCTGCCGCTGCGCACCCCCACCGTGCCCACCGGCAGGCTCGGAAACACGTGCACCCCGAACAGCGCTTCCACGCCATCCATGGCGCCATCGGCCAGCATCCAGGCCGCGCCCTGGGCCGTTTCCTCGGCCGGCTGAAACAGCAGCCGCACCCGCGCCGTGAGTTGATCGGCCAAGGGCGCCAGCAGCCGCGCCACCCCCAGGCCCACGGTGGTGTGGATGTCGTGGCCGCAGGCGTGCATCAGGCCCTGGTGGCGCGAGGCAAAGGCCACCCCCGTGCGCTCCTCCACCGGCAGGGCATCCATATCCACCCGCAGGGCCACCAGCGGGGCCAGCCGGCCGGCACCATCGCGCTCGGGCCCCAGCTCCGCCAACACCCCGGTGCGGCCCACCCCCTCCTGCACACGCCAGCCCAGGCCCCGCAGCTCCCCGGCCACCAGCGCGGCCGTCTGGTGCTCGTTGCCGCTGAGCTCGGGGTGAGCGTGCAGGTGACGCCGCAGGGCAATCAGCTCCGGCAGGGCAGCCTCCAGCGCAGACCCCAACGCGGCCTCAAGCTGCGGGAGCTCGCTGGCCGCACTGGATGCCACGGGGGCTGCTGGGGTCATCGGCTGGCCAGGGCGCGGAAATCCTCGAGAGCGTGCACCGGCTGGGGGGGCCAGCGCCGTATCTGCAACAGCCATTCTGACTGCCGGTAGCGGGTGTCCAGCCCCGAGGCGGCCGCCCAGTTGCTCTCGGCCTCGCCGCTGGCGCCCCTCTGCCAGAGCAAGGCGGTGAGGCCGGCGCGGGCATCGGCAAACAGCGGGTAGCGGCGGATCAGGTTGCGCAGCTGCTGCTCCGCCGCATCCAGATCACCGAGCTCAAAGGCCGCCAGGGCCGCACTGGAGCGGGCCATGGCAAAGCCCGGCCGCACATCGGCGGCCTCGGTGAAGCTGGCCCGCGCCGCCGACCAATCCCCCAGGGCCCCCTGCACGTTGCCGAGGTTGTAGAGGGCGGAAGCATCGGGATCGCGTCCCGCCTCGCCATCGCGCTCCAGAATCCAGCGGTAATCGGCCTCAGCGGCCGCCCACTGGCCCAGGGCCTCCTCGGCGGTGCCGCGGTTGAGATGGGGATCGGCGCTCACGGGATCGAGCTCCATGGCCCGGGTTTGATCGCGGATCGCGGCAGCGGCATCGCCGAGGGCCAGCTGCACGTTGCCGCGGTTGCTCCAGGCCGCGGCATCGCCGGGGGCCTGCTCCAGCACCTGGTTCCAGAGCGGCAAGGCCTGCTCGAAGCTGCCCTCCCGGCTGGCCCGCAGGGCCTGCTCAAACAGGGCTTGAACCGAAGTCGAGGAGTCCCCGGCCGCCAGGGCAGGGTGGGGCTGCACCAGCCCGACGGCGCCGCTGAGCAGCACGGCCAGCAGCAGAGCCAGAAGGCGTGTCATGCGGCTGCATCCAGATGGGCCCGACCGGCCTCGGTGATCACGCGCCCCCGGGGGGTGCGCTGCAGCAAACCCTGTTGCAGCAGAAAGGGCTCCACCACCGCCTCGAGGGTGGCGGGATCTTCCCCCAGGCCCGCCGCCAGGGTGTCGAGCCCCACCGGGCCGCCGCCATAGCCGTCCTGCAGCAACTGCAGCAGCCGCCGATCACTGGCATCGAGGCCGCGGCCATCCACCCGGTGCAGGCTGAGGGCTTCATGCACCAGAGCAGCCGTGACCCGGCCGTGGCCGCCCACAGCCGCCACATCCCGCACCCGCCGCAGCAGGCGGTTGGCAATGCGGGGGGTACCGCGGCAGCGGCGGGCCACCTCCAGGGCCGCGGCGGGATCCAGCTCGAGCTGCAGCAACCCGGCCGCCCGTTGCACGATGGCCTGGAGATCCTCGAGCCCGTAGAACTCCAGCCGCTGGATCAGGCCGAAGCGATCCCGCAGCGGCGAACTCAACGACCCGGCGCGGGTGGTGGCGCCCACCAGGGTGAACGGCGCCAGCGGCAGGCTGCGGGTGCGGGCCGTGGTGCCCTTGCCCACGGTGAGATCGAGGCGAAAGTCCTCCATCGCGGGATAGAGGATCTCCTCGGCCACCCGGTTGAGCCGGTGGATCTCGTCGATGAACAGCAGCTC
>CANHMF010000155.1 GCA_947461705.1 Synechococcaceae cyanobacterium
CCAGATGGCATCAAGGCCTTTGGCCATGAGCGCCTCGATGTCCCCCTGGGGCGCCTGGGCAAGCCGGTCAAAAAGGTCCGCGTCATGCCCATGGCCAAAGCCCATGAGCTAGCCCGCAAGCTGCAGGGCAGGGCCAATACCACCATCTCGGTGATCTAGCCCCAGGGGGCCCTTCGGGGCCCCTTTTCTTGGGACACCTCGTTAGCAGACCCTTGGGCTGGGCCTCTCGCTCACCCCACCAAAACGGCGGCGGCCCTCCTCAGCTTGCGCGGCGGGCCTAAGTAGTTGAAACCGGGCCCGCTACGACCGCTGGGGCCAGGCGCTGGAGGTGACGCTTGGGGAGTTAATCCCGGGGGAGCCCGCACCGCTGCTTAAGTGGCGCAGGAAACTGACACGGGCGCAGGCGGTCAAGCTCTGGACTCAAAAGCGGCAGGCCGATTGGCGGACCTGTCCGCCGGAGTGGATCCCACCGCAGCCGCCCAGGGCTTAAGTGAAACCACCGCACCCGGAATGTCCTGCCAGCATGGGGATACCCGTGATCCCCATGTGCTTCTGAACCCCTTCTGCCCGTTCAGCACGGCCAAGGTGCTGAGCCTCAAGGCCACCGTCTTGCTCCTGCTCACCTTGCTGATCAAGGCCAGGGTGCAGATCGCGGCCGGATCCGCCATTGGGATTTTTCTATTGCTGCTGCAGACGCTGGTGTTCCTGGCCATCAGCGGAGGTCTTGTGCTGGCAGCCGGCGGTGCCGCGCTTTACGCCACGCAGATGCGCCGGCCTGCAGCAACCTGAGCCCGCGCCATGGCCGTTGAAGTTGCCCTGGCGATGCTGCAGCGGGATGGCCGCTGGCTGATGCAACTGCGCGACGAGATCCCCACGATCGTCGCGCCCGGCTGCTGGGGACTCTTTGGTGGGCATCTCGATCCGGGCGAAACGCCGGAGCAGGCGCTGCGGCGTGAGTTGCTGGAGGAGATCAGCTGGCAGCCCCCAACGATGGAGTTGGTGATGGTGCGTCATATCCACCGCCGCACGGCCCATGTGTTTCGGGCGGAGCTGGCAGTGCCGCTGGAGCAGCTGCAGTTGCTGGAGGGGCAAGACATGGCGCTGGTGCGTGCCGACGACCTGCTCGCCGGGTCGATCTGGAGCGCCCGGTTGGGCACCCATCGCCCCCTGGCCGACGGGCTACTGGAGGTGATCCAGCACGTGCTGATCCCGCAGGGCTGTCCCCCCGCCCTTCACGAGTTCTCCCCGACTGTGCCGCCAGACTTCTACTGAGAGGAGCCGCTGATGAAAATTCTCGTCATCGAGGATGACGTGGTGATCCGCGAATCCCTCTGCGAGATGCTCGGGCACTGGGGCTATGTGCCGGAAGCCGCCGCCGATGGGAAGAAAGGCTGGGAGCTGCTCCAGTGGGAGCGCTACGACCTGGTTCTGCTGGACCTGAACCTGCCCCATCTCGACGGCATGGAGCTGTGCCGCCGGCTGCGGCTGCGGGGCGGCCATCAACCGCTGGTGCTGATGCTCACCGCCCGCGACACAATGGCCGACAACGTGGAGGGATTGGAGGGGGGAGCCGACGACTACCTGGTGAAACCCTTTGATCCGGTGTTGCTCAAGGCGCGGATCCAGGCCCTGCTGCGCCGGGCGGCGCGGCCCCTGCAGAGCCACTGGCAGTGGGGACCCCTGACCCTTGAAGCGGATGGCGGCAGCGCCAACTACAGCCAGCAGGAGCTGCACCTCACCCCCAAGGAACATCTGATCCTCGAGGAATTGCTCAAGGCCTTCGGCCGGGTCCGCTCCAAGGACCAGCTGATTCAGGCTGCCTGGAGTGGTCTCGAGTTCCCCGGCGATGACAGCGTGAAAACCCACATCAAGAACCTGCGCGCGAAGTTAAGCGCAGCTGGAGCAGCCAGCGACCTGGTTGAAACCGTCTACGGGGTTGGGTTCCGCCTCAACAACACCTATGCAGCCTGATCTTGGCCGGATTCGCTGGACCCTCACCCGGCGCTATGCCCTGATCTCCAGCCTGATGCTGGTGGTGTTCGGAGCTGGCGTTTATCTGCAGGTGGCGGAGGCCCGCAGCCAGCTGCTGCGCAGCCAGCTGCAGCAACTCGCTTCGGCGGCCGCATCACAGATGCCGTTGATCCTGCATGAACTGAATGAATACGCCAACACCCAGCCCCAGGTGCGGCAAGGCGAGGTGGCGGAACTGGGAGTGCTGGAGAGCCAATCGCTCACGATCTCCAGCAAACGCATCAGCTGGCTGAATGCGGACCTGGTGGAGCTCTCGCACTACGGCCAGTTCGTGCCCGCCGGCGGCAATCCCTGGCCGCAGCAGCACCGCGATCAGCGACAGTTTGTACCCCTGGCCAATGGTCTTAGTTACTGGAGGCCGGTGCTGCTGCGGGAATCGGCGAGTGCACCGCCGCGGTTGGCCGGCTATATCTCGGTGGCCGTGTCGTCTACGGCTGCAGACCTCGAACTGCGGCGGCTGCGCCATGGGTTGCTGGCGGGCGGAGCGGCAGCGGCCCTCACGGCCGTGCTGCTTAGCCAGTGGATGGTGGCCAGCTCCCTGCGCCCGATCCGAGAGCAGATCCAGCGGCTGGTGCAGTTCACCGCCGATGCCTCCCATGAGCTGCGCCATCCGCTCACCGCGATCCGGGCCCTGATCGGCAGCCTCCGCGACAGCGGGCAGTGGCCGGCTGCGAGCACCCCCCTGGCCAGCAAGCTGGAGCGCATCGACCGGGCCGCCGCCCAGATGGGCCAGCTGGTGGAAGATCTGCTGCTGCTGGCCCGCCTGGATCGCTCCCTGCCCGATCGTTCCCACTGGCTGCATTTTGATGTCTGTGAGCTGCTGGAGGATCTGGTGGAGCTTCACCGGGAACGTGCTTACGCTGCCGGGGTGGAGCTGAGCCTGGAGCTGCAGGGGCCGGCGATAGTGCAGGGCGAACCGGGCCGCCTGCGGCAACTGCTCAGCAATCTCATCACCAACGCCCTGCAATTCAGTCCGGCTGGCAGTGTGATCAGCCTTGGCCTCCAGCGCCAGGCCAAGTCCCTGTTGATCTGGGTGGAAGATCAGGGCCCGGGTGTTCCCGAGCAGCAGCGGGAGCAGATCTTTGAGCGGTTCTGGCAGGCCGACCGCTCCCGCAGTGGCAGCAACGCAGGCATGGGCCTGGCCATTGCTCGCAGCATTGGCCAGGCCCATGGCGGCAGCCTCAACGCCAAGGAGGGAGCGCAGGGCGGCTGCCGCATTGAATTGCTGCTGCCGGCCGCCTGAGCGGCTGGCACGTCAGTCGTCCAGCCAGGTCTGCCGAACCGTGCAGGAGCCTTTGTCTACCATCAACCTCACTTTTTGAGCGCCCCGGCGAGCTTCGTAGAGGAAGGAATGGCCCTGGGTGGCATCCAGCTCCACCCGCGTGTAGCCGAGGCTTTGGAGCCGGGCTGCGCAGGGCCCGGTTTCGTGGGGCGAGGCCTGCGCCATCAGGCCCTGCCCTGAAAGGGCCACCACACCACTGAGTAGAAGCGACTGGGCAAAGAAGCGCATCGGCTTGAGGAGAACGATGTCTCTGTCCTACCGATCCGATCGTGAGGAACCCGTGAAGTGCACCTGCCAGTACAGGGGCGGCGATCTTCACGAGTTCTCCCTGGTTGCCTGGATACGTTCGGCTCAGTTCCTCCAGGAGAGACATAGGCCGCCATTCCAACCGCAACGAGAGCCTTGATGAATATAGCTTCAATCTGGTGAATGGCCTGAAGGAGTACGACGATGGTCGCTGGACAAACGAGCGCATCGACCGCAACGAATCCTGGGGCTTCGATGGCACCAACCTGATTCAGCAGGAGTTCAAGCGCTACGGCACGGAAGTGGCCACCTTCAGCGATGCCGATGGTGATGGAATCTTCTCCAAGGTGAGCGAGGTGTTCAACCCGGTCGTTGCTGCAGCAGGTACCGAAGTGTTCTGATTGGATCCACTCCAGGCGCCCTGCTGAGGGGCGCCTGGTTTCTTCCTGTTGTCCCTTGCTCCGCCAGGCCATGTTGTGGATTACGGCAGGCCTGCCCTCTCGGGCGGTCAGTTTTGTTAAAACCAGGGCGCTCGGCCGCCAGATCCGCCCTGCGTTGCCAGCTGGTGCAACCATCACCCAGCTTCAAGGCGCCCTGGCACAGCGCTACTGAGCCGTCCCGAGCCGTTCATGGACGCTAACCACGCCCTTCTCGGCTGAGCGGGATGCCCTGCTGGAACGGCATGAGCCGCTGTTGGGGGCGGTGGTGCCCCTGGCGGATGAGCAGGGAGAGAAGTATGGCTGCCAGGCCTTCAGTAGGCGCAGGTGCCGCTGGCCCGCTGCTCCCATAGACGTACGTGCTGCTGGCCGATCAGCTGCATCGCCAGGGTGGGGTGGTTGTGTAGCAGGTTCAGGAAGGGCAGGCGATCCAGCTTGAGCAGCGCCACCGGCGTGCGGGCGATGGCGTCGTTGCGGTAGGTGCTCTAAAAGCCAGGGGGGGGAGC
>CANHMF010000156.1 GCA_947461705.1 Synechococcaceae cyanobacterium
AAGGAGGCCTGCAACTTCCGCGACCAGTGGAGTGCCTTTGAGCAGCACGGCATCGCTGTGCTCGGCATCAGCAAAGACGGCGCCACCAGCCACGCCAAGTTCATCAACAAGTACACCCTGCCCTTCACCCTGCTCAGCGATGCGGAGCCCTGTCCGGTGGCAGAGAGCTACGGCAGCTACGGCCTCAAGAAGTTCATGGGCCGCGAGTACATGGGGATGATGCGCCACACCTTTGTGGTGGATGGCGAGGGCAGGATCGAGAAGGCCTACTGGAAAGTGAAGGCCGACACCATGGCTGACGACATCCTCAAGGATCTGGGCCTGGCCTGACCGACCCCGCCAGCTCCGCCAGGGCCTCCAGGCACAGATCTGGAGCCCAGTGGAAGGCCAGCCCGCGCTGCTCCAGCAGCGGTGCGAGGGCCGGCCCATCGCCGCCAGTGAGCCAGAGGGCCCAGGGCTGATCGGCCCCCAGGCCATCGCAAGCCACATCCGCCCAGGCCTCAGCGATGGCGCCAGCGCACGCCTGCAGACAGCCCCAGCCCATGGCCAGGGCGGTGACCTGGGGCCACGGATCCCGGTCCAGCTCCAGGCTGCCCGACTCCAGGCTGGGCAGCAAAGCCGTGGACTGGCCGAGCCCCCGTAACTGCAGAGCCACCCCCGCACTGATACGGCCGCCTCGGAAGACGCCGGCCCCATCCACCCGGGTGAGGCTCAAGGCGGTGCCGGCATCCGCCACCAACACACCGGCGCGCTGGTGACGCCAGGCCTGCCAGCCCGCCAGGGCCCGATCAATTCCCAGCCAGGGCGGTGCCTGGCGCAGGGGTACATCCGCCAGCCGCAGTTCCCGGTCGGCGGGCAGGTCGAGCTGAGGGGCCACCGTTCCCACTCGAGCCCAGGCCTTCAGGCCCGGCCAACCCTCCAGCGGCCTGCCCTGGGGCGGGGGGGCATGCCAGCAGCGAAGCGATTCCTCCCCAGGGGCAGCCCAGTGCCAGCGGCTGTTGCCCACCAGCAACACGCGCTCGGGGACCTCGCCCGGAGCGCCAGCCATTCAGATGCCCTCGCCGCCGATCCCAGGCAAATGGATCCCGCACTCCTGCTTGAGGCCGCCGAAACGGGTGGCCCGTCCACTGGAGGAGCCATCATCGGGGCCACTGGAATGCCAGTCGCCCACGGTGGAGTAGCCCTGCTCAAAGAGGGGATGCTGCGGCAGGTTGTGCTCCTGCATGTAATAGAAGACATCACGACTGGTCCAATCCAGCAGGGGCCGCAGCGCCCAGCGTCCCCGCACCTGCTCCAGGGGCTGCATCGCCTTGCGGTGATCGGTCTGCCGGCCTCGCACACCGCTGGCCCAACAGGTGACCTGGAGATCCAGCAGGGCCTGATCCAGCGGCTCCACCTTGCGCAGGCGGTGGTAGAGCTCGAGATCTTCCACCCGACCCGTGGCCCAGAGCTGACCGTGCAGCGCCTCCATGCGGGCGGGACTGATCGGCGATTGCGCCACCTTGATCGTGATGGGCAACTGCGCCATCAGGGTCGCGGCGTAGCGGTAGGTCTCGGGAGGTAGGTAGCCCGTATCCACCCAGATGATCGGCACCTCTGCCCCCAAACGGCTGGCCATGTGCAGCAACACGGCGGCTTGAATGCCAAAGCTGGTGGTGAGCGCAAACCCCTCGCCGAACTGCTCCAGCCCCCAGCGAAGCCGGGCCTGGGCATCCAGCTCCGCCAACTCCCGGCAGGCGCGCTCCAGGTCCAATCCGGCTGTGGTGGTCGTCATCCCTCCATCTTCCAATGCAGCCGCCACTGGTTAGGGTTCGGCCACGACAATTCGGCCTGTCACAGGCTTCGATTCCGTGGCAGACAGCCCCTCTGCGCAGGACAGCGCTCCCCTGGTGATCGTGGGCGCAGGCTTCGGCGGCCTCACCACGGCCCTGGCCCTGGCCCAGCTGCCGGATCACCCACCGCTGCTGCTGATCGAGCCCAACGACCGTTTCCTGTTCCTGCCCCTGCTCTATGAGCTGCTGAGCGGTGAGCTGCGCCGCTGGGAAATTGCCCCTGCCTACAACGAGCTGCTAGCGGGCCGTGGGGTGGCCTGGCTGCGGAGTCGGGTGGTGAGCGTTGACGCCGAAGCCCACAGCCTGCGCACCGCCGATGGTCAGCAACTCACCTACAGCCAACTGGTGATCGCCACCGGTGGTCGGCCCGAGAGCTTCGGCATCCCGGGGGTGGAGGAGAACGCCCTGGGATTCCGCAACCTCCACGACGTGGACCGCCTGCAGCAACTGGTGGAGCAGCTCCGACAACGGCCACGCCCGCTGCAGCGCCTCGTGGTGGTGGGAGCGGGGGCCAGCGGCGTAGAGCTGGCCTGCAAACTCGCCGACATGCTCGACGGTGCAGCCGTGCTGGAACTGATTGAGCAGGGACCGGAACTGTTACCCAACTCCAAGGCCTTCAACCGCGAACAGGCACGGCTGGCTCTGCAGCGCCGCGACATCCGCCTGCGCACCGGCACCCGCGTGGTGGCAGTGCAGCCCAACGGCCTGGATCTGCTGCGTGGGGATGGCACCCCCAGCGGCCAGGAACACCTCAGCGCCGATGGTGTGATCTGGACCGCGGGGGTCGCGGCCTGTGTGCCGGCGATCAGTCCGCCGCTTCCCCTGGATCGCCGCGGCCGCCTGCCCTGCCACAGCGACCTGCGGGTGGAGGGGCTGCGGGATGTGTTTGCCCTGGGCGATGCCGCCGGCTTCCCCAGCCCAGACGATCCCACCATCGCCAACCCGCTGCCGGCCACCGCCCAAGTGGCTTATCAACAGGCGGAGCTCCTGGCGGGCAACCTGCGCAAGGCCCTGGCGGGTGAGCCTCTGGAGGCCTTCCACTGGAACGATCTGGGCGAGATGCTGGGCCTGGGCATCGGCCAGGCGAGCATCACCGGCATGGGCCTCACCCTGGCCGGTCCGGCCGCCCACCAGATCCGCCGCCTGGGCTATCTGGCTCGGCTACCGGGCCTGGGCCATCAGCTCAAGGTGGCTGCCGGCTGGCTGGCGGACTGGCGATGAGCGGTGCGCCCCGAGGCCTGCTGCTGGACGCCATGGGCACCCTGCTGGGCCTGCGCCACTCCGTGGGCCACACCTACAGCCGCCTGGCCGGCGACTTCGGCCTGCAGGTGGACGCCGCAGACCTGGATCGCGTGTTCCCGACGGTCTACCGCCAGGCGCCACCCCTGGCCTTCCCGGGCCTGCGGGGAGCCGCCCTGCTGGAAGCGGAGCGCCAGTGGTGGGACGAGCGCATCGGCGAAGCCTTTGCCGCCAGCGGCCACAGCGAGCCCCTGCCAGCGGGGCTCGCTGTGGCCCTGTTTGAGCACTTCGCCTCCCCGGAGCTCTGGCGCGTTTACCCGGACGTGCCCAGCCAACTGCAGCGCTGGAAACGTCGCGGCCTCAAGCTCGCCGTGGTGAGCAACTTCGACCAGCGCCTGCTGCAGCTCCTGGAGGACCTGGGCCTGGCGGACGCCATGGACTGCGTGGTGGTGTCGAGCACCGCCGGCGCGGTCAAACCCGATCCACGGCCGTTTCAGCAGGCGCTGCAGGCGCTGGACCTGGCCCCCACGGAGGTGTGGCATGTGGGCGACAGCCCTGAAGACGAGGCCGGCGCCCGGGCTGCGGGACTGCGCTGTGTGCTGATCCGCCGGTCCGAGCCTGGCGTCGGGGCTTGAAGCAGGCCGTCCTGCTGGGCCGCACCGCCGGTCTGCGCCCCTCGGTGAGCCGCCGCCTGGAGCGTCTTGCGCACCGGCGTCACCCCGAGGGGGACGGGGCCGATCTGCTCACCCTGCAACGCCTGGCCAGCGAAAGTGGCGAACTCGAGCTGCCCCTGAGCCTGGTGATCGATGGCCGCGGGCTCTGCCGGCTGCTGTGGGTCGGTCCCCTGGAGCAGTCGGGTCGGCTGTTGGAGCGACTGCCGGGTGGTCCCCGCCGCCAGGGGGCCGGGCTGCGCCTGATCACCTGTGTGGGCCGCAGCAAGCAGCTGGCACCCCAGGGCAGTGAGGCGGTGGTGGGCCTCGACCTGCAGCCGCGGCTGTGGCTGCGCTACAGCGACAGCCCCCGGGCCGGCGGCCACTGGGACGCCGCGGCCTTTGCCCCCGGAAGCGATGCCAGCCAGCCCTGGCAGCCCCTGTGCAGCGGCGAGCTGGAGGCACTCTGTGCCTTCATCCCCCACGAAGCCGAGCCCCCCCGGCAGTCGTCCGGCGGGATGCAGGCCACGCCGGGCTTGGAGCGGGTGCTGGTGCTGGTGTTGAGCCCTGGCCATGCGGCGGAGGCCCAGCGCCAGATCGCCGAGCTGGAGGGTCTGGTGCGCAGCGCCGGGGCCAACCCCGTGGGGCTGGTGATGCAGCGGCTATCCCAGAGCTCGCCGCAAACGCTGTGGGGTGAGGGCAAGCTGCGTGAAGCCGCCCTGGAGGCCCGACGAC
>CANHMF010000157.1 GCA_947461705.1 Synechococcaceae cyanobacterium
GGCCAAGAGGAAGAGACCTACAACATCGTGGCTGCCCACGGTTACTTCGGTCGCCTGATCTTCCAATACGCCTCCTTCAACAACAGCCGCAGCCTGCACTTCTTCCTGGCTGCCTGGCCCGTGGTTGGCATCTGGTTCACCGCCCTGGGCGTGAGCACCATGGCCTTCAACCTGAACGGTTTCAACTTCAACCAGTCGATCCTCGACGGCCAAGGCCGCGTGGTGAACACCTGGGCAGACGTGCTGAACCGCGCTGGTCTGGGCATGGAAGTGATGCACGAGCGCAATGCTCACAACTTCCCCCTCGACCTGGCTGCTGCAGAAGCCACCCCCGTGGCTCTGACCGCACCCGCAATCGGCTGAGGGTGATCGGGAGTTTCTCCCGACCCCAGCCACCAACGAGCCCCCGCCACGGCGGGGGCTTTTTTATTGGCGACGCGCGAATCGGGGCGCACCTGACCAGAACCCAACTTTGTAGGCTCATCCGAGCGCGTTGACTCCATGGGTAGCAGCTTCGGCGATCTCTTCCGCATCAGCACCTTCGGCGAATCCCATGGCGGCGGCGTGGGCGTGATCGTGGATGGCTGCCCACCCCGGCTGGCCCTCGATCTCGAGGCAATCCAGGCCGAGCTCGACCGGCGCAAACCGGGCCAGAGCAAGATCACCACACCCCGCAAGGAAGACGACCGGGTTGAAGTGCTGAGCGGCCTGCTGGATGGCGTGACCCTCGGCACCCCCATCGCCATGGTGGTGCGCAATAAGGACCAGCGCCCCCAGGATTACAAGGAGATGGAAGTGGCCTTTCGCCCCTCCCACGCCGATGCGACCTATCAGGCGAAATACGGGATCCAGGCCCGCAGCGGCGGTGGTCGTGCCTCAGCCCGTGAAACCATCGGCCGCGTCGCCGCTGGTGCAATCGCCAAACAGCTCCTGGCCAAAGCCCATGGCACAGAAGTGCTCGCCTGGGTGAAACGCATCCACACCATCGAGGCCAGCGTGGATCCAGCCACGGTGACCTTGGAAGCGGTGGAGAGCAACATCGTGCGCTGCCCCGATCCAGCCAGCGCTCAACAGATGATCGAACGCATCGAGGCCATCGGACGCGACGGCGATTCCTGCGGTGGCGTGATCGAGTGCCTGGTGCGCCGTGCACCGGTGGGTCTGGGCATGCCGGTCTTCGACAAGCTGGAAGCCGATCTGGCCAAAGCGGTGATGTCGCTACCGGCCACCAAGGGCTTTGAAATCGGCTCCGGCTTTGGGGGCACCCTGCTGCGGGGCAGTGAACACAACGACGCCTTCTTGCCCACGCCAGACGGGCGTCTCCACACGGCCACCAACAACTCCGGCGGCATCCAGGGCGGCATCAGCAACGGTGAGGAGATCTGCCTGCGCGTGGCCTTCAAGCCCACAGCCACGATCCGCAAGGCCCAGCAAACCATCAATGCCCTGGGCCAAGCCACCACCCTGGAGGCGAAAGGTCGGCACGACCCCTGCGTCCTGCCCAGAGCCGTGCCGATGGTGGAGGCCATGGTGGCCCTCGTTCTGGCGGACCACCTGCTGCGCCAGCAGGGTCAATGCAGCCTCTGGTGAAGCGGGGGCCGGCGGTGCTCAGCTGAGCGCCGCCAACACACCCGTGCCGTTACTGCTGGGAGCGGCAACGGCCGCCGGAGAGGCCAGCCGACTCATGGCCTTGGCCATACGTTTGGCCACTGAAGAGCCACCACGAGCTGGCACGGAGGGCTTTGGGGCCACGGTGCGTTTGGCTGCAGGCTTCTTGGCGGCTGCGGGCTTGGCGGCCGCTCTGGTGCTGGCGGCTTTCACGGTCCGCTTCTTCACGGGGGTCTTGGCCGCGGGCTTGGCCACCGATGTGGCCTTGGTGGCAGCAGGTTGGCGGGGTGCCGCCTTGGCCGGAGCCTTCGTGGACGCCGAACGGGAGCGATGGCTGAGCACCATCGCCCACTCGGCATCGGTGAGATTGGCAGGCTTGCTCCCGTGGGCGCTGGCCACCTTCGCCGCCTTTTCGATGTCGGCGATGAGGTTCTTCCAAGAGGTGGCGAAGCGCTTGTCCGACTGCGACTTGGCACCGCTCTCGACGAGGGTTTCAATCACGCCCGCCGCGGACACCTTCTTGCGACGACGGTTGAAGATCTCCTTCTGAAGCTGGGCAATCAGGGCATCGGCCTTGGCGCTGAGCTTGATCGTGAGCTGAGACATAAACGAGAACACCTCTATCTCAGGGGTAGCACCGCATTCTCAGGTTGACAACACGCCGTCCTTGGCGCCCTGGGGAAGCTGCGCCAGAACCGGAGCCAACGCCGCGTCCAGGCGCGGCTCCTGGCCCCGGACCTCGAAGAGGCCATTGCCGAGGGCTACGGCATCCACTCCGGCCGCGAGCCATGGCATCACATCACCACAGCGCAGACCACCAGCCGCGATACAGAAGGGCAGGGGCCCCAAGGGCCCCTGCAGCGATGGCCAGTAGCCACACCCCAGCGCCGAGGCGGGATAGAGCTTCACGGCTCCGCAGCCATAGCGAACAGCCACATCCACCTCCGTTGGACTGAACACGCCGGGCACGAGCGTGAGCCCCGCCCCATGTGCAAGCTCCAGTAGCCGTGGATCCAGGATCGGCGACACCGCGTAGTGCAGACCGGCCGCGGCAGCCGCCGCCAGCCCCTCGGCACGCCGCACGGACGCCGCCCCAAGGCGTAGGCCTGGGAAGGCCTCGCACAGCTCACGGGCCATGGCCGTCCAGGCTGGGAGGCGATGGGGCTGCTGCTCCACCGCAAGTTCCACATGGACAAGGCCCACCGCCAGCAACTGCGCGAGCTGGCGGTGGGCCTGTTGGGCAGACTGGGGGCGGAGCACCGCCAGTACGGGCTGGCGGTGCAGGCTGTCGATCAGGCCGGAGGGATCCACCGCGCCATCGGAGCCGTAGGCGAGGCGATCAGACGTATTCGGCCACCTTCACATCGGAGCGGATCAGGAGCTCCTGCAGATCCTCGGCATCCACAGTTTCTTTCTCCACCAGCATCTCAGCCAACTCATCGAGCACCGAACGGTTGCCCGTGAGCACGGCGGTGGCGCGCTTGTAGGCCTCAGCCACCAGCTGGCTCACCTCCTCATCAATGGCGGCGGCGGTGTCCTCAGAGAAATCACGCTCGGCGGCAATATCGCGGCCCAGGAACATGCCGCCCTGGCTCCGGCCCAAGGCCACGGGGCCGAGGCGATCACTCATGCCGAAGCGGGTCACCATCTGGCGAGCCACTCGAGCCACCTGCTGGAGGTCATTGGAGGCACCGGTGGTCACTTCGTCTTCGCCGTAGACGATCTCCTCAGCGACGCGACCGCCGAGGGCCACGGCCATCTGGTTCTGGAGATAGGCGCGGGAGTAGAGGCCCGATTCCATCCGCTCCTCAGAGGGCGTGAAGAAGGTGAGGCCACCGGCGTTGCCACGGGGAATGATCGAGATCTTCTGCACCGGGTCGTAGTCGGGCATCAGGGCACCCACCAGGGCATGGCCCGCCTCGTGATAAGCCACCAGGCGCTTGCGCTTCTCGCTCATCACCCGGTCTTTCTTCTCCGGACCCGCCATGACGCGCTCAATGGCGTCGTTCACCTCATCCATCGCGACTTCAGTGAGCTGACGGCGGGCCGCCAGAATCGCCGCCTCATTCAGCAGGTTGGCCAGATCCGCACCGGTGTAGCCGGGGGTGCGGCGGGCAATCTTGTCAAGGTCCACGTCCTTGGCGAGGGTCTTGCCTCGAGCGTGAACTCCCAGGATCTGGAGGCGTCCGGCGTAGTCGGGACGATCCACCACCACCTGGCGGTCAAAACGGCCGGGACGCATCAGCGCCGCATCTAAAACATCGGGGCGGTTGGTGGCCGCCACGATGATGATGCCGGTGTTGCCCTCGAAACCATCCATCTCCGTGAGGAGCTGGTTGAGGGTCTGTTCACGCTCGTCGTTACCACCACCGAGGCCAGCGCCACGCTGGCGACCCACGGCGTCGATCTCGTCGATGAAGACGATGCAGGGAGCACTTTTCTTGGCCTGCTCGAACAGGTCGCGCACGCGGCTGGCACCCACACCCACAAACATCTCCACAAATTCCGAGCCGGAGATGGAGAAGAAGGGCACACCGGCCTCGCCGGCCACGGCCTTGGCGAGCAGGGTCTTACCGGTGCCGGGGGGGCCCACCAGCAGCACACCCTTGGGGATCTTGGCGCCGACGGCGGTGAAGCGATCGGGGTTCTTGAGGAAGTCAACGACTTCAGTGAGCTCCAGCTTGGCGCCCTCGATGCCTGCCACGTCGCCAAAGGTCACCTGGGTCTGGGGCTCCATCTGAACCCGCGCCTTGCTCTTGCCGAAGTTCATGGCGGGATTGCCGCCGCCGCCCTGGGCGCGGCGCAGCAGGAAGAACAGGCCCCCCAGA
>CANHMF010000158.1 GCA_947461705.1 Synechococcaceae cyanobacterium
AGGGCCTCTCGAAGGTGCGCACGGCCCGCACGGCCAACGGCCTGGCGGCGGTGGCCCTGGTGCTGGCGGTGCTGGGCCTGCTGCTGGAGCAGGGGCTCACGGGCTGGAGCTGGATGCTGCTGGGCCTGGCGGCCGGCGGCGGTGCCGGGGCCCTGGTGGCCTATCGGGTGCCGATGACCTCCATGCCCGAAGTGGTGGCCCTGTTCAACGGCTGCGGGGGCATGTCGTCGCTGCTGGTGGCCCTGGGGGCCGCGGCCCTGCCGGCGGCCGGCGGCCGGGCGGCCCTGAACCGGCTCGAGCTGGTGTCGGTGCTGGTGTCGGTGTTGGTGGGTGCCATCACCTTCAGCGGTTCGCTGGTGGCCATGGCCAAGTTGCAGGAGTGGCTGGCCACCCCCGGCTGGACCCAGCGCCCGGCCCGCCACGCCGTGAACATCGCCCTGGCGGCCGCGGCTCTGGCCTTCGGCCTGGCCTGGCCGATGGGCTGGCTGGCCGCACCGGTGGCCCTGGCGGGCGTCACCACGGCCTCGCTGCTGCTGGGCATCGGCCTCACCCTGCCCATCGGCGGTGCCGACATGCCGGTGGTGATCTCGCTGCTCAACTCCTATTCCGGCGTGGCAGCTGCGTCGGCAGGGTTTGTGGTGGGCAGCCAGCTGTTGATCGTGGCGGGCGCCATGGTGGGCGCCGCCGGCCTGATCCTCACCCAGGTGATGTGCACCGGCATGAACCGCTCGCTCACCTCGGTGCTGTTCGGCGGCGCCCTGGGGGCCAGCACCCCCGCTGGCGGGGGTGCGGCTGAAGCGGCTGGCGACGACCAGAGCTACAGCCGCGTGACCTCCTGCTCCCCGGAGGAATGCGCCCTCACCCTCGAGGCGGCGGAGCGGGTGGTGTTCGTGCCGGGCTATGGCCTGGCCGTGGCCCAGGCGCAGCACAGCCTCAAGGAGCTGGCCCGGTTGCTGGAGAGCGCCGGCATCGAGGTGGCCTACGCGATTCACCCGGTGGCCGGCCGGATGCCGGGCCACATGAATGTGCTGCTGGCCGAGGCCGATGTGCCCTATGAGCAGCTGATCGAGATGGAGGCCATCAACCCCGATTTCCCCCGCACCGATGTGGTGATCGTGCTGGGCGCCAACGATGTGGTGAACCCCCACGCCAAGACCGATCCCAGCAGTCCGCTCTATGGCATGCCCGTGCTGGAGGTGGACCAGGCCCGCTCGGTGTTCGTGGTGAAGCGCAGCCTGGGGGCGGGCTATTCCGGCATCCGCAATGCCCTGTTCGAGCTGCCCCACACCTCGATGGTGTTCGGCGATGCCAAGGCGGTGCTGCAACAGCTCACCGCTGAACTGCGCACGCTCGGCGTGGGTAAGGTGCCGGTGACTGCCGGGCGCTGATGCTTCCTCACCAGTTGGGCTTGGCGCCGTTCCGGCCCCGGGCCCCCTGGTGGAACGGCGACCTCCAGACCCTGCGCGACACCCTGCGGCCGGCGGCCTTGCCGCCGGATACGGGTTTGCCGCTCGAGATCCCCGTGGGCGGCCGTGATCGTCTGCTGGCCCTGCAGGACAGCCCAGCCGGGGGGCAGCAGCCCTTGGGGCTGGTGGTGTTGCTGCATGGGCTCGGCGGCTCGAGTGAGCGTGAGGGCCTGCGGCGCATGGGCTGGGCCCTGCAGCAGGCCGGCTTTGGGGTGTTGCGCTTGAACCTGCGCGGGGCCGACCCCGGCCGCCACCTTGCTCCGGGCACCTACGCGGCCAACTGCAACACCGATCTGCTGCCGGTGCTGCGCCATGCCCGCACGTTGGCGGCGGGGCGGCCGCTGCTCGGCATGGGCATCTCCCTGGGGGGCACGATGCTGCTCAATGCCGTGTTGGAGCAGCCGGGCGGCCTCGATGGGCTGGTGTGCATCAGCAGTCCGCTGGATCTCGCCGCCTGTTCCCAACAGATCGAGCGGCCCCGCAACGGCATCTACCAGCGCTGGCTGCTCAAGCGCCTGGTGGCGCAAACCCTGGCGGATCCGTTCGGCATCGATCCTGGCGAGGAGCAGGCCTTGCGGGCTGGCGGCGGGCCCCACACCATCCGCGCCTTCGATGCCGCCATCACCGCTCCCCGCTGGGGCTACAGCTCGGTGGACCACTACTACGCCGGCGCCAGCCCCCTGCAGCGGTTGCTGCACCAGCCGGCACTCTTGCCGCCGCTATTGCTGGTGCATGCCAAGGATGATCCCTGGGTGCCCGTGGCCGCTGCGCAGCAGGTGGCGGAACAGGGATCTCTTCAGGTGCTGCTCACGGAACGGGGAGGGCACAACGGCTTCCACGCCGTCTGCGATGGCCCCGAGGGCAACTGGGGCGACCGGCTCACCGGCCGCTGGTTCCGCCAGTTGGTGGAGGGCAAAAGGGCACACAGCACATGAAGACAGCGCGCGATGTGTGCTGATCTTGCATAGAGCTTGTTGCGAGTCTGTGCGTTGCTTTATAAGCGTTTTGAATTTATTCCTGGTTGATGGCGAATTCTTCGCTAACAGATTTCGTCCGTAGTGTTGAAGCCAGCCGCGACATGCAGGCCATGATCGCCGGGGCCAGTGGCCTTGATCAGATCCTGGATGTGGCCAGCCGTGAGGGATTCAGCTTCACCGCTCAGGACCTGCGAGCTGTGTCCCGCGACCTCTCGGCCCCCTATTGGCCCTGGGCCGCCAAGGGTCATGCCTTCCGCCGCCAGTTCTTCGATGGGCCGGCTACGGCGGACTGATGGAGCGAAAGGGCTGGCGCTGCAGAATCCAGGCGGTGATGGGCTGCCCGCCGATCACGTGCTCCCGCACGATGCGCTCGATGCGCTCCGGGGTCACTCCGCCGTAGACGATGCCCTCAGGCCACACCAGTAGCACCGGGCCCTCGGCGCAGATGCGCAGGCAGTCGGCCTTGGTGCGCAGCACGATGCCCTCGGGCCGATCGGGTTGCTCGAGCCCCAGCTCCCGCACCAGGCGCTTGAGGGTGTCCCAGCTGGCGGCCCCCACGGCTGGATCGGGGCAGCAGAGCGCTTTGGCGGGGGTGGCGCAGAGCAGCAGGTGGTGGGCAATCCCGGGCTGGCTCACACCGGTAGCGCCGCCGGGGCCTTGGCGCTGAGCCGGGCTGCAGCCTCACGCACCGCCTGACGGGACCAGGCGTCCACGGCCAGCACGTCGTCCAGAGAGGGGGCGGCGGTGAGATCGGGCTGGTGGCGATCACACACCACGTCGATCAAGCGGGGAATATCGAGGAAGTGGATCTGTTCCTCGAGGAACAGGGCCACGGCCTGCTCGTTGGCCGCGTTCATCACCGCCGGCATGGTGCCGCCGGCGCGGCCGGCCGCGTAGGCCAGCTGCATGCAGGGGTATTTGGCCGGGTCGGGGGCGCGGAAGCTGAGCTGGCCTACTTCGGTGAGATCGAGGCGGCGCCAGGGGGTGTCCAGGCGTTCGGGCCAGCTGAGGCAGTAGAGGATCGGCAGCTTCATGTCGGGCCAGCCCAACTGGGCTAGCACCGAGGAATCGGCCAGCTCCACCATCGAGTGGATGATCGATTGCGGGTGGATCACGATCTCGATGTGGTCGTAGTCGAGGCCGAACAGGTAGTGGGCCTCGATCACTTCCAGGCCCTTGTTCATCAGGCTCGCGGAATCCACCGTGATCTTGCGGCCCATGCTCCAGTTCGGGTGGCTGGTGGCATCGGCCACGGTGGCCTTGTGGAGATCGGCGGCCGGCCAGTCGCGGAAGGCGCCGCCGGAGGCGGTGAGCTGAATGCGGCGCAGGCCGGGGGTGGGCACGCCGGTGGACAGACGGGCTGTGTCGGCCCAGGGGGTGCCCTGCAGGCACTGGAAGATGGCGGAGTGCTCGGAATCGGCCGGCAGCAGCCGCGAGCCCGATTTCGCTAGCTCGGGCAACACCACCGGCCCGGCGGCGATCAGGGTTTCCTTGTTGGCCAGGGCCAGATCCTTGCCGGCTTTGATGGCGGCCAAGGTGGGCAGCAGGCCGGCGCAGCCCACGATGCCCGTGACCACCAGATCAGCCGTGGGCCAGGCGGCAGCGGCGCAGAGGCCATCGCTGCCCCCCAGCAGTTCCGGCAGGCGGGCGGGCCGGGCTGCGGGCTCAAGAGCGTTGAGCCTGGCTTGCAACTCGGCCACGCGTTCGCTGTTGGCCAGGGCCACCACCTCGGGCGCGTGGCGGCAGATCTGCTCCACCAGCAGCGCGAGGTTGTTGCCCGCCGTGAGGGCCAC
>CANHMF010000159.1 GCA_947461705.1 Synechococcaceae cyanobacterium
CGGGTGCACAGCACGCAGCGGTTGTGATCCAGCCCGAACAGCGGGTGTGAGAGATCCACGTGGCGATCGGGGAAGCGGTAGGGAAGGCGGCTGTGGTCCATGCCCACCTCCACCGCCAGGTTCTGCAGTTCGCAGTGGCCATTGGCCACGCAGATGGCGCACACGTGGTTGCCCTCGGTGAACAGCAGCTCGATCACCGTGCGGCGGATGTCCTGCAGGCGCGGTGTCGCCGTGTGCACCTGCATCCCCTCCTGCACGGGGGTGATGCAGGCGGGCACCAGCTTCTCGCTGCCACTCACCTCCACCAGGCACATCCGGCAGGCTGCTACAGCCGACAACCCCTCCAGGAAGCAGAGGGTGGGGATGGCGATATCAGCCTCCCGCGCCGCCTGCAGCACGGTGGAGCCTGCTGCAATCGCCACATCCCGCTCGTCGATGCGCAGGCCGCACACGCTCATGCCGTGGCCTCCGCTGTGAGCAGGGCCAGGTAGTCGCTGCGGAAGTGGCGCAGGGTGGAGAGCACGGGCTTGGGGGCGCTCTGGCCGAGGCCGCAGAGGCTGGTGTCCTTCACCATGTGGCACAGGCTCTCCAGCTGTTCGAGATCCCCTGGGGTGGCCCGCCGATCCAGGATCTTCTCCAGCAGGTTGTCGAGCTGCACGGTGCCGGCGCGGCAGGGAATGCACTTGCCGCACGACTCCTCCCGGCTGAACGCCATGAAGAAGCGGGCGATGTCCACCATGTTGGTGGTGTCGTCCATCACCACCATGCCGCCGGAGCCCATGATCGTGCCGAGGGCCTGCAGACTCTCGTAGTCCACGGGTGTGTCCAGCTGGTGGGCTGGAACGCAGCCTCCAGACGGTCCACCGGTCTGCACGGCCTTGATGCATCTGCCCGCCGGCACGCCGCCGCCCATGGCCTCCACAATCGTGCGGAGGCTGGTGCCCATTGGCACCTCGATCACGCCACTGCGGTGCACGTTGCCGGTGAGGGAGAACACCTTGGTGCCCCGGCCGTAGCGCTCCACGCCGAGGCGCAGCAGCACCGGCAGATTGGCGAAGGTTTCCACGTTGTTGATCAGCGTGGGCAGGCCGAACACCCCCCGTTCCGCCGGGTAGGGAGGCCGGGGTCGCGGCATGCCGCGCTTGCCCTCGATCGACTGCATCAAGGCGGTTTCCTCGCCGCACACATAGGCGCCGGCCCCCACCCGCAGCTCGACGTCGAAGTTGAAATGGCTCCCGGCGATCGCCGTACCTAGCCAGCCGTGCCCCTGGGCCGCGGCGATGGCGGTGCGCAGCCGGGCAATGGCCAGGGGGTATTCCGCCCGCACGTAGATGAAGCCGCGGCTGGCACCCACGGCGTGGGCTGCGATGGCCATGCCCTCCAGCACGGTGTGGGGATCGCCTTCCAGCACGGTGCGATCCATGAAGGCGCCGGGGTCGCCCTCATCGGCGTTGCACACCACCACCTTGTCGGTGCCGGGCATCTTGCCTACCGCGGCCCACTTGAGCCCCGTGGGATAGCCAGCCCCGCCACGGCCCCGTAGGCCGCTGCACCGCACCTGTTCGATCACGGCCGCGGGGTTGTTGTTCTGCAGAACCCCTTCCAGCTGCCGGTAGGCACCGGCCGCCCGGGCCTCCTCGATGGAGGTGGGATCGATCTGGCCGCAGTGCTCCAACACCAGCCGCCGTTGCAGCTGGAAAAAGGGGTGGTTGAGGTCAATCCGCTGGCCGCCTGCAGGGCACCAGCGCGCCAGGGTGTGCCGGGCGGCGGCCTGCGTGAGGCTGGCTGCCAGCTGGGCAGCATCGGCGGCCGGAATGGAGCCGTAGAGCTGCGCTGGGGCCGCGCGGCCAGCGTCCATCGCTAGCAGTGGCCCATCGCTGCAGGGGCCCAGGCAACCCACCCCTTTCACGTTGAGGCGGTGCTCGAGCCCGGCGCGGCCGATGGCCTCGCTGAGGCTCTGCTGCAGCGAGGCAGCGCCGCGGTTCCGGCAACTGGCGGCGGTGCAGACCCGCAGGCAGGCCTTCATGGCCGCAGCTCCCGCAGGCCCGCCAGCACCGATGCGCTGCTCTGTTGATTCCACACCTGCTGGTCCACCACCACCAGCGGGGCACCGCTGCAGGTGCCGAGGCAGCGCACGGAGCCGAGCTCAATGCCCCAGGCACTCAGGGGTTCCCGTTGCAGGGCGGCCAACAGGCTGGCCGCGCCCTTCACATGGCAGGCCGTACCGGTACACACCCAGCAGCGATGGCGCGCTGGAGGCGAGAAGCGAAACAGGTGGTAGAAGCTGGCCGTGCCCTGCACGCGACTGAAGGGCAGGTGCAGTTGCCGCGCGATGTGGCGCAACAGGGGTGGGGTGAGATGGCCATAGAGCTCCTGGGCGCGATTCAAGACCTCAATCAGGCCATCGGGCCGGTGCCCGTGGCGCAGCAGAACGGGCTCCAGTTCGGGGTAGCTCTCGGCCATGGCTGGGACCAGCCCGGTTCCTTCAAGTTAGGAATGCACGGCTGGGAGGGCAGCAGCACAACCGCATTGATGCCGCCCGGGATGCGCTGCGCTCACGACAGGTTGTGTCGCGGATGGCCAGGGTTTGTGGAGAGCGTCAGCTTGCAGGCATGCAAACCCCTTTCCGCAGCCTCAGCACCGAAATCGCTCTGGTGACCCCCCTCTCTTTCGATGAGGCCTGCTCCGCGCTGGTGCTGGTGCGTGAGCAGAAAACCCTGGTGCTCGACACCGCCTCCCTGGAACCGGAGGTTGCCCAGCGCACGGTCGATTTCCTCTCCGGTGGCGTGCTGGCGATCGACGGCCACTCCGAGCGGGTGGGGGAGCAGGTGTTTTTGTTTGCTCCCCAGGTGGTGCGGGTGCTGAGGGATTGACGCTGGCGCGTTCAGGCGGCTCCGGTGGATCCCTGATGCTGCCGGAGGCGGCGGTTGCGGTGTTCCACGCGGTGCTTCACCTCCGCACTCTTCAGATCGGCAGCTGTGATGCGAAAGCCAAGGGTTCGGGCCGCTGTGATCAGGTCTTGGCTGTTGGTGCAGCGCCGCACCGCTCGCCGCACCTCAGCTCTGGTTTCAGCGGCGCTCACCAGCCGCTCGAGTTCGCTCCAGCTCATGGGTCATCTCCAACGCCCTGAGCTTCGCGAGCCGATGTGACTCGCCCTTGCCTGCGGGCCCACAAGATGTGACCAGATGTGTGCCCCCGATTCAGGTGACCTGGTGGCCGGAATCGCTCCGGGGCGTGGGCTGGGGATATTTCTGTCCGAGTCGCCAGAGTTCATTGCTGTGCTCACCGGGTTCCACCGCGCGCAGGCGGCAGATCAGTGCAAACACATCATTGGGGGCGAGTTCGCCATCGTCCTGCCACTTCAAAGCGGCCGGATCAATCCTGCGCTCCAAGGGAGCCATGGTTCTGCTGTGGCGTGTTTTCGGACCCTAGGGGCTGCCGGTGGGTTGCTGCTTTGTTTGCAACAACTGTGAGCCGAAAGACTTTCTGAACTTGTAGTGCTGGGTACTGGAATCTGAGTGCTGGAATTCAGTGGGGTGGTTTGGCTTCTGCGTGGATGCCGCAGGGCATCCACTGGCTGGCCATCGGGTGAGCGCCCGTGCAGTGAAATTGTTTGGCAGCAGCATCTGCTTCTGCCTTGGTGGCAAACATCGCTTTCTGCGCACTCGGATGATGGGGCTGGGCATCAACGCCACGACCCGTTAATCCGGCGGCTAAAGCCCCTTCAGCTGCAGCGATCGCCAGAACGGAGTGAAGGGTGAATTGCATCGCCTTAAAACCAGGTTTGAACGGCCTGTTCTTTGTTGTTAACGTTTGCCTCGGGGGTGGAGCGGCTGAAGTTCAGGCGAATCGAGCGCTTCTGTTCTCCATCGGCGGCAATGGCGGTGATGGGATACACCTGCTCGCCATCGTGAAAGGGCACGTGCAAGCGGAAGGTGCCGTCCTCGCCGAGGGGTACGGGCTGATCCCCGATGGTGAGGCTCGCGGCAGGGTCGGTGGCGCCGTACACGATGAGTTCGGCATCGGCCACCAGCCAGAAGGAGCGCTGTCGCAGCACGCCACCGGCTCCGGAGTCGTGGCGACCGCTCGCCCACAGGCCGATGCCCGAGTCGTTGAGGGAGCCCGCATCGGTGGAGCTGGCCGTTCCCTCCTGCCACAGTTCGGAACCGCGACCCATCCAGCGCAGGCTGTGGGTGGCTTGCTGATACATC
>CANHMF010000160.1 GCA_947461705.1 Synechococcaceae cyanobacterium
GCTGTTGAAGCCGGCATCCGGCCGGTCAAATGGAGCCTCAACCGCCTCGGCCATCAGGCGTCGGGAAGATCCCGCAGGATCCAGAACCCCTCGAAGCGGGGCTCATCCTCATCGGCCTGCACAGCCAGGAACTGAACGCCACCCACCTGAACCCGGCTGGCCAGGAAGGCCTCGGAGGCGGCTCGCGCCTCGTCAGGGTCCAGGTTGCCCAACAGCCAGCGGTCTTCCATGCCGGCCTCGAGCACCAGCTGATTCCCGGCAATCTCCAGGCGCACCGGCTCCAGCCCCGCCACCCAACCAGCAATGGCCAGAGCCCGGGCGGAACTGAACAGGCGCAGGCCGCTCACCAGGGCGTCATCCGGCAGGTGATCGGGCAGGGGCACCAGACCCGAAAAGCCCACATCCCACTGACTGGCTTCCCGCAGGGCAGCCACGGGCAGCGAGGCCCAACTCCAGCGATCGCCCCGGGCGGCCTCGGGGAGAGGCACCGCCAGGGGCGGAATGGCCTGGGGTGGTGGCGCCAGGGGACCGGCCATGTAGCCCTCCTCCTGGGGGTACACCGTGGCCTGCCGCTCCTGGAGCCACTCCACCAGTGCATAACAGCGGCGGCTGGGAACCACCTCCAGGCCGAGGGGTTCGGCGGCCCGTTGCACCATCGTGCGCATCGACGAGCGCCAGCAACGCAACTTGCGGGGCGGGGCGAAACCCTGTTGGGCAGCGGCAGCGAGAGCCTGCTCCAGCGACTCCTTCAACCAGGCGGAATTCACGCTGGTGGCCGGGCAGTTCAGCACCCAGCGGAAGGGAGGCACCGTTGCATCGGCGCTGGCAGCATCCAGCGAAGAACAGATCAGCAGTTCCCAGCGCTTCTTGCCATCGGGCTCGAGGATGGGCCGGGAGTAGTAGTCGAGTTCCCAGTCGGCAGGAACCTGGCCCGCAGCAGCGACCTGGGGGGCTTCCTCGGTGGCCTGGCTCATCCGGCGCTCTGTTCCTGCTGGCGCAGCACGTTACGAGCTCTGTTGGCCCGATCGGCGGCTTCTGCCATCACCTTGTCTTTTTCGATCAGCAGTTCCCCAGGCTGACCCTCCAGGAGGGCCGTGTTCAGGGCGATGCGGCCACGGCCGGGATCGAGCTGGGTCACCAGCGCCTTCACACGGTCGCCCTGGTCAAAGATCTCGCGCAGGTCGCGCATCTGGCCACCGGTGATGGCGGAGTGGTGCAGCAGACCGCTGACGCCACCCAGGTCGACGAACAGGCCGTAGGGCTTCACGGACACCACCTGGCCTTCCACCAGCTGACCCACCTCAAGGTTCTGGAACAGGGCTGCGGTGGCCGCCTTCTTCTCCGAAAGCACCAGCTTGCGGGTTTCGGGGTTCACCTCCAGGAAGGTGACGCCCAGGGTTTTGCCCACAAGGGCCTCATGGTTTTCTCCCTCCTGAAGCTGGGAGCGGGGAATGAAGCCCCGCAGGCCCTCGAGGTCGCAGGTGACACCACCACGGTTGAAGCCCGTGATCGTGACTTGCACCACCTTGCCCTCCTTCTCCAGAACCCGCACCTTCTCCCAGCTGTGGCGAAGGGCCAGGGCCCGGGCGCTGATGGTGACCATGCCATCGGCGTTCTGCTCGCGGGTCACGAGCACCTCCACCGCGGTGCCCTTGGGGAAGCGCTCCTTGAGGTTGGTGATCACCCCCAGGCCGGCCTCCTTCTTGGGCATGAAGCCCGGGGCCTTACCGCCGATATCCACATACACGCCATCGCTCTCGATGCCGATCACCACACCGGTCACCACCTCACCGGTGGTGCCCACGAAACCCTGCTCATCCAGGGCCGCGAGGAAGGCGTCCGCATCGAAATCAAAGTCGTCCACGGTGCGGGAGGGCACCGCTGCACGCTCGGGTTGGGGCGGCGCCATCCGGGCCGAACCTGAACCGCCGCCGCGACGCTTGCGGCTGTCGTCGGGACCCATCAGGTCGGCCATGGTGAGCCCTTCAAAGCCGCTCATGTCGAACAGCTCGTCATCGCCCACGGAGGCGGTGCGGGCGGGTACCACCGGAGCGCTGGGGCGCTGGGGCGCCACGGGCGCTTCCCCGCGCCCGGCCCGGGCGGCGTTCTCCAAGTCGGCAGCGCGCTGGGCCGCCGCATCGGCCGCTGCGCGGGCCTCGGCGGCCTCGCGCTCCAGCCGCAGCTGCTCGTCCTTTTTGTTGATCTGCAGCACCTGCGGAGGCTTGCGCGCTGGGGCCGGCGCCGCGGGGCGCACGGGCGCCGGCGGCGTGGGACGCGGCGACTGGGCCTGGGGCTTGGCCGAGGGCTGGGGAGGCTGTGGGTTGCCAGAACCGGCCATGACCAAGGGATGACAGACAGCGCCACACTGTAGGGATGCCACCCGAGCTTCTTCATGCACCCGGAACGGGGCCTGGACCGGATGAGCTGGCCGCAGTTCCAGCAGGCCGCCACCACCCCTGGCAGCACTGTGCTCTGGCCCTTCGGGGCCTTTGAGCAGCACGGTCCCCAGTTGCCCCTGGGCACCGACGCCCGCTTTGCCGAGGCCATTGCGGACGCGGTGCTGGCCCGGCTCGAGCCAGTCCTGCCGATCTGGCGGTTGCCCGTTCAGGGATTCGGGTTCTCGCCGGAACACCAGGGCTTCAGCGGCACCCTCAGCCTCCCCGCCGAGCTACTGATCGCCCAGATCGTGGCCATCGGCGCCCAGCTGGCCGCTGCTGGCTTCCAGCGGCTGTTGCTGTTCAACGGCCATGGCGGCCAGATCGCCCTGTTACAAGTGGCCGCTCGCCAACTGCGGGCTGCCCACCCCGGCATGGCGGTGCTGCCCTGCTTCCTGTGGAGTGGTCCCCGAGGACTGGGCGATCTGATCCCGGAACCGGAGCGGAGCCAGGGGCTCCATGCCGGCCTGGCGGAAACCAGCCTGATGCTGCACCTCTCCCCGCAGCTGGTGGGCCCGCAACGGCCCGTGGACGGCCTGCTGAGCGAACCGCCACCCCCAGGCTGGAGCCTGGAGGGCGCCGTGCCGGAGGCCTGGCTGACCGACGATCTCTCCAGCAGCGGGGTGATCGGCGATGCCCGCCAGGCGAATGCCGAGCTGGGGGCCGCCCTGCAGCAACGGCTGGTGGAGGAATGGGTGCTGCTGCTGGAAGGTCTGCTGCGCAGCACCTGGCCGCCCAAGGCCGCGCAGGGTGCCGGTTAACCGCTCCAATCGGTGCAGGAACCCACAAAACGAACAAAAACCAAACCCAAGCGGCTTGAAATGGTTACAGTCAAGCCAAATCTGACGTGTTCCCGGTAGCCATGGCGACCCTCGAAACTGCAGCGGAAGCCCCCGCCACCCTCGAGCTCTCCGCCGATGCGCTGCCCGACTTCACCAGCGCCGACTACAAGGACGCCTACAGCCGCATCAACGCCATCGTGATCGAGGGCGAGCAGGAAGCCCACGACAACTACATCTCGATCGGCACCCTGCTCCCCGACCAGGCGGACGAGCTCACCAAGCTGGCCCGCATGGAGCTCAAGCACATGAAGGGCTTCACCGCCTGCGCCAACAACCTGGGCGTCACGGCCGATATGGCGTTCGCGAAGGAGTTCTTCGCACCGCTGCACGGCAACTTCCAGAGCGCGCTCGCTGCAGGCAAGGTGCCCACCTGCCTGCTGATCCAGGCGCTGCTGATCGAGGCCTTCGCCATCTCGGCGTACCACATCTATATCCCGGTTGCCGACCCCTTCGCCCGCAAGATCACCGAGGGCGTGGTGAAGGACGAGTACACCCACCTCAACTACGGCCAGGAGTGGCTCAAAGCCAACCTGGAGAGCTGCCGCGAGGAACTCGAGCAGGCCAACCGCGACAACCTTCCCCTGATTCGCCGCATGCTCGACCAGGTGGCCGGCGATGCGGCCGTGCTGCAGATGGACAAGGAAGACCTGATCGAGGATTTCCTGATCGCCTACCAGGAAGCCCTCACGGAGATCGGCTTCACCACCCGGGAGATCGCCCGCATGGCCGCTTCCGCTCTGGTGGGTTGATCTCCGACCCGTCCGGCTCTCTGCCCCGCACCGTCGCTGCCCTTTAATCAGGTCACACC
>CANHMF010000161.1 GCA_947461705.1 Synechococcaceae cyanobacterium
CAAGGGCAAGAAGCGGATGAAGGCGATGGGCAAGGTGGATGTGCCCCAGGAGGCCTTCATGGCGGTGCTCAAACTCAACCAGTAAGCGGGCGGGTTCCGGCCGCGAGCTTCAGGGCTGCTCCTGCACCAGATCGCGCGCCAACAGGGCCCGCTCCTGGGCGCAATAGTCCGGGCGGCCCAGTTGCACGGCGGTTTTCTCGAAGCCATGCCTGGCTTCCAGCCGCAGGTTGTTGGTGCAGCGGCGATACAGCGCCTCGCGGCTGCCCTCGTTGATGCCGCTGAGCCAGCTGACCAGGTCGGTGGTTTGTTGGATGGCGGCGCAGGAGATCTTGCCGAGGGGGGAGATCTCGTATTGCACCCCGGTGGTGCCTGGCTGGAGCTTTGCGCTGACGCAGGTCAGCGGCTGTTGCAGGGGATTGAAGCGCTTGCTGGTCACGAACACGACGGAGGGATAGCTGCGATCGCAAGAGAGCGGCGTGCCATCCACGGGGTTGCGAATACTGTCCGGCGGCTGGTTGCTGCGCACCGCCTCCGCACAGGTGCGCGCGATGCGATCGGCTTCGCTGATCTCCTGCAGGGCCAAGGCATTCAGGGCGTCCAGGCTGTCGCCGTTGGCCATGGCCTGCAGGCGCTTGGCGCCCCACCATTGCCCATAGGCCAGCGGTGGAGCGGCCAGCACGCCAATTAGGGCCCAGGGCAGCCAATGGCCCTTCAGTTTGCGGAAGGTCACCAGGGAGGCCAGCAGGCCGATGGGGCCTGCGCTGAGCAACCCGAATCCCCCGGCCAGCAGCTGCTCCCGCAGGTTGGAGATCTCGTGGATTTCCAGTAGCTCGTTGTCGCGTTCCAGGCCCATGGCCATGGCGCTGGAGTCGAACCTGTGCCCCTGTCTAGCGGTGCCAGGGTGCAAGGGCATCGGGCAGGGGAATGCTCGGGAGGTCGTTCGCTCCGTGCCTCCATGGTTCGGTTGTTGCCGCGGGCATCCCGACGCTCTGCCGCTGAGGCGGGCTTTCTGTTGCCCCTTTCACTCACGGGCTCCCTAGTGCTGCTGCTCAGCAGCCTCTCGATGCAGACCGCCGCTCTGCATGGCCGGCACGTACTGGCGGCAGATCTCTCCCGGGCCCGATCGGAAGACCTGTTGGCGTCCTCGGCCCAACGGCTGGTGACAGATCTGCAGGGGCCCTATCGCTGTCTGCTGCCGTTGCCCTCCAGCAGCTGGCAGCCAGGGGCCTTGCCGGCGGACTGCCCCGCGGGTCTCGATCCCCACCAGCTGCAGGCCACGGAGCTGTGGGGCCATCAGGTGCTGCTCAGCAGCTGGCAACCGAGTGCCAGCGGCGGCGAGTTGCGGCTGCAGCTGGGCACCAGCGGCCTGCAACGCCGCTACGCCCTCACCCTCAGGCCGGCCGTGAGCCTGCAGGAGCGGGGAGCATGAACCTGGTGGAGGTGATGGTGGCCAGCACCGTGTTTGCCACGGCCTCGGGCAGTTCCCTGCAGATCTGGGCCGCCAGTGCGGGCACCAGCCAGCAGGGGGTGCAGCGCCAGCAGGTGCTGGAGCGCATGGAGATCGATTGGCTGCGTCTGCAGGCCCAGTGGCGCCAGGCCGCGCCGGCCGAGGGGGCCTTGAGCCAGTCCTGCCAGGAGGCCACGGCCGCGATGGCCGCGTTGGCCCAGAGGGTGCCTGTGCCGCCCCAGGTCCGTCGCCAGTTGGAGCCGAGTGCCGATGGCCGGGCGCTGCTGGTGCGGCTGCAGAGCCAGGAGTCCGCCGTGGAGCGGCAGCGGTTGTTCAGTCCTGCGGTGTATGGGTTCTGTGGCGATACGGCCCCGGTGGCGGAGGGGTTGGGCTGATGGATCGCGGATTTTCGATGCCGGAGCTGCTGGTGGGCATCAGCGTGCTGGGGGTGCTGGCCGGTATGGCCTTCCACAACGGTGGCGAAGCCCTGGCCCGTCAGCGCCTGGAGGCGGCCACCCGCCGGCTGGGTCAGGGCCTGGAGCGGGCCCGCAGCGAGGCCCAGCGGCAGGGCAGCCCCTGTGGCCTGAGCCTCAGCGCTGCGGGTTGGACAGCTCCCAACGGCGGCGAGTTGCCTCCCTGTGAGCGCACCCTCGAGGGGTTGCAGGAGTTGGTGGGAGGCGGGGACGTGGCCGTGGCGCACAACCTGCCGCCGGTTCTGCGCTTCAGCAGCAACGGCCTGGTGCTGGATGGCGGCACGGTGGTGTTGAGCACCACGGGCACACCACTGCGGCGTTGTCTGGTGATGGCCCTGCCCCTGGGGGTGGTGCGGCTGGGGCGTTACTCGGGAGACCCCGCTGCGACACCCAGCAGTGCGGCCTGTGAAGTTGATCCCTCGCTGTGACCGCCATGGCTCTACGGATTCGAAAGGCTGCTGGCGGCTTCTCGCTGGTGGAGCTGATGTTGGCGCTCAGCCTGGGGCTCAGTCTCAGTGGCGCCATGCTGCAGGGACTGATGGCGGAGGGCCAGACCAGCTTGCGCTTCACGCGGCTGCTGCGGGAGCGGGCCCATCAGCGCCGCACTCTGGAGTTGGTGAAAGCCGATGTGCAGCGGGCCACGGCGGTGAGCGCGGCGCCTGAGCTGGAGCAGCACGGCTGCAGCCTGGCAGGACGGCTGCCGGTGCTGCATCTGAGCACGGCTGCCGGCACCATCACTTATTCGGTGGGGGCTGCTCCCAGCGGCATCTGGCGCGGCCAGGTGCTGATGCGCTGCGGACCGGCCTTCGGCCTGGATGGGGCCTTGCGTGCAGGTTCTCAGCCCCTAAACCGGGTCGTGATCGACGGTTTGGCCATGAAGCCGCCCGTGTGGACGGGCTGCTTGGCCTTGCTGGGGAGCCAGCAGTCCCTGGCTGCAGACCTGGCGGCATCCTCCGCAAGGCCGTTTTCGGCTTGCCTGGACCCTGAAAGCGGATTGGTGGCGATCCGTCTGCAACAGGAGTTTCCGGCCGCCCAGGGCAGGGTGCAACAGATTGGTTCGGAGTTGCTGGCTGGGGCTGGGGTGTGATCAGCGCAGGTCGTAGCGCCCGTCGCGAAAGATCAGCACCTCAACGCCGCTCATGGTCACGGAGTGGTTGCTGCCGCTCTCGGCATAGGTGAGGCTGCAGCCGGAGCGGGTGCAGGTGGCCAGGCCGCCGAAGCTGGTGCGTGGCTGCTCCATAAACACCACATCGAGGCCAGATCCTCCCTGGATCTGATCGGAACCCAGCCCTGGCAGAAAGCGGTTTTCCCCCGGGCCACCATTCAAGACATCGTCGCCATCTCTGCCCACCAGCACGTCATCTCCGTCCCCACCGTTGAGAAGATCGTTGTCCATGGTGCCGCGCAGTCGGTCATTGCCAGCCAGGCCCATAATCGTTGCGCCACCTGTATCTCCTCCTTCCAGCACATCATTGGCACTGGACCCATTGATGGTGTCACCGCCTCCATAGCCGCAGATCAACACATCTTGGTTGGAGGGAACGGCACCTTGGGGAACTTCCAGCGTGTCGGCATTAACAGTGCCGCCACTGAGTTTGTAGAATCCTTCAATGCTGAGGGATTGTGTGCTGCAGAGGCTGGTGGCAATGGGGTAGGAAAAAACTGGGCTGATCCGGGAGTAGGTGCTGGCTGATTGGCTGAATCCCTTGTTGGATAATCCTTTGATGCAGAGGTTGAAGGTGAGCGATTTACTCGCTCCGGCTGTGGAGAGCACCTTGAGGCCATAGGGGTCCACGTCGGGGCTGCAGCTGCTGCTGAGGCCATCCACTAGGCGGGCGTTGCTGATGGTGTAGCTCTCTGCGGTGATCTGTCCGCTGTAGTTGCCATCGTCCGAGATGGTGGGTCCGCAACGCCAGAGGCTGCTCTCGCCCAGCCATTGGCCGGCTTCATTGCTGGAATTGGCTTGAACGTAATAAATGGCCGGTGGTAGGTCGCGGCGGATCTCCAGGGCAAAGCGGAAGTCGTCCGGCTGGATCGATACTCCGCATTGGTCGAGTGCCAGGCTGGTGGGATCTGTGAGCACGCGCTCGCTGAGGGCTACTTCCGATTCGATGAAGTGGCTGGTACGAGACCAGTCAGCCCGAAGTCGTTCGGTGGC
>CANHMF010000162.1 GCA_947461705.1 Synechococcaceae cyanobacterium
GCGATTGCTCCGCCCTGATGAGCGAAGTGGGCACCTACTTCGACCGGGCTGCAGCTGCTGTTGCCTGAAGCAAAGCTGAGCGCCAGACATTCAGGCCTGCCGAAGCCCCGCTTGATCGGGGTCTTCCGGCAGGCCTTTCCATTGGAGGGCCGTGCGGCGAGCCCACAGCAGCAGCGGATAGAGCCGCAGGGCACGCCGTGGCGCGGCAAACAGCTGCCCCAACAGGCCAAGCAAGGGATCACTGGGGTTCATCCGGCTGCAGATCCAGGCAATCGCCTCCGCCCCGTGCAGGGTGCGCGGGCCATCGATCAGCACCGCTCCCCTGGCCAGATCAAAACCCCGCCCCTTCAGTTCAGCCCGGAGGCCGTGATCGGCGCGGCCATCGTGAATCTGCAGGCCCTCGATCCCGCCGGCCAATTCAGCCCGCAGGGCGAAAACGCGGCAGAAGGGGCAGCCACCGTCGTAGACGAGGATCACAATCAGTAGCCAGGGCCATGCCCATTCATCCTGATCGGCCGATGCTCCGCCTGCTGGTCAACCTGCTGCTCAGCCTGGTGATCGTGGTGGTGCTGTCGGGCGTGCCAGGGCCTGCAGCAGCTGATGGCCAACCCAGCGGCGAGCAGTTTGTGTGTGAGGGCGATCCGCTGCTAGCAATCGCCAACAACGGCGCCGTGGATGCCACGGACATCCCCAATCAGAGCGCCGGCACGGTGCCAGGGGCCTTCATGGTGCTGCAGTGGCGGGATGTCACCCTGCAGCTGCCCCGCACCAACAACGCCGGTGCCCCCAGCTACAGCGATGGCCGCTGGTGGTGGAGTGCCGAAGATCCCAACCACCCCATCTTTGAGCAACGGCGGGGAGATGTGGAGCAGTTCGCCTGCGAACGCCTGCCATGACGCCCGGCTCTAGCCCGTTGTGAGGGCTTGCTGCAGCTGCGCCAGCCGCTTGGCGTTCACCCCCAGATCGGAATCGCCGAGGCGCGACACCGAACGCGCCTGCAGCTCGGCGTGCGCCTGATCGGCGTAGAGCTCCAGATCGTCCACAAAGCCGAACAGGGCACTGGTGGCCGTGGCATGCAGGTAGCCATCGGCCTGCTCCACCACCTCGGTGCGGGGCATCGCCGCAAGCACCGGCGCCAGTGCCTCGAGGGCAGCCTGAGGGTCAGCCACGGGCCAATTGGCACGGGCGCAGTGGGCGGGAGCGGAACAGGGTGCAAGGGCACCGTTCTGCACGCCGAGGTCGGCCGGTACCGGCCCTACAAGGTGAAACAGCGCCAGGGTGATCGCCAGAAAGCAGTGCTGCAGAGCGGTTGTCATGGCCCAGGGGGAGTGGAGGGGGAGCTTGGGGTGGTCGTGGCTGGCGGCGGACTGATCGACTCCTCCATGCCCAGATCAATCTCACCGATCCAGAGCACCAGGCCGGCCACACAGGCCAGGGCGGCCAGCAGCAGCAACCAATGACGTCGATCCATGGCTAGAGGGCTCCCAGGTAGGGATCCAGGAAACTGAGCGGCCTGGCCATGGTGGCCGAGAAACCGAGCATGCCGCGGTCGCGGTAGCTGTAGAGCAGGCTGTCGTCGGCCTCCAGCAGGAAGGTGCCACCCCGCTGGGTGAGGAAGTCGTCGCGGGGCACATAGGTGCGCCAGTTCGCCAGCACTTCGGCCATGTTGCGCAGGCGCACGGTGGCCAGCTCGAAGGGCCGCTGGAAGCCTTCGCCACCGGCCAGGGCAAAAAGGGACGTGGTCAGGCGTTGGGGGGCCTGGCGATCCCCCGTGTAGCCCCGCAGCACTTCGGCGAGGGTGCCCGGCGATCCGATCCCCGCGCACATCAACAGCAGCCCGGGCCAGGCCCCGCCAGGGGTCTGGAGGCCGCCATAGAGCCCCAGGGCGCGGTGCAAGACGGGCTCCGCCTCCACCAACAGCTGGTCAGCCGGAAATCCGGTGAAGGCGCAGAAGCGATCACGACCTTGGGGCTCACCGATCCCGATGGCCAGGGTGTCGATGCCGGCCGCCTGCAGGCGCGGGAGCACCGGGGCGAGGGCCTGGGCGTACTCGAGGCTGTCGAAGTCGCCCAGCTGGGAGAACAGCAGCACCAGACGCCGCCGGCCGGCCCCCATCCCTGGCACCTGGGCCAGGCGTTGCAGCAGCGGTTCGGGTGCGTTCATGCCGGCCAGTTAACGACCAACTGAGACACTGAGTCCACACGCAGACGGGTGCATGTCACGGGAGCAGCTCAAGGCGTTTCTGGCCAAGATGCAGAGCGACGCCGGCCTCAAACAACAGGTGCTCGCTGCCGCCACCGCCGACGACGTGGCCCAGATCGCCCTCAAGCTGGGATTTGAATTCTCTGGCGATGAGTTGCTGCGGGCCTCCGGTCAAAAGTTCGACCGGGTGACCGTGCGCAAGAATGATATCCCCGGCGAATACAATTAGACCTTGCCATTCATCATGACCTGGCCGCTGTAGCCACCGGAGAGGCCTGGGGTAACGCCGCTGATGGCGCCACCACATACTGCAGCTGCTGCTCCACCTGGTCCCGCACGCAGGTTTGGTAGTCGATGAAGTGCTCGTTGAGCATGAGCAACCAGAGATAGTCGTTCAGCACCTGCGGATGCAGCAGAGCAATCTGCACCAGGTGAATCCAGAATCGCCAGCGGGTTTCACGCACCACCCCCTGACGCCAGCAGAGAATCAACAGACCACGCAAAAGCCCCGAAGTCCGGCCACCAGAGCGGAAGGCGCGAGGCCTACCGCGGGCGAGTTTGCAGCTGTAGTGATACACCCGCTCCAGGTAGGGAATCGGCGCGTAGAGATCGGCAAAAGCCTGTAGAAACTCGGCCGCGATCTCCGGCATGGGCCGCGACGGGATGAAATTCAACAGGTGGGTCTGCACCCCTTCATCGAAGCCATCGGGATGCTGAAGCAGGCGCTGCTCCTTCGCCAGCCGCTGCCAGAGGGCCGTATTGGGCAGCGCCTGCAGGATGCCCACCATGGCCAGGGGGATGCCCGTTTGCTTCACGAAGGCCACAATCCGCTCACCCGCGCCGGGCTTCTCCCCATCAAACCCAAGGATGAAACCGGCCATCACCTCAAGGCCATGGGCGGTAATGCGATCCACGGCCTCCACCAGGGAAGAACGGGTGTTTTGCCATTTCTGCGTTACCTGCAGGCTGGCTTCATCCGGCGTTTCGATGCCCAGGAACACACGATGGAAGGCACAGCGGGCCATGGCCTGCATCAACCCCTCATCATCCGCCAGATCAACTGAAGCCTCGGTGATGAAGGAAAAGGGAAAACCATGCAACTGCTGCCAAGCAAGCAACTGCGGCAGCAACAACTTCACATTGCGTTTATTGCCGATGAAGTTGTCATCAACCAGCAGCACCTCACCACGCCAACCCAGGTCCCACAGCGCGCGAAGCTCCCTAAGCAATTGCTGCGGCTCCTTGGTGCGGGGCTTACGGCCGTAGAGAACAATGATGTCGCAGAATTCACATTGAAAGGGGCACCCCCTGGAAAACTGCACCGCCATCATGCTGTAAAGATCAAGCTCCAACAGATCGAAGCGGGGCACCGGTGAACGGCTGATATCGGGCTTCTCACCAGCGGCGCTGAAGCGTCCCTGAACATCTCCGCGTGCCAGGGCCTCGAGAAACAGGGGGATCGTGAGTTCGCCTTCATCGAGCACCAGGAAATCCACCTGCTGCAGTTCCGGAGCATCGGGTGTGGAGGTGGCGAACGGGCCGCCCACCGCCACCGGCAACTGGTGGGCCTTCGCCAGGCGGATCTGCTGCTCCAGATCCCGCTTCTGCACCAACATGGCCGAGGCGATCACC
>CANHMF010000163.1 GCA_947461705.1 Synechococcaceae cyanobacterium
AATCTCAACCTCGACCGCACCCGCGGTGGCACGGATCCGCTGCCGCGTCTGCAAGAGGTGCGCCTGACACTGGCCCAGCTCGAGGGCGAACGGGTCGCCGCCCAGCGCCAGGTGACGGGGTTGCAGGCCCAGCTCAAGACGGCCGAGAGCCTGTTCCGTAAACAGAGCACCGTATGGATCGAGGCGCCCGGTCCGGCCGTGGTGTGGCAGGTCCAGGCGCGGCGCGGCGATTCGCTGCGTCCCCAGCAACCGTTGCTGCGCCTGGTCAACTGCTCTAGCCGCTGGGTCACCACCTACGTGTCGGAGCGGGATCTCAAGCGCTTGCGGATCGGCAGCCGCGCCCGCATTGACCTGATTGGCGAAGAGCTGGATCTGCGCGGACAGGTGGATCTGATCCGTTCCGGAGTGGGCCGGCTCTCGAGCCAGAACGAAGACTCCGCCCCGCTGCCGATCAATCTGGCCCGCGAAAGCCGGGTGAGGGTGCGGATCGACAACGATGTGCCGGCACCGCCGCGCAAGCTGTGCTTTGTGGGCTACTCCGCCCGGGTGATCTTCCAGTGAGCGGAGGCACCCGCCGGGTGAGCCCCGGCGCCTGGGCGTTCCTGGTGGTGGCCACGGCGCTGCTGCTCGGGGCCCTAGTGCTGGCCACCGCCGACATCGGCTGGCTGGATGGAGCGCAGTTCAACCCCCTGAGCCTGCGGGTGCTGCCCCGCCAGTTCCAGGTTGGGGATCTGTGGCGCGATGCCCTGCCGCCGGTGGTGTTGGCCGGGATGGCCACGGCGGCCACCCTCTGGCTGCCAAGGCGGCGCTGGAGTTATGCGGTGGTCGAACTGGTGCTGGTGGCGTTCGCGCTGCGCTACTTCCTCTGGCGGGCCACCACGCTCAACACTGCCCACCCACTGAGCTTCACCTGCAGCGTGCTGCTGTTCGGCACCGAGCTGCTCTACCTGCTCACCACCGGCCTGCAACTGCTGCCCGCCCTGCGCTTCGATCCGGGCCTGCGCAGCCGCCAGGCGGATCAATTGGAGCCGTGGGTGCAGCAGAACGCCCCAACGGTGGATGTGTGGATCCCCACCTACAACGAGCCTGAGCGCTTGGTGCGGCGGGCGATCCTCACCTGCCGAAACCTCCGCTATCCCCATCGCACGATCACCGTGCTCGATGACGGACACCGGCCCGAGGTTGCCGCCCTGGCGGCAGAGCTTGGCGTGAACTATCTGAGCCGCGAAGGCAACGCCCACCGCAAGGCGGGCAACCTCAACCATGCTCTGGCCCACACCAGCGCCGAGTTCATCGCCGTCTTCGACTGCGACTTCATGCCGTTTGCCGGGTTCCTGGAACGCACGCTGGGCTTCTTCGCCGATCCGAAGATGGCCCTGGTGCAAACCCCGCAGCACTACTTCCAGGCGGAGTTCCACAGCCGCAATCTCGGCCTTGAGGTCGTCATGCCGAGCGATCTGGATTACTTCTTTCGCTATCTGCAGGTGATTCGCGATTGCTCTAACGCAGTGATCTGCTGCGGCACCTCCTATGTGGTGCGGCGCAGCGCCCTGGAGGCGATCGGCGGCTATGTGACCAGCTGCCTGATTGAAGACCACCAGACCAGCACCAAGCTGCTGACCCGGGGCTGGACAGTGCGCTACCTCAACGAGGTGTTGAGCATGGGCGAAGTGCCGCGCACCTTTGCCGACTTTCTGGATCAGCGCCTGCGCTGGATGCAGGGCAACGTCCAGATCTTCTTCAGGCCGCGGGAGCTGCCGATCTGGACCCGCCTCAACGGTGAGCAGATCAGCTTCTACGTGAACCTGGCGGTGAGCCTGCTGACGCCCCTGTGGCGGCTGATCTACCTCGTGCTTCCCCTGCTCAGCCTGGTGTTCGGGTTCACGTTGATCGCCGCGCCGCCGATTGAATACCTCGCCTACGGCGTGCCGTTCGTGCTGGTGCTCCACACCCTGACCAGCTGGCTCTGCAACTACCACCAGTTCCAGTTCTGGAATGAGGTGTACGAATCGCTGTTCTGTGTTCCGGGGCTGCGACGCCTGCTGCAGATCCTCAGGCACCCGTTCCGGATCTACGGCGGCATTGTGACCAGCAAGAGCACCACGACATCAGAGCAGCGCCTCAATCTCACCCTGAGCTGGCCGCTCCTGTTGATGCTGGCGGTGTTCGGCTTGGCCATCCTGATGCGGTACGTGCTGCCTCTGCTGGCCTCAGACCTCGGCAACTGGCGACCGACCTATGAGGGCGAAACCCTGATGGTGGCCTGGAACTTCTACAACGCGGGGGTGCTGGCCATCGCCCTGCTGGCGTGCGTGGATCAGCCGATTCGCCGCGCCACCGATCGCTTCCCGATTCAACGCATCGGCTCGCTCAGCGTCGCAGGCCAGAAGTTATGGGGAACCACCGCAGACCTTTCAGAGGAGGGCTCCACCTTCACATTGCAGCAGCCGCGGTCTGGCCTGTGGCCCACAACAGGACAACTGGAGCTGGTGGAACCTCCCCTCTCGATCAATGTGGAGGTGGAGCCGACAAGCCCCACCCGGCTTGCGCTGCGATTTCAGCAGAGCTCGGCCGATACCGAGGCCACTCTGCTGGGCTTGATCTATAGCAGCGAACACTGGTTCCATCAGCCGCGGCGCCTGAGCACCACTGATGCGCTGTTGCATGGGCTGGGCTCGCTCTGGCGTCCCGATCCAATCCTGCGGCGGTTTGACTGATCGCTCTCTCGGGCAGTGAGCTGTTGGCTGCTGTGATCACTTATGGGTTGCCCTCACCTTCTCCCAGGATGCCTATAGGTACTGGGGTTGAGAAAAGGCGATCGCCTGCCGTGAGCGGGGGAGGTGATCAATCAGAAACTGGAGCATGTAACCGCTCCTCCTGATGGAGCTCAGGACGATGTCTGACGATCAGGCAGCTGGCCGGCGCTGCTGCGTTGCATAGAGCGCGGCTCCACCGGCTGCAAGTACCAAACCACCGCTGATGGCCAGGAACACCAGCGTTTGCAGCAGCAGCACGGTGGCCTTCGGGGCGAGCACCTTTGCCGTGCTGAGTGGGCAGAAGCGGTTCATCAGCACGGCGGGATTCCCATTCCACCCACGCTGGCGGGCCGATCCCACAGCGGTGGCGTCACTCAAGCCCTGGGCGGCTGCGGCGGGATCCACTGAGCGCGAGGCGATCCAAAAAACCGGCAACTCCTGCCCGCTGGGTTGGGTCAGTTCGGGCAGCTACTGCATCAAGAGCTGCTGATCGCCATGGGCTTCCGCCTCCGTTGGCGGGCGGGGCGGCTCGTTCAACATTCCGGTGAGCCGCAGCGGCGTGGCCCGCACCACCGTGGGGCTTCCGGGAACCTCGGCGGACAGCCACCCGTCGCGGGCTTGGCAGACTCCCTTGTGGAGCGATCAATGGACCTCTCCGCCCCGGACTGCCCGGAAGCGCTGCTCAATCGGGTGGGCGAGGGCCATCACGCCCAGGCTGATGGCGATGCCGATGGCACAGGCAAGCAGACGTTTGTCAGCCATCAGCGGCAGGTCGCTGGCGTTGCTGTTGAACAGCACAATCGTGGCCGTGAGAACGGTGACCATCAGGGCTGGATGGCCTTTGCGGGCGGCAATCACCGCTGCGATCGCCGCCAAGGCGATGGCCGGCACCTGAAGGGGGAGGGTGTGGGGCAGGGCTGGGGCCACCAGGATCACCAGCGCGACGCCGGCCAGGGTTCCCAGGGAGCGGTGCAGGGCGACCCTCCAGGCATCCCGCACGAACGGCCGCAGCACCAGGAATGGCGTGAGGATCAACCAC
>CANHMF010000164.1 GCA_947461705.1 Synechococcaceae cyanobacterium
CCCCGCTTCCCCCGGCTGGTGGGCTTCGCCCGCTGCACCGGCGATGGGGTGATTGAAGCCACCGTGTGGGATGTGGCGGTGCACCCCCTCTACCAGGGGGCGGGCCTGGGTAAGCAGTTGATGGTGTACGTGCTCGATCTGCTCAAGGCGATGCAGGTGGAGCGCATCAGCCTGTTCGCCGACCCTGGCGTGGTGGGCTTTTACAGCGCCCAGGGCTGGGAGCTGGAACCCCAGCAGAAGCGCTGCGCTTTCTGGTACTCCCCGTAGTAGCGCTGCGCCAGGTCTGCAGGGCTGGCCCCGCGACGCCAGGCGCGCCTGAGCTGCCAGTTCCGCCAGGCCACCGCCACCACGCCGTGCTCGCGCCAGCGGCGACCGTCCACCCGTAGGGGGCGCTGCAGGCAGCGCAGGCGGGTGAGGGGCCGTAGCCGTTGCACCAGATCGAGATCCTCCATCAGCGGGATCGGGGCGAAGCCCCCCGCTGCGGCATAGAGCTGGCTTGGCAGCAACAGGCCCTGGTCGCCGTAGGGGCATTGGCCCAGGCGGCTGCGCAGGGCCACCGCCAGCTCCAGCAGCCGGATCGGCAGCCCTGGTGCATCGATGGCGAGGTTGAAGCTCCAGGCCGCGGCGGGTTGGGCCACCGCCGCCGCGATCGCCGTGGCCCAGCCCTGGGGCAAGCGGGCATCGGCATGCAGCACCAGCAGCCACGGGGCAGCCGTGTGGGCCGCCGCGAGGGCCAGTTGGTGGCCCCGGCCCCGGGGGCTGTGTAGCAACCGGGCTCCCGCCAGCCGGGCCAGGGCGGCGGTGCCATCGCTGCTGCCCCCATCCACCACCAGCGTCTCCCGCAGCAAGCCCGGTGGTGCCTGTTGCAGGTCGGCCAGCAGGGCCGGCAGCCGTTGGGCCTCGTTCAGTGCTGGGATCAGCACCGCCAAGGGCGCTAACGGCGGCGGCGCGATGGCATCCATGGGGCGAGGTCGGCGTGGCGGTCGATGTCGTGCTGCTGGCGCAGCAGAGCGGGCTTGAGCTTGCGGGCCGCGGCGGCCTCGAGCGTGGCCTGCAGCACGGTGCTGCTGCCCCAGGGCATGCCGGCCATCAGGGCGGCTCCCGCCTGTTCAAATCCGCTGCGGGTCAGGCCGATCAACCAATAGCCGCCATCGGCCGCCGGACCCAGGACCACGGGATGCTGCTGGAGGCGGTCGAAGGCCACCGTGAGATCCGCTACCTCCAGGCCCGGCAGATCGGTGCCAATCAGCACCACCTGCTGGGCCCCCTGCTGGAAGCGGCGCCGTAGTTGGCCCTGCATGCGTCGGCCCAGGCTGCCGTGCCCCTGCAGCACGGCCGCATCGGCCCCCAGCGCCCGGCCCCAGCGGCTCAGGGCCCGTGGTCCCAGCCCATCGGCCGCCAGCAGCAGATCGGCCTGGACTTGATCAGCGGCCTGGCGGGCCGTGGCCAGGGTGTGGGCGGTGAGGCGCTGCTGCACTCGGGCGGCGGCGACGGCACCGCTGGTGATGGCCAGGCGCCGCTTGCAGCGCCCTGGTGCGGGCCAGCGGGCCATCACCACCACCTGCCGGCCCCCCATGCCCCTCAGCGCTGGCGTGGCAGCTCTGCCGGTTGCAGCTGGAGTCTGAGGTTGCGTCCGCCGCGGCGCACCTTCACGGGCAGGGCCTCGCCCACCTGGCCCTGATCCACCGCCACCTGCACTTCCGAGGGGTTGTCCACGGTGCTGTCGCCCACGGTTTCGATCAGGTCGCAGGGGCGCATGCCACTGCGATCGGCAGGACTGCCAGGCATCACCTCCACCACCACCACGCCATTGATTTCGGGCAGCTTGCACTCGGCATTGGTGGCATTCACCTCCCGGGCCAGCTGCGGGGTGAGGGCCTGCAGGCGCACGCCGATGTAGGGGTGGGAGGCACGGCCCCGCTCGAGGATCTGGGCAGCGATCTGGCGTCCCAGGTTGATCGGGATCGCGAAGCTCAGGCCGGCCCCTGGGGCCTGGCGGATGGCGGTGTTGATGCCGATCACCTGGCCGCGGTCGTTGATCAAGGGACCGCCACTGTTGCCGGGGTTCACCGCGGCGTCGGTCTGCAGGTAGGGCACCCGCTGGCCTTCGCCCACGGCATTGGTGCGCTGCACGGCGCTGATGATCCCGGCGGTCACGGTGTTATCCAGGCCCAGGGGGTTGCCGATCGCGATGGCCCATTCACCTGGACGCACCTTGGTGGAATCCCCCAGGGGCGCCACCGGCAGGTTGCTGGCGGCCACCTTCACCACGGCCACGTCGGTGACGGGGTCTGTGCCCAGCACCTTGCCGCTGAAGCTGCGGCCATCCGGCAGCGTCACCCCCACCTCATTGGCCCCCTCCACCACGTGGGCATTGGTGAGGATCACCCCGTCGGACCGGGTGATGAAGCCGGAGCCCTGGCCCTGTTGCTGCTGCACCGATGGGCCCCCGCCGAACAGGCCGCCCAGGGGGTTCACCACCCGCCGCACCGTGTCGATCCGCACCACGGCCGGACCCACCTTGTCCACGGCATTGACGATGAAGCTGGTGCCGGGTTGCAGGGGAGGAGCCGCCGGCGCATCGCTCACCCGGGTGGGATCGCCCCCGCGGCCCCCCGGCAGGCCGGGCAGCGTGGTGTTGCAGGCCGCCAGCAGGCTGGCGCCCAGCAGGGTGCTGATCAGGGCTGCGCGGCGGCGCACACGCATCAATCGGGCCATGCAGGCGGGCTTGGGGGCCAGGTCGTGATGCGCATCATTTAAGACCGAGCTGCCAGGGGGACGACCGTATATTCGTCAGCTCGGGCGTGGCGTGACGGTGCAGCAGGGAGAACAGCTGTGGCACCAGGTTCAGGAGGCCCTCCAGGGCAACCTGTCCAAGCCCACCTTTGAAACCTGGATCCGGCCGGCCCGTTGCGCCGGTTTTGAGGCCGACCAGCTGCAGCTGCTGGCCCCCAATGCCTTTGCCTGCGGCTGGCTCCGCAAGAACTACCTCACCACGATCGCCGCGGTGGCCTCGGAGCTGGCGGGGCGTCCGGTGGGTGTTGCCGTGGAGGCCACGGCTGAGGCTGAAGGCTCGGCCACGATGCAGGCCTTTGCCGGGGCGTTGGCACCCGGTGAGGCGTCACCCACGGGGGAGTCCCGCGCTCCTGCCATGCATGGGCCCACCGCCACCGGTGAGGCCCCGCGCAAGTTGGCGCCGGGGTTGAACCCCCGCTACGTGTTCAACCGCTTTGTGGTGGGCCCCAACAGCCGCATGGCCCATGCGGCGGCTCTGGCGGTGGCCGAGGCCCCCGGCCGTGAGTTCAACCCGCTGTTCATCTGCGGCGGTGTGGGTCTGGGCAAGACCCACCTGATGCAGGCCATCGGTCACTACCGCCTGGAGATCGACCCCGAGGCCCGCGTGGCCTACGTGAGCACCGAAACCTTCACCAACGACCTGATTCAGGCCATCCGCAAGGACGGCATGCAGAAGTTCCGCGATCGCTACCGCGCCGCTGACCTGATCCTGGTGGACGACATCCAGTTCATCGAGGGCAAGGAGTACACCCAGGAGGAGTTCTTCCACACCTTCAATGCCCTGCATGAGGCGGGTCGCCAGATCGTGATCGCGAGTGATCGGCCCCCCAGCCAGATCCCGCGGCTGCAGGAGCGGTTGATCTCCCGCTTCTCCATGGGCCTGATCGCCGATATCCAGGCTCCGGATCTGGAAACCCGCATGGCGATCCTGCACAAGAAGGCAGAGCACGAGCGCATGAGCCTGCCCCGCGATC
>CANHMF010000165.1 GCA_947461705.1 Synechococcaceae cyanobacterium
AAGCTCCACCGCACACAGCAGCACACAGGCGCTGGGATCGGCCTCCACGAAGGCCTGAGCCACCCGCAGGCCGTTGAACGCCCCATGGCAACCCATGAAGCCCACATGGGTGCGGGCCACATCCATGGCCAATGGCAGGCTTGAGATCAGGGCCAGGTCGAAGCCAGGAGCGCTGAATCCAGTGCACGAAACGGTGATCAGATGTGTGACCGTGCTTGCATCGATGCCGGCATCCTCCAGGGCCAGACGAGATGCGCGCAGGGCCAGATCCAGCGCCGCCGGCTGGTAGCGCCGCATTCGTTCGGCCGTGGAGGGGTTGGTGGACTGTGAGAGGGGAATGCAATGGCGGTGCGACACCCCCGAGCGTTGGTAGATCCGCTCCAGCAAACGTTGCTGACGGGGGCTGGCACTGCCCATCTGCGGTGCTAGGGCCAGGGCTTCACGCTGACTGAGGCGCCACTCCGGCACCGCAGTGCCGAGACCAAGCAAGGACAGGGGCATGATCGATCAGTCCGTCGAGCAAGGCAGGACGGGCCGTTGTAGATGCTCAATCATGGAGCCGGTGATCGAGGGGAAAGTCCTCGCTATCCGGTGCAGTCCCCAGCTTGCCTCGGGGTGCCGCAATACCAGCGCCAGAGCGCGGCAGAAGGTCTGCCGCCGCGTCACCCAGCGGTGGTGAAGGCGCTTCCAATCCGCCTCGATCGCGCCATCCCAGTGCTCCAATGCGCGCAGCACAAGGGGTAGGGCAGCGAGTGAGGAGGTCAGAGCCCAGCCCATGCCTTCGCCGGTGAAGGGCTCCACATAGCCGGCGGCATCACCCAGCAGCAGCAGCCGGTGGCCAGCCAGCGGGCGTGTGCGGCGGCTCAGCGCTGCGGTGAGCTGCCAGGCCGCTTGGTCGATGGCGGGCAGCGACGCAAAGCCCGCTTCCGCCAGAATTGTCTTGCAGGCCCCGGCCGCACCGCCACTGGATTGCAGCAAGGCGCGATCGACGGCACAGGCCAGGTTGATCTCTCCACCCTCCACCCGCACCAGACCCACGTACCCACCTCGGCCCACAGCCATCTGCAGAACACCGGGCGCAAGCCCGGCGGCTTCTCCAGGCAGAACACAACCAGCCCCCACACGGCTGTGGGGGTCGATCTTGGTGCTGTACTTCTCCTCGCCTTGCAGGCAGCGGTGGGTGAGACCAGCCGCGATCAGCACCACCTTGGCGCTGACACTCCGCCTCTGGCTGCCTTGTTGCAGCACCACCTCCCGGCAAGGCTCAGTGCCTGCGGCGGCTGCACCCAGAACGGCCCGAGTACCCGTCAAAACCAAGGCACCAGCGGCAACAGCGGCTTCCATCAGCGCCTGATCCAATCTGGCCCGGGACAGGACCCGGCCTGCCCCCAGGGTGATCGGGCTCACGAGGCCAGCAACCCCCAGCTGCAGCTGCTGCAGAGCAAGCCCACCATGCGCCGCCACCAGCTCTGCGAGTCCGGCGGCCTCAAGGGCTGCCAGGGCCTGCGGACTGAGGCAGGCCCCACAGACTTTCCAACGGGGGAAGAGCCGCTGCTCCACCAGCAGCACCCGCACTCCAGAACTGGCGAGGCCATGGGCCACGAGGGAGCCTGCCGGTCCAGCACCCACAACCACCACATCCCAGCAGGGCGCGAGCTGCTGTAAAAGCGGATCAAGTGCTGAGGGCATCTCGAGTCCAGGACAGCAGGAAGCGCTCGGGCCAGAACCGGGTGATCTGCGCGCCCGCCAGACCAGCGACGGTGGCCAGATGCGCCACTTCGTCGAGCCGAAAGGCACCCCCCACCGAGAGTGGACCGTCGATCTGCACGATCGGGGAGCGACTGAGCAGCCGCGTGCCGATCCATGTAAGCAACAGATCCAGGTGGCTGCGGATCAGATCGTGCACCAACAGCTGATCCAGTGTGGCGGCGGCCATCGAGCGCAGCAGGGTTTCGGCGTCCGGCTCGCTGAGGTGATGCAAAAACAGCGACGTGGTGATCAGGTGATACCCACCGGGGAGAGGGGCACTGATCGCATCGGCCTGGAAGAACTGGGCCTCCAGGCTCTCCGCCCTGGCTGCTGCGTTGGCGAGGGCGACAGCTTCGGCGCTGACGTCGCAGCCATGCACCTCCAGATCGATCCCCTCTCGCTGGCCCATGCGACAGATGGCCCGTACCGTGTCGCCCCCACCGCAGGCAACATCGAGGAGGCGCAGTCTCTGCGTGGGTGCCTGCCTCGCCAGGCGACGGATGGCGGGGAAGAAGCAGGCGGCACTGCCGGTCAACGCATTGATGCGGGCCAGGCCAAGCAGGGCCTCCTGATGCATCTGGGGATCGAGGTCAGGCTGATCCATCAGCTCAGGCCTCAGCTGCCGCTGGCCTAGCCGACTCCACAACAAGTGCAGTGGCACCGCTAGGGCTGCCTGGCGATCAGCGGACGTTCGCTCCAAGCTTCTCTCCTATGCGTTCACGTCATCCCTCAACCCTAGGAACGTTGCTGCAAACTCAGCTCCACCCCGACGCTCAACCTCAACCCAGGCGAAGCGCTTGAGATCAAGCTGGACCGCAAGCCGATCAGCTACGGCGGGCTTGTTCTGATCAATAATTCAGAGCTCAATCTCCCCAATCTATAGGTCGCCTATCTGCCAATGTTTAATCAGGCCCACGTCCTGACGCAGTAGTAGAGCTTAGTGGTGGAGAACACCTGCCAAAGTACCGCCTCGATCGCCGAGCGTTTCTACTAGGAGATCTTGAGATTGATAGGCCAGGGCATATGAGTGGCAGATCAGTTGCATCATGGTCTTTATAGTCCAGCGTTCGAACGATGATCGCGTTTCGTTCCGCTGCAGAAGTCCATACGTCATGGCCCGATCACCTGCCGCTCCCTTCTCGGTCGCCTTGCTGCTCGCAGGAGCATCCCTGGTCAACGCCCCGGCCAAGGCCCAGTGGTTCGGCAGTTCCATCAGCAATCCCTCCCCTGGGGTGCTCTGCGATCGCAATGCCCAGCGTTGCTTCGACAACCAGGGGGCCTCGATCTCCTTGACACAGCGCTATCTAGGTAACGCTGCTGGCCTGAGGATTTCCGCCCAGCAGAGTGGCAGGCCCTGGTCTTCGGAGTTCCAGCTCAGCGATGGCACACTCTGCAGCGTTCCGGAGCGGAAATGTTGGAGTGATGGCTCACGGAAGTGGACCACGAACACGAACGTGACCCAGCAGCTATTTGGTTCAACAGCAACTGGCTATGCCGACAACGAAAGGCAGGCAGCACGCTGCAGCCTGAACCAACAAGCGCAAGGCATCTATGACGGTCCCTGCGAAATCCGGGTCGTGAGTCGCCAAGGCAATCTCCAACGCTACGCGGTGATCTTTCCCGATGGACGACGCTACCAGTTCCGCCGCAGCATGGATGGTTCTCTCCAGCTTGAAGACGCTACGGGCACCTGGCCGGTTCAGTTGATTGATCATGGCTACACCGGCGTGTTCCGCTGGAGCAACATGTTGATGGTCGCAACCCGCGAGCACAGCCAAATGCGACCACTAGTAGGTGCCGATAGAACGGCGCC
>CANHMF010000166.1 GCA_947461705.1 Synechococcaceae cyanobacterium
AGTGGCCCCTATGACCTCAATCCTCAGGCTCTGAAACTAGACGCCGATGGGAGCATTGCCAAGGCCAGCGTAGATGTGCGTTTCACTGCAGCCAGCAACAGCAAGTTTGCCAACGGCACCTATAGCGCCGTTACCACAGTGACGTGCACCGATGATGGCAAGAAGTAAGGCTATCGCCTTGGGTCTTGGCTGCTCGGCGATGGGGTTGCTGCTGGCCGGCAGCTCCATGGCCCTTGGCCTGGCTCCGATGCGGCTTGAAACCCGGCGCGGCCAGCTGCAGGTGAGCAACACCAGCGACCGTGTGATGCGGATTGCGTTACAGGTGTTTCCAGAGCGCCAGGTGCAGGGGCGCCCTACGGCGGCGCTTACCCCCTTCCCCGTGTCCGAGGCCGAAGCCCTGATCCGCCTGCGGCCCTCGGTGTTTCGCCTGGGGCCTGGAGCCAGCCGTGTGATCCCCTACAGCGTGGGGACAGCCAATCAGACGTTCTATGTATGCGGTACCTCCCTGCAAAGCCTGCTTCACGTGCGGATCTGCTCCCGCTGGTTGCCTGCTGCATCTGCCTCGGCCCGCAAGTCGCCCTAGCCCAGATTTATCTGGCTCCCAATCAGCAGTTCCCTCAGGGCTCTCGGGTGTCGATTGATCTGGGGAATGTGCGCTGCAATTCCGATGGTGGAGCCCTGCCGAATCTCAGTGTGTCCGCTGGGGCCTACCCCGATCAATGGGGCAACAGTGTGAGCGTGTCCCAGTCCAGTGGCAACGCCTCCATCGGCAATCAGAGCTCGCTGCTGGCCATGGTGAGCCTGAATATTCCTCTGGCGCGAAGTCATCAGCAGTTCAGTTGCCAGCCCCTGCTCAAGGATGCGATCATCCGCACCCGCATGGAGAATCTGCGCCAACTGGTGGATGAGGAGGTGATCACCGAATCGCAGTACAAACAGGCCCTGCTTCAGCTCTACGGGCCCCTCAGCGGAGCCGAGCTGACCCTGGCGCCACCCCCCGGCCAGGGAGCCACGCTCACCTTGAAGTGAGGGAATCAGGCCGCGCCGTAGGCCACCTGGCACACCGCGTTGACCAGCTGGGCCTGATCGGCTGTGGTGGGGGCGAAGCCATTGAGCAGGCCCTGCTTGCACTCCACCTGACCCAGTTGATAGGCGCCGCCGGCCACGGCATAGCGGAACGTGGCGCTGCTGGGGGCCATCCCCTGCACGGAGCTGTAGTCCAGCTGGATGCTGGTTTGTGGCACCACGATCAGCGTGGATTGCTGCTCGACGGCGGTATTCACCAGGCTGGTCACTGTGGCGGCGGTCGCCAGGCTGCTGATGCCCCAGGCCGCTGCGCTGGGACCCCACCAGCCCCAGCCGGTGGGTGACACGCGGTACCAGCCGGTGTTCCAGGTGCGTGCACCCCAGTAGCCACCGCGTCCCCAAGCCCCCACGCCTGGTGCACCCACACCGCGATACACCCCAGCGCCCGGTGCTCCTACGCCGGCTCCAGGTCGCACGCCCAGGCCGGAACGCGGACCCCCCAGCCCCCCTGGGTTTGGCCGGGCCCAGGCTGTAGCACCAGCCCATTCGCCCCCCACCACCAGGAGGGTTAGGGCCAGGGCCCAGCGGTGCCGATGCAGGCCTGTCATGGGGGGAGTGGCGAGGGTCTGTCGCAGTCCTAGCCAGAGTGGAGGCGATCGGAATGCCGCTTCCCCCATGACCAGCCTTGCCATCCCCACGTTGATCAGCGTGGCGGCCCTCGTGCTCTATCAGGGCACCGCCCTGTTGGTGGGCAAGGCCCGCTTCCAGCACAAGGTGATGCCCCCCGCCACCAGCGGCCCGCCGGAATTTGAGCGGGTTCTGCGGGTGCAGCAGAACACCCTGGAGCAACTGGTTTTCTTCCTGCCCTGCTTCTGGCTGGCCAGCCTGGTGAGCCAGGCCAGTGTGGCGGCGGTGCTGGGCATCCTCTGGGTGGCCGGTCGGCTTGCCTATGCCGTGGGCTACATCCAGGCACCCGAGAAGCGGGGGCCCGGGTTTGGCATCAGCTTCCTCAGCAGTGTGGTGCTGCTGGTGATGGCCCTGGTGGGTGCCATTGCGCAGGTGCTTCATGGATGAGCTGCTGCACCTGCTGCACCAGGCGCCCCGGTCCAGCCGAATCCCGGTCCTGGTGGAGCAGCTGGAACGGGAGCAACCGGCGAACCTGAGCCGCGATGGGCACCTGCTGCGCGGTGTGTGGGAGCTGCGCTGGAGCAGTGCCAGCCAACCCTGGCTGCAGCAGGCCCCCTGGCTCGAGAACCTGCAGGTGCTGGATCCCCAGCGGCAGCGAGGCCTGAACCTGCTGCGCCTCAAGGGTCCGCTTGGCGCGCTGGCGGCGGTGAGCGTGGTGGCCCGGCTTGACCTGGCCGGCGGTCAGCGCATCAACGTGACCTTCGAGCGCGGCGGCTGGATCGGCCCTCAGCTGGGCCAGGTTCGCCCCGCGGTGTTGGCCCAGGTACGCCAGAGCTTTCCGGCCTGGCTGGACATCACCGTGCTCACTCCTGTGCTGCGGGTGTGCCGGGGCAATGCGGGCACCATCTTTGCCCTCCTGCGCCGCCACGATCTCGAGCTCGATGCGTTGTTTCCGGCCTAGCTTCAGGGGATGGGCACTCCGTATTTCGACACCACACCCGGCACCAAGGTGGACTATCTGAGCTCCTCCAAGGGCTGGGTTCCGGCCGTGTTCGTGGGGGAGGGGGATCACGGCGATACGAGCCGCTGCCTCATCCGCATCGATGGCAGCGAAGCTCTGTCGCAGGTGTCCCGCTGGAGCGTGAGGCTGCCCCAGGCGCCCGGCTCCAGCTGAGCCTGGCCGGCCTGCACCCTGGGACGGATGTGCTGCAGCCAAGTGCGCACGAGCGCCAGAGCTGCGGGATTTAATCACCGCATAGCCAAGTTGCCCCGGTCATGACCTAGGGTTTGTAAAACTCCTTTACAAACGGGGCTGTTGCCGATGTTCACGCTTGAGAAGGCTGCCCAGATCTTTCCTGACACCCTCTCGGCGGATGTGGTTCCGGCCATCACCGCGCGTTTCCGCCTGCTCAGCGCCGAAGACCAACTGGCGCTGATCTGGTACGCGTACCTCGAGATGGGCTCCACGATCACGATTGCAGCCCCTGGGGCGGCCCGCATGCAGTTCGCGGAGCCGGTGCTCAATCAGATCAAGGCGATGAGTTTCGCCGAGCAGAGCCAGGTGATGTGCGACCTGGCCAATAGCAGTGATACCCCCATTGGCCGCACCTATTCCACCTGGTCGGTGAATATCAAGCTCGGCTTCTGGTATCAACTGGGCCAGTGGATGGCTGCCGGCTTGGTGGCCCCCATCCCCGAGGGCTACCAGCTCTCCGCCAACGCTGCCTCGGTGCTGAGCTCCGTGAAAACCGTGGAGCAAGGCCAGCAGATCACCCTGCTGCGTAATTTTGTGGTGGACATGGGGTACGACCCCGCCAAGGGTGAAGGCCAGCGCGTGATGGAGCCGGTGGCGGCTCCCACGCCCGAAGAGCAGCGCAAGAAGGTGTTCATCGAG
>CANHMF010000167.1 GCA_947461705.1 Synechococcaceae cyanobacterium
AATCCTGGACCCAGGCCGGGAGCGGCTGCCAGGGCCTCCACGCTCGCCAGCTGAATGGCATCGATCGAGCGGACGTGGGCCAGCAACTCCTTGATCCGCTTGGGGCCGAGACCGGGAATCTCTGACAGACGCGAGCGCTTCATGCGCTCTCCCCGCTGCTGGCGATGGAAACTCAAAGCAAACCGGTGGGCTTCATCCCGCAGACGTCGCAACAACTGGATCCCCAGCTGTTCCGGCTCGCTCTCCAGGGGTTGCTTGGCACCTGGCACAAACACCTCCTCCCGCTGCTTGGCCAGGGAGCACACCACCAGCTCCTCATCCAGGTTGAGCTCCCGTAGGGCCTCCATCACGGCCGAGAGCTGGCCCTTGCCGCCGTCGATCATCACCACATCTGGCCAGTCATTGAGCCCACCGGTATGCAGGGCGCTGCCTGCGGCCCGGCGCAGGGCTCGCAGATCGGCTCCCTCCGCCTTGGCCTGGGCCCAGCGGCGGAATCGCCGGCGCATGATCTCCGCCATGGCCATGAAGTCGTCGGAGTGGCCGGCGCGGATGGAGCTGCTCTGGATCTTGTACTTGCGGTAATGCTGCTTGGCCGGCAACCCATCGATGAACACCACCTGGGAGGCCACCGCATCACTGCCCTGGATGTGGCTGATGTCGTAGCCCTCGATGCGCCGGGGGGGAGAGGAGAGCTCGAGTAATTGGGCCAGGTCTTCCGTGGCCAGCAGGTTCTGTTCACTGGCCCTCTGGGCCCGCTGCAGTTCGTAGTTGGCGTTGCGTTCCACCAGCTCCACCAGATCGGCTTTCTGGGAGCGCTGTGGCACCGCCAACCGCACTTTGCGGCCCCGCACATCGCTGAGCCAGTCCTCGATCAGGGCCTGCTGCGGCAGGGGGTACTGCACCAGCAGCTCGGGTGGGATTTCCACCCCCTCCACCTGGCTGTAGTGCTCTTCAATCACCCGTTGCAGGATCAGGCCCAGGCCCTGCTGCAGTTCAGGACTCGGTGGCAAGTCACCGCCAGCACCCATGTCCGCAGCGGGCAGGCCCAGGGAATCGGCCGTGTAGCCGAGCCGACCGACGAGCTTGCCGGCCCGCATCTGGAACAGCTGTACGGCGGCCACCCGCTCGTCCGCCGCCAGGGCAATCACATCGCGGCTCACGGAACTGTCGCCCAGGCTCATCTTCTGGTCGGCCGTGAGAGCATCCAGGCCCTGCAGCTGGTCGCGCACCCGCGCGGCACTCTCGTAATCGAGCCGCTCGGCATAGCGCTGCATCTGCTCCCGCAGCAGCTCCAGCAACTCATCGTTGCGCCCCTGGAACACCATGGCCACCTGCCGCAGGGTCTGGTGATAGGCATCCGAACTGATCTTCTCCTGGCAGACCCCCGGACAGCGGCCGATGTCGTAGTTGAGGCAGGTGCGCTCGCGATATAGCGGTTGAGGCCGCTGGCGCAATGGAAACACGCGTTTCACCAGGCCGAGGGTGCGGCGCAGCAGGCCCACATCCACATAGGGGCCGTAGAAACGGTCCAGAGGTGAGCGAAAACGCCGCCGCCGGGTGATGAAGATACGCGGGTAGTCCTCACTCCAGGTGATGCAGAGGTAGGGGTATTTCTTGTCATCCTTCAGCAACACGTTGAAGTGAGGCTGATGGTTCTTGATCAGATTGGCCTCCAGGGCCAAGGCCTCCGCCTCGCTGTCGGTAACGATGAATTCGATCTCGCACACCTGCCGCACCATCAGGGCGATGCGCGGGCTGTGGCTATGGCCACTGCCACTCTGGAAATAGCTGCGCACCCGCTGGCGCAACACTTTGGCTTTGCCGATGTAGAGGATGCGATCCTCGCCATCGCGCATCAGATAACAACCCGGCTCCGAGGGAATGTCCTTGAGCCGGGCCTTGAGACGGTCCGCTTGTTGCAGCAGGGGGCGTTGGCAGGCCCCCGCGGGCTCCGGCAGGGTCACTCAGCCGCCGTATTGCCAGCCGGTGCTGCTGAGTTCCAGGGCCGCTGCATCACGGTGGAGGGTGGCACGTTTCACCTCACCAACAAACACGGTGTGATCGCCAGCGGCCACCTCTCCCACCAAGTCGCATTCCACGGCCCCGAGGGCATCGTTGAGGATCGGCAGCCCCAGCTCTCCCAAGCTGAAGGGGGCGGCGTCGAAACGTCCACCGATGGCCTTCTGGGGTTTGAAGAACACCGCGGCGAGATCCTTCTGATCTGCCGCAAGCACATTTAGGGCGAATTTGCGCGTGCGCTGGATGATGCCGTTGCTGGTGCTGTCGGCGCGCACGGCCATCACCACCAGGGGCGGCTCGAAGGAGCCCTGGGTTACCCAGCTGGCGGTGAAGCCATTGACGTCATCACCTTCCGCGACACCGCAGATGAATACACCGTGGGGGATCTTGCGCAGGAGGGTCTTCTTGGCTTCGGCGTTCAGGGCCATGGCGGTGCTCTCAGGGCTGGGTCCGACTCTAGAAACCCCATCCCTCCGCGGCGCTGCCCTCCATAGGATCCAGCGACCCCGGACAGCCCCACAACGAGGGCGGCAATGAAGGCTCTCTATCCCGGCAGCTTCGATCCGCTCACACTCGGACACCTGGACCTGATCGAGCGGGCCTCCCAGCTGTTTGACGGGCTGGTGGTGGCGGTGTTGCAGAACCCCAGCAAGAACCCCTGCTTCAGCGTGGAGCAACGGTTGGAGCAGATCCGCGGTGCCACGGCCCATCTCCCTGCCGTGGAAGTGGCTGGTTTTGACGGCCTGACGGTGGACTTCGCCAGGGCCACCGGAGCCGGTGTGATCCTGAGGGGACTGCGGGCCATGAGCGACTTCGAGTTCGAACTCCAGATCGCCCACACCAACAAGAGCCTGGCGCCCCAGCTGGAAACGCTGTTCATGGCCACGGCCACGGCCCACAGCTTCCTGAGCAGCTCCGTGGTGAAGGAAGTGGCCCGGTTTGGCGGTCCTGTGGCCCACATGGTGCCGCCGGGAGTGGCCAAGGATCTGGCCAGGCTCTTTAATCGGACATCCCCCGACCAGGTGTGATGACCGAGGCGCAGCTCACCTCCGTGCTGGATCAACTGGATCAGCTCGAGGAGATCGTCCTGGATGGCACCCGCGTGCCGTTCAGCGGTGGCCGTCTCGTAAACGAACAGGACGCCATCGAGGCCATGGATGCGGTGCGGGAAGCCCTGCCGCCCCAGCTCTCCAAGGCGGAGGACCTGGTTCGCCAGAAGGACGAGTTCATCGGCCAGGCGCGCCAGCAGGCGGAGGACATCCTCAACCAAGCCCGCCAGCAACGGGAACAGCTGATCAACAGCCAGTCGATCCGCCAAGAGGCCGAGCGCCAGGTGGCTGAATTGCGGGACCAGGCCCGCCAGCAGTGCGAACAGATGATCGGCCAGGCTCGCCAACAGCTGGCCAAGACGGAGCAGGAGCATCAGGCGCGCCTGGCCCAGATGGAACAGCAGTTCGGCCAGCGCCGTCAGCAGCTGGAGCAGGAATCCCTGCAGCGCCGCCAGCAACTCGATCA
>CANHMF010000168.1 GCA_947461705.1 Synechococcaceae cyanobacterium
TGGCGCTGGGCCATGGCCTGGCTGGCGGCGGTGCTGGTGCTGCATCTCTGGGGCTGGCAGTTGCTGCAGCCCTTGCAGCGGCAGGCAAGCCTGGAGTCCGAACGAACGCTGCTGCTGCTCCAGCCCGCCATCCCAACCCGGCACAAGTTCGAAGTTGTCCAGCAGCAGCTGTTGCTGCGTCGGTTGATGGGCGCCCAGGAGGAGGCTGAAGCCCGCGGGGCCTCGGCCTTGGTGCTGCCCGAGGGCGCCCTGGCCCTGGGCCAGTCCTTGCCTCAGCCCGCGGCGGTGGAGGTGCTCACGGGGGGCTTTCGCCTGGCGGATGAGCAACTCCGCAGTGCTTTGCTGGCGTTTCCCGCGGGCCAACAGCAGCCCCAGGGCGGCGTGGATAAGCACCGCCTGGTGCCCTTGGGGGAGTGGGTGCCCCTCAGTGGCCTGGTGGAGTGGGCGGGGCTCTCCGCAGTGGGGGGGCTGTCCCCTGGGGCGCCATCGCGTCTGTTGAGTCGGCCATTGGGCTCCATCGGCGTGGCCATCTGCTACGAGGTGGCCGATGGCACGGCCTTGGCAGCGGCCACGCGGGAGGGTGCCGGCTGGTTGCTGGCCAGTGCCAATCTCGACCCCTATCCCGCCCAGTTGCAGCGGCAATTTGCAGCGCTGGCGCAACTGCGGGCGATCGAAACCAGCCGTTGGCTGGTGAGTGCGGCCAACACGGGGCCGAGCCTGGCTGTTGATCCTGCCGGGGTGGTGCAGCGGCAATTGCCGGCTGGTGAGCCGGCCACGTTGCCGGTGCAGGTGCAGCCGCGCCAATCCCTCAGCTTCTACGGCCGCTGGGGCGAGCTGCCGTTGCTGCTGGCGGCCCTGGCGGGGGCCATGGGCATGCTGATGGGCCAGCATCATGGCCGATCAGTGGGCCCTGGGGAGCTCCCCTAGGGCCTGGAGGATGGCTTCCGATGCTGTGCATGGGCCCCCAGGGTGGCCAGCGGGGTCTGCAGAGCTGTTGCTACCTCATAACCACCGCTGCCTCAGTGGCTGGCCATGGCAATCGGATGCCCATTGAAGAGGTTTCTGAAGTCGTTGCCCCGGATCGCGAGCCAGGCGAGTGGCGTTGTCGATGTCAGTGGTCAGGTGGATACCTGGACGTTGAGGTGCTTAAAACCCGTTCTCCTTTCAACAACCTGCTGGCACCACGCCGTTCGCTCCCGAACCCACCTCCCGACCGGGGTCTCAACCAGGGCTGACTGAAACGTCCATTCACCCTGTTTCTTGTGGGCTGACGCCAACCCAGGCGAGCATCCGCCTGATGGCGTGTGCCACGGCCATCAGGCCCGCACGGATTGAGCGAAAACCTTTGCAGCGCAGTAGGTTGAGAATCAAGGTCGGCAGCAGGGCCAGCACCTGAACTCCGTTTCAATGGGCGTCCTTGCCAAGTTGGGTGTCCCGGGGCCAGTGCCACTGGTTTTGGTAGCCGCCAGGCTTCTGCGAACCAGCCTGCCCAGCGCTGCCGCACCAGACGGAGCAATGCTTTTGGGCTGGTGCGCAGGGTGGTGTCGCACCGAGAGGTGCGCTGGATCACCTGAAAACAAGTGAACGTGCTGAAACGGCATGCCGTTGCGTCGTCCCGTGTTCACCAGCTCGATGATCCAGCTGGCACCAGCCCAGCGATCACGGATGGCGGCTGTGTCATTGCGGGCACGGAGAGTCCAGCGCACCTGCCGGCCATGGCTGGCCTCGAAATCGCTGATCTCGACAGGGAAGTGCCGGTGCCCGCGGAACTGGGAAACGATCGGCTGATACCGCCGGCGCGGGTTGTATTTGACCGTCAGGAGCAGCTCGGCGCTTTCTTCAGGGGCGCGTTGAAAAACGCGGGCGAGGTGTGGAGGGCATCTGCCTGGATCAGCACGCCCTCGAGCTCCACCCGCCCAAACAGGTCAAGGAAGGTGGAATCACAGGGTGCCTTGGGCAGCTCCAGATCCCTGGCACTGCGGCAGCTGCTGAGGATGCCAAGGATCGCCATCAACACCAGCAATGATTGGGGGTAACGCACTTCTCGGCGCCAAGGCCTTTCCGGCAGGGCCTGCAGGAAGCCGATCAGATCGGGACTGACCGATGGCTGGGCGAAGGGACGAGAGCAGTCCCAACGAAACGGGCACCAGCATGACCTCACGCCTGACTTTCGGTCGGCTCTGGGGTCTCGACCAATTTATGACAAATGTATCGCGCGATGCAGACCACTTGCTTGGGAGGCGCCACATTGAGGATGCAAATGCGCTGCTCACATGCATTGCCCCACCTTCCAGTGCTCCTGAAAACCCAGTGATTGCCAGTCCTGGTGTTCAGCAGGCACTTTCGGGTGCCAATCGACCTTCCTGTGATCTCTGCAGCCAAGGAGCATGTGAGGCTGGTCCCAAGTTGCGAATCGGTCAGACAGGACATTGTTGATCGCCATCTTCACTGATCTTGTCCATCAGGCCTGGTGCCCTGGGCCCGCTTTGGGGGTCACATTGTCATTGTACTCAGGAAATGAGTCAGCTTTGAGCAGATCGAGGAGCCGCTTTGTGCTGTGGGGGATGATTGTCTCAGTCGGTTGTCTGCTGGTTCAGAATCGCTGCCGCACTTCCGTGATCGCAACGATCAGTGCCTCTGGAGAAACGTGCCTGTTGCCGATATTCAGCTGATTGCAGTAATGCCAAGCCGTCTCCCATGTCTCTGCCGCTCATCCACGCACCGTCTCCAATTACTTTGCCAGGCTGCTCTCAAGCAAGTTTCCCTTGGGGCTTGAGTTCATTGCTCAGTAGTTCAGAGATCCAGGCGAGGCAGGTCAAGGCGTCCTGGCTGAAATCAAAATCAAAGTATGATCGCTTGAAGCCTTCTGTTACAGAATCGCCAAACCATGGCATTGGTGAGAGCCTAGATTCCGTGCAGTGCCTAGAGTGGCATTGTTGGGCAAAGTCGGAGAAACCACGCTCCATGGCTCATTTCGATGATCCAATGGAGCGACTCACTTCCACCCCACTCAATTCAAGGGCTCCATCTCCGTACGCATTGGCTCCGGCAGTGACTCGAGTCTTCTTGGTGGGTTTTGTGTTTTCCATTTTCAACTTTCCCTTGCTCGTTCCACCCCGGACTGGATTGATCGCAGCTAACTCCTGTTGGGGGAGCTCGGCCACCTATCAGGTTGCTCACTCAGCATTCTGGCGTGCAGATGGCAGTGGCTGACATCACCCTACCTAGCGGCTGCACTGTTCCCGTTCAACTCCTTCACATTGCCCAACCGTTAATCCAATGACAGGCTCCAAAATCCTTGTTCTCACGGAAGAACATTATGACGAGACAGAGTTCAATGTCTTTAATCAGTTTTTCCCTGCCAATGGAGTCGCTGTTGACTACGCCTCTTTTCTTTGGGGAAATGAGTCTCTTTAGTTTGAAGGCAATGATAAAACGAGTAAAGTGAA
>CANHMF010000169.1 GCA_947461705.1 Synechococcaceae cyanobacterium
CAAGACGGTGTGCCATGGTCGGGGCGATCGGCCGCACGCCGGTTGCAGGCAGCAGCAAGCAACGCGGAGTCTTTAGTCTCGTCTAAGACCTGCAACGAGTCTCAAATAATGTCTTGGACTGGGCTCATGGGATCAGAAGGCGGCGCCGCTGGGCCATGAAAAAGCCGGCTCTTCGGCCGGCTTGATGCGTTGCTCGCTGGGCAGCTGCCTCAGGTGGGGGTCTGCATGCCCTGAATCAGGAAATCAAAGTAAGGAGCGGCCACAGACGCATCGTCGTTGTTGAGCAGCACCAGGGAGGCCTCTTTGATGCAGCGCATCGACTCCACCATCCCAGCCATCGGCACGCCGAGGCTGTTGTACATCTCCCGGGCGCCTTCCAGACCAATCTTCTGGATCATCTCGGTGCTGCCGGCCAGCACGCCGTAGGTGACGAGCCGCAGGTACCAGCTGAAATCACGCAGGCACTGGGCCCGCTGCTTCTGGCCGTAGGCGTTGCCGCCTGGAGCCACATACTCGGGCTTGCGACTGAACAGCTGGCGCGCGGCCTCGTCCACAATTTTCTTCTCGTTCTCGGTGAGAACCCGAACCACCGTCAAGCGGCTCGAACCTGCCGAGAGGAAGTCCACCATCGAGCGCAGTTCGCCGCCGGTGGGATAGCGCAGTTGATCGTCTGCCTGGAGGATCAGATCCCGAACGACGCTCATCGAAACCACCTTGCGCTTGACCACTTTATCCAGATCCGGGCTCAGAGCCGGGTTCGGCGGCGCAGGTGTTTACGCACCGATAGGGTCAGGGTTGCGCGACAGGCACTGAGCTGATGGCCCAACACCCCGCTGCCATTGGCGAGAAACTGGAGCTGGAGATCGATGGCATCGGCCACGACGGCCAGGGGGTGGGCCGCTGGCAGGGCATGGCCGTGTTCATCCCCGGGGCCCTTCCGGGCGAACGGGTGTACGTGCGGGTGCGCCGGCTGGCCAAGCGGCATCTCGAGGCCGATCTGGTGGGTGTCGAGCGCAGCAGTCCCGACCGCCAGAAACCCCCTTGCATCCTGGCTGACCGCTGTGGTGGCTGCACCCTGCAGCACGCCACCGATGCCGCCCAGGCCAGTTGGAAACAGGACCTGGTGGTTCAGGCCCTCCGCCGAATCGGCCACCTGGAGGTGGCCGTGGATCCCATCTGGCCAGCCGCCCATGGTCTGGGATACCGCAACCGCGCCGTGATCCCGCTCGAGCGGACGGACGCCGGCGTGTTGCGTGCGGGCTACTACCGGCGCGGCAGCCACAAGATCGTGAACATGTCCCGCTGTCCGGTGCTGGATCCACGCATCGACGCCCTGGTGGCCCCGATCAAGGCCGACCTGGAGGCCAGCGGTTGGCCCGTGGATGTGAACCTCAGTGGCGAAGGGGGCCTGCGCCATCTGGCCCTGCGCGTGGGCCAGCACACCGGCGAGGTGTTGATCACCCTGGTGAGCAGCCACGGTGTTCTGCCTGGTCTCACCGAGCTTGCCCAGCAGTGGCAGCAGCGCTGGCCAGAGGTGGTGGGCGTGTGCCTCAACCTTCAACCCAAGGCCTCCAACACTGTGATGGGGCCGGTTACCGAGACGATCTGCGGCCGCCCCTGGCTGCAGGAGCGCTTTGCCGGCCAGGCCCTGCGCATTGCCGCCGACACGTTCTTCCAGGTGAACACGCTGCAGGCGGAGCGGATCGTGCCCCTGCTCCAGGAGGGTCTGGCACCCCTGGCCAACCGCACGATCGTGGACGCCTACTGCGGTATCGGTACCTTCAGCCTGCCCCTCGCCGCAGCTGGGGCCCAGGTGCTGGGCCTCGAGGTGCACGGCGGCTCGGTGGAGCAGGCCCGTTCCAATGCCGCCCGCAATGGCCTCGAGCGTGCCCTGTTCGAAGAGGCCGATGTGGCGTCAGTGCTGGCCAGTCGCCTGCAGGCCGCGGATGGCCTCTTGCTGGATCCGCCGCGCAAGGGTCTCAGCGATCAAGCGGTCGAGGCGATTGTGGCCACGCTGCCCTCTCGGATCGCCTACATCAGCTGCAACCCCGCCACCTTGGCTAGGGATCTGGGGCTGTTGTGCCACGACAACCGCTACCGGCTCACCCGGGTGCAGCCGGTGGATTTCTTCCCCCAGACCAGCCACGTGGAAACCGTGGCTCTGCTGGAGCGCACCTGAGCTTCAGGCGCGCAATTGCGCGCCGAACTGCTTCTCCAGGGCTACCCGAATCGCCTGGTGGGCCGCGTCCACCTCACTGTCGGTGAGGGTGCGCTTGGCATCGCGGTAGCGCAACCGGAAGGCTTGGCTGCAACAGCCAGCCCCCACCTGATCACCCTCGTAGCGATCCACCAGTTCTGCTTGCTCCAGCAGCGGTTTGCCGGCTTTGCGGATGGCACTCAGCAGCTGGTGGCTGGCGGTGCTGTTGGGTACCACCAGGGCCAGGTCCCGTTCGGAGGCGGGCACTGTGGCGTAGGCAGCAAAGCGGGGCTGCCAGCGGTTGCTGCGGGTGGCGGCCATCAGCAGCACCGGCAGATCCAGCTGGAATCCGTAGGTGTGGGGCGGCAGATCGAAGGCGTCCGCCTGCTCTGGATGCAGCTGGCCGAACCAGCCCGCCGGCCGGCCTTCCACCACCACCTGGGCGGCACGGCCGGGATGGAGCCAGGCATGGTTGCGGAGTGGGCGGTCTTCGCACGGCAGCGAGAGTGCACCCAGGGCGCGCTGCAGTAACCCGCGGGCCTGGAAATAGTCGGTGGCTTGCGGTTTGCCGCTGCTGCTCCACAGCTCGGCCTGGCGGGAGCCGCAGATCACACCCGCCAGCTGGAGGTTCTGGCGTTCCTTCTGGTCGTCCGGCCTGAACACATGGCCAATCTCAAAGGCCCAGAAGCCGGAGCGCCCAGCCTGCAGGTTGCGCTGGGCTGCCAGGAGCAGGTCTTCCAGCAGGTTGTCGCGCAGATGGCCGTAGTCCGCCAGGAGGGGGTTGGCCAGGGGCAGCCGTTGACTCGGCAGATCGCCGGTGGGGGGCAGTTGGGATTGGGCGGGGCCCAGGGACAGGCTGCAGGTTTCCTGCAGACCTGCCTGCACCAAGGCCTGCCGCAGGCGTCGTTCGGCCTGCTGGCTGGCGTTCAACCCGCCGGGGGCAATGGGGTCAGGCAAATGGCAGGCGAAGCGGTCGTAGCCCACCAGGCGCGCCACTTCTTCGATCAGGTCCACCTCCCGTTGCAGGTCCATCGCCCGTGAGGGGGGAACCTCAACGCTCCAGCCCTCCGCATGAGCGTGCAGCACGCAGCCCAGGGACGTGAGGATCTGCTCAATGTCGGCATCGGGCAGATCGCCGTAACCGTCGCCGAGATCCACCGGCCCCAGCAAATTGTGGACGGCGTCGCGGTTCAGTTCCAGGGCGGGGCGGCTGGGTTC
>CANHMF010000170.1 GCA_947461705.1 Synechococcaceae cyanobacterium
CGGATCTGAATTGGTGGAGGAAAAAAGCTACGTCTCCTATTGAGTTCCATTGCCAACACAGTCAGTGGCTGGGCAGCAGGAAGCCATCGCGGAAGGCATCGCCGGGATCGGTGCCCCGCTTGAGGGCGGCCTCCACCTCCAGCAGCTGGGCCAGCAGCGCCAGGAAGGTGCCTGGCCGGCGGCCCCGGATCTGCTTGCGCATCACATAGATGCGCTTGGGGTTGCCGATGCCGGCGGCCTTGGCGATGGCGGCCACGTCCTGCTCGCCCTGTTGATCCAGCAGGCTCACCCACAGCCAGCCACGAATTTGACTCGACAACGCCGCCACGATCCGCAGGGCCGGCTCGTTGGCCAGGATCAGGGCATCCACCAGGGCAATGGCCTCCGCCGCCTGGCCCGCCAGCAGGGCATCGCCCACCTGCAGGCTGGTGGTGGCCTGGCTGCCGATCAGGGCCGCCACCGCCGCGGGGGTGATGGCAGCACCCTCCCCCACAAACAGGGCCAGTTTCTCCAGTTCGCTGGCCAGGCGGGCACTGTCGCTGCCGATGGCCTCCGCCAGGGCCTCCGCGGCGGCGGGCTCGAGCCGCAGGCCCAGCTCCCGGGCCGTGCGGGCCACCAGCTCCACCTGGCCGGCGCCATCCCACACCGCTGGCAGGGCAAAGCTGCGTTCCGTGGCCTGGCCGGCCTTCACCAGCTTCTGCAGGACCTTGGTGGTGCGCAGGCGGCCATCGGGCTTGCCCGGATTCACCAGTAGCAGGTGGCACTGATCCGGGATCAGCTCCAGGCAGGCCTCGAAGGCGTCGGCCAGCTCGGCGGGGCACTGGTTACAGAACGGACTGCGCTGCAGCAGCACCACCCGATCCCCTGACCCGAAGGGCGGTGTGCGTGCCTCAGCCAGGGCCTGGGCCGCCTGGCTGGTCTCATTGCCGTCGAGGCGGGTGAGGTTGATGCTCTGCCAGGCGGGATCGCAGGCCTGGTCGATCAGCGTGTCCACGGCGCGCTGGCGGGCTGCCTCGTCGTCGCCCCAGTAGAGGTGAATCGGCATCAGGGCAGGGGCTGCCGGCGGGCTGGGATCACGGGCGCAGAGCGCTCAGCACGGGGAGATGGTCAGTCTGCGCCAGGTGGGGGTTGTCAGTCACCAGCACCGCCGCCTGGCCCTGGATGGCGGTGGCCAGCTCAATGGCGGCGGTGATGCTGATGGCCTCTGCAGCTCGGCAGCGCAACCGCACGGCAGCCTCCACGATGGCGGCGTCCGGGGGCACCACGGTCCACAGCTCGGCATCGCTGAACACGCGGGCGTAGCGCTGGGCCAGCTCTTCTTGGCCCTGGCTCAGGGGCCCGTCCAGCACATGGGCCAGGCTGAGGCTGCTGATCAGGCCATGCCAGTGGCCCTGGGCGATGCCCTGCAGCAGGGGGCCCAGGTATTTGCCGGTGCCCTTGGCATCGCAGAGGAAGGCCACCAGGGCGGCCCCATCGAGGGCCACCCGCGCCCCCTGGTGCAGGTGATGGGGCGCCAAGGCCTGCTGCCGCGGTAGCGGCTGCACGAGGGTGTGCTGCGGCGAGGCGGGCCTGGCGGCTGGCTGGGGGTGCAGGCTCCAGCAGCTGCGGCCACTGCCCTGGAGGTTCAGCAGGCTCTGGAGCTTGTGTTGCCTGCTGTGTTGGGGGTGCTCGCTGAGCGGCACCAGGGCGGCCATGGGGTGGCCGTGGCGGCTGATCACGGTGCGCTCGCCGGCGGCCGCCCGATCCAGCAGTTCCGGCAGGCGGCGCCGGGCCGCCTCCACCCCAACGGGTTCCATGGGTGCAAGGTGTGCGGGACTCTCCTGAATTCTGTACAGCCTGTACAGAATTCAGGAGGCGCCGGTGAGGCCACACCCCCGGCCGGCTCCATCCCCCGTGACGCCTCCCGTTTTGTCTGAACCCGGCACCAACATCTCCAACGGCGGTAACGGCCTCGATCACCCGATCTTTAGCGAGAGCATCCGCTTGATTCGGGCCGCCCTGGAGCCGGGGGCCGCGCTGCAGGGCCTGAGCCCAATCCAGCAGGACGTGGTGCTGCGGCTGGTGCACAGCAGTGGCGATCTCAGCCTGGTGCCGGCGGTGCGCTTTTCATCAGGGGCCTGTGAGCAGGGTGCCCAGGCCCTGGCCTCCGGGGCGGTGATCCTCACGGACACGGCCATGGCCGCGGCCGCCGTGCAGCCCATGGCGCGGCGTTGCTTTGGCAATGCCGTGCGCTCGGTGCTCGACTGGGCCCCCGAGCGGGCACCCCAGGGCAGCACCCGCACGGCGGCCGGCATGGCGTTGGCCCTGGCGGAGCATCCCGGCGCACTGGTGCTGATCGGCAGTGCCCCCACGGCCCTGGAGGTGCTGCTGGAGCTGGTGCGCACAGGGGCCACCACGGCGCCGGCCCTGGTGATTGGCATGCCCGTGGGCTTTGTGGGGGTGGCGGAGAGCAAGCGCCATCTGGCCGAGAGCGACCTGCCCCAGATCCGCCTGGAGGGCAGCCGCGGGGGGGCCGGCCTAGTGGGGGCCGCGGCCAACGCCCTGCTGCGCTGGGCCTGGCTCAATGGCTGATAGTTTTTGAACCATCGATTGTGTGTCGTAGGTCCAAGTCGTTGGCGAATCGGGGATTTCAATCAAACTCCCAGTCGCGTCGCGGGGCAGCCTCTGGAGCGCAGCAGAGATTGCTGGGGCAGTTGTCTGAGCTGGTGGAAGCCCATGCCAGCGGCAGCCTTCGCGATCCTGAGATGGCCTATCGCAACCTGATGGCGGCAGGACTGCGCCATCCAGTGTTGTTCGTCAATTTGGCACAGCTGGCCATGACGGCGAACAGCCTGGAGGAGGCAGAACAGTGGCTGGAAGAAGCTCTGAAAGTAGCGCCTGATTTTGCCCATGCCCGCGTTGCATTGGGAATTGTTCTACGCAGACGCGGCAATCTTCAAGCAGCGATTGAAAACCTTGAGAAGGCCATCCAACTGGAACCCAAAGCGTTTCAACCTTGGCTCACGCTAACGGTGGCTCTCCACGACGCTGGCCTGCTGGAACGGGCCAGGCTGGCTGCGCAGACCGCCTTGGACCTCAATGCGGATGATGCGGCAGCCCATGCCAATGCCTCCATGGTGTGGCTGTCTTTGGATGATCCTCTGCAGGCGGAAATGGCGGCGAGACGTGCCATTGCATTGAATCCAAAGTTGCCGGAAGCGCATATGAATCTGGGTAACGCGTTGCATCGTCTTGAGGATTGGCCAGGAGCTATTGCAGCCCATGAGCGGGCAGTTGAGCTAAGGCCTGGTTTTTTTCAGGCTTACTCCAATCTTGGCAACGCATTACGGGCCAATGATGAGCTAGAGGCCGCCGTTGATGCGTTTCAGGCCTCCATACAATGCTGCCCTGTTTA
>CANHMF010000171.1 GCA_947461705.1 Synechococcaceae cyanobacterium
AAGAGAGTGGCCGCTCGGCCCATCTGCTGGCTCTGCTGCGCAACACACTGTTGCTGTTGGATGGCCTGCACGCCTCATCGGCCCTGGAGTTGCAGGCCAAAGCCCTGGATGAGCTGATTTGTCGTCAGATCGCTGGCTTGCTGATCCCGCAGTTGCTCAGATCGAAGCGGGCAGCCGACGCGTGAGGTGACGCAGTTTGCGCAGGGCCTTGAGTTCCACCTGCCTCACCCGCTCGCGGGACACATCCAGCATGCGGCCGATCTCCGCCAGGGTGTGGCGCTCTTCGCCTTCAAGCCCAAAGCGCAGCTCCAGCACCTGGCGCTCCTGCTCGGTGAGGTAGGTGAGCCAGCGGCCCAGCTGCTCCTGGTGAATGCCCCGCTCCACCTGCTCGAGGGGCTCGGCGTGGCTGTTGTCCGCGATCAGATCGCCCAGGAAACTGCGGCCTTCTTCGCCATTCACCGGTGCATCCAGGCTGGAGGTGGTGAGGGCTTGGCGCAGCAGGGAGTCCAGCTCTTCGATGGGCATGCCCATCTCCTCGGCGATTTCCTTGCGGCTGGGCATGGCCCCGAGCTTGTGGGCCAGATCCAGGCTCACCTTGCGAATAGCCGTGAGCCGTTCAGACAGGTGCACCGGTAGCCGGATCGTGCGCGACTGGCAGGCGATGGCCCGGGTCATGCTCTGGCGGATCCACCAGAAGGCATAGGTGGAGAACTTGTAGCCACGGGTGGGATCGAATTTCTCCACGGCGCGCTCCAGGCCGAGGGAGCCCTCTTGGATCAGATCCAGCAATTCCAGGCCTTTGCCCTGGTATTTCTTGGCCACACTCACCACGAGGCGCAGGTTGGCCTTCATCATTCGCTCTTTTGAACGGCGACCTACCCGGATCGTCTTGTTCTCCTTGTCGCTGTACTCCTCCCCCTTGTCTTCTTCCACCAGGCGCATCATCGCCTGCACCTGATTGCCCAGTTCAATTTCTTCGGCTGGGGTCAGCAGCGGCACGCGACCGATGGTGGACAGGTACCAGCTGATCGGGTCATTGCCCCGGCGTCGGCTGGCGCCGCTCGCCGAGAGGCTGGAGGCTGTCATGAGCCAGGAGCTGGAAAGTCCAGAAAATCTCCTATGAAATCGGCGAGCGGCTCGGTTACTTCAGTAACGCTTCAGCTTTCAGCCGCAAAACAACACACTTTGGGATGAAACTTGCGCGTTTGTCAGCGTTTGCGCTTCTACTTATTCCGTGAAGGCGCTCTTTTGCCGCTTTGCGATGTTTTTACATCGCTTCAGCAGCATGGGCAAGCGCAGTGGCTACGGCCATGGGGGTGCCGCCGCCCGGTCCGCCGCTGGCAACCGCGCGCAGGCCCGCCGCGGCGTGGTCCAGGGCTGCGGCCGCCAGCAGCACGGCGTCCCCCGTCGTTGCCAGCGCGGCTCGCCCCGCCGCGTAGCCCGCCAGCACGTCTCCCAGGCCCGCCCGCGCCGCGTGCACGTCAGCCTCCAGCAGTTGCCAGCGGTGCCCATCGGGGCTGGCCACAACGGTGCGGGCCCCCTTCAACACCACGGCACAGCCGCTGGCCTTGGCCGCCGCCGCCGCCGCCTCGAGGGGCGGCTCGCCGGCCAGCTCCGGAAACAGCCGATCGAATTCCCCCCGGTGGGGCGTGATCCAGCTGGGCCCGCGGCGGCCCTGGAGCCAGCGGTTGGACTGCCCCCGCTGGGCCAGGCGATTGAGGCCATCGGCATCCAACAGCAGCAGGCCCTCGAACCGTTGCAGCTGGTGCCAGGTCTGATCGTCGGCGGCCAGTGCCGCCTCGCCATCGGCGGCGTCTGGCCCCGGGCCGATGCCGGGGCCGAGGGCCACGGTGTCCAGGCGCTGCAGGGCCGTGGCGGGCAGGTCGCCCAGATGCACGCCGCCCTGGTGCAAGCCGCCCAGGCTGGCGCTGAGCACCACATGGGGCTGCACGCTCCAGAGCTGCTGGGCCACCGCTGCCGGCACGGCCGCCCGCAAGCTGCCGCAACCGCTGGCACTGGCGCCCGCCAGGCACAGCTGCGCTGCACCTGGATAGGCCGGACTGCCGGCGATCACCAGCAGGCGCCCCCGCTGGTACTTGCCCGCAGCCGCTGCGCTGCTGGGCCGGGGCGCTGAGGCGGCATCCCTGGGCCGCAGCCCCAGGGGCTGGTGTGGCTCCAGGGCTTGCAGCAGGTGTGGTGGCAGGCCCAGGTCGATCCGTTCCAGCTCTCCCACCCAGGCCAGGGCCTGGTCCTGCACTAGCCCCTGCTTGATCAGACCGATGCAGGCCGTGAGGCCGGCGCAGGCCGCCTGGCTGCCGAGCTGTTGGCCGCTGTCAGCGCAGAGGCCGGTGGGCACATCCACGGCCACGAGGGATCCGGGGCGCTGCTGTCGGCGGGCGGCCAGCAGGCTCTCCAGGCCCTCCCAGCTCTGATCAGGGCGGCGGGTCTGGCCGATGCCGAACAGGGCGTCGATCCACAGCGCCGGATCCCCGGCCTGCGGTGGCTGCTCCAGGCGCGGGATGCCCAGCCACAGCGCGTGGCGGAGGTGGGCGGCTGTGAGCGGTTTGAGCCGCTCGTACGGACACCAGATCCGCGTGGCCAGGCCCGCCAGATGCAGTTCCCGGGCAATCACCAGACCATCGCCGCCGTTGTGGCCGGGCCCCACCAGCACCACGGCCCCGTTCTGGCGGAGCTGTGGGGCCATCGGGCCGAGCCGCAACCGTTGGGCCAGGGCCAGGGCCGCCTTCTCCATCAGCGCCTCCACCGGCAACCCGCTGGCGAACAGCTGCTGCTCCAGGGCCGCCATCTGGGCCGAGCTCACCAGGAGGTGATCGGCGTCGCGGGGGGGCCAGGACAGCGGCAGCACGGCGGGTGGGGCAGGGACGTGTCAGCGGTACACCCTGCGGTTCCATGATGGAAGCAAAGTCCGGTCTGTCCCCCTACAGGCCGGCATGTGTGCTGGTTTGGCCCGTTTTTCCACTCCCCCCGTTGCCGCTCCCGCGGGCACGGTTGCCGCCGTGGCAGCAACCACGGCTGGTGCCGAGGCGATTGAGCGCCTGCAGGCCTGGCCGGGGGAGCATCGCGTGGCGGTGGGGCTCTCCGGTGGGGTGGACAGCTCCCTCACGGCTGCCCTGCTGGTGGAGGCCGGTTGGGAGGTGGAAGGGCTCACCCTCTGGCTGATGAGCGGCAAGGGCGCCTGCTGCGCCGAGGGCCTAGTGGATGCGGCCGCCATCTGCGAGCAGCTGGGGGTGCCCCATCACGTAGTGGATTTCCGCGAGCACTTCCAGCAGCAGATCGTGGACTTTCTGGTGCAGGGCTATGGGGCTGGCGTCACGCCCCTGCCCTGCTCCCGCTGCAACCGGGAGGTGAAGTTCGGCCCGATGC
>CANHMF010000172.1 GCA_947461705.1 Synechococcaceae cyanobacterium
GCAACCGATCGCCGACACCGAGCGGCCCATCGGCCCGGAGCTGTTGGCCGTTCCACCAGATCTCGCCCGCCACCAGCCGCTCGCTCCACACCGCCCGATCCGAGTGGCGGTAGCGGGCGGCATAGAAGCCGCTCACCCGCAGCGGGCCATCCACCGCAGCGGCAGGCAGGTCCTCAGGCCGCACCCTGTCGCGATAGGTGTGGCCCTGGTTCAGGGCCGCCGGCAACCACCCAGGGGGCAGGGGGTGCGGGGTGTCGGGCAACCTGCTCAGTCCACCAGACCGTGTTCGAGGGCGTAACGCACCAGTTCCGTGCGGCTGGCGGTGCCAGTTTTGGTGAACAGGCGACTCACGTACTTCTCGACGTTGCGGATCGACGTTTCCAGCCGCCTCGCAATCTCCTTGTTCATCATGCCTTCGGCCACCAGCTGCAGCACCGAGGCCTCGCGGGGAGTGAACTCGTGGCGCACGGGGCCGGCGGCCTTCTTGGAGCCACCGCCGGTGAGCATCGAGCGGATCTCCGTGATCTGCTTGGCCATCTGGCCGATATCCGCATCGGCGTAGCGGGCAGCCTCCGCCAGCAGCCGTTCCTGGCGACGCACCACGTTGTGCACCCGCGCCACCAGCTCATCGGGATCGAAGGGCTTGGGGATGTAGTCGTCGGCGCCGGCCTGGAACCCCTCGATGCGATCGGCCGTCATCCCCTTGGCGGTGAGGAAAATCACCGGCGTGCCACCGAGCCGCTCATCGGCCCGCAGCTTCTTGAGCAGCCCGTAGCCATCGAGGCGGGGCATCATCACGTCGCTGATCACCAGGTCGGGCAGCAGCTCCTGCGCCTTGGTCCAGCCGTCCTCACCATCCACAGCGGTGGTGACCTGGAAGCCCTCGTCTTCGAGGTAGGTCTGCACGGCGGTGCGCAGGCCGGGCTCGTCGTCCACCAGCAGCAGCCGCGCTGGGGCCGGGGCCGGCAGCTCGGCGCTGACGTCAGGAGCGGGCTGGAGATCGGGATCGAGGCTCATGGGCCCGTTGGGGTGCACGAAGGCTGTGGCCGCAATCTATCGAGGGTTGCCAGGAAGCACCTGCTCCTGCTCCCGCAGCTGGCCGGAATAGCCCAGCTGGCGCGCGATAGCCGCCAGGGTGGCGGGATCCTTGCCGGCATGCTCCGGGAAACAGGCCGCCCACCAGATCTGGTGATCGAGGCGATTGGCGTCGGACACGAGACCGCCGGGGTTGAGTTCCTTGATCAGCAAGGCGCGGCCCTGGCGGGTAAGCCGCATGGGTGCCGCCGGACTGCAACGCAGGGTTTCGGCGCCGACCTTCACGCCGGTGGGAGCCTCTAACCACACCCCGATGGTGCGGGCCGCAGGATCTGCCGGATCCACCTTGGCGCCGTAGACGCCAATGGCATGCACGCCCTCCATGGTTTGCCATTGCCGCAGCAGCACCAGGCCCTGCGGGCGCTGCTCCTGGGGGTTGGGGAGGCTGCCCTGATCCGCTGATGCCGGCAAGGATCCCAGCAACACACCAGCGGCCAACAGCCACGGGGCCACCAGGGGAGCAAGAGAACGAGCCATGGCAAGGCGCGGAGCAGCCGTGCTTGCCAGCATGGAGCGGCATGCCAGCTGCCGTCACCTACCTCGACCACCAGGCCACCACCCCCTGCGATCCGGCAGTGGTGAAGGCGATGGCGCCCTGGTGGGGTGCCCAGTTCGCCAACCCCGCCAGCCGCCTGCACCGGCCCGGCCTACTGGCGGCGGCCGCCGTGGAGCAGGCCCGCGCCCAGATGGCCCGCCACCTGGGGGTGCCCCCTGAAGCGGTGGTGTTCACCAGCGGCGCCACCGAAGCCAACAACCTGGCCCTCAAGGGCCTGGCGGAGGCGGAACTGGCGGCGGCGGGCTCGCGACGGCATCTGATCACCCTGGCCACGGAGCACCGGGCCGTGCTGGATCCCCTGCGCTACCTGGCGCAGCTGGGCTTCGAACTCACCGTGCTGCCGGTCCAACGCGATGGCCTGGTGGATCTGGCCGCGCTGGAAGCGGCCCTCCAACCCAACACCTTGGCGGTGAGCGTGATGGCCGCCAACAACGAGATCGGCGTGCTGCAACCCCTGGCCGCCATCGGCGCCCTCTGCCGTAGCCGAGGGGTCCTGTTCCACTGCGATGGGGCCCAGGCCGTGGGGCACATCCCCTTGCAGCCAACTGCGCTGGGGATCCACCTGCTGAGCTTCAGCGGCCACAAGCTCTACGGGCCCAAGGGGATCGGCGCGCTGGTACTAGCCCCCAACGTGGTGCTGGCCCCCCAACTGCACGGCGGCGGCCAGGAGCGGGGCCTGCGGGCCGGCACGCTGCCGGTGCCCCTGATCGTGGGCCTGGCCAAAGCCCTGGAGCTGGCGGCCGCCGATCGGGACGCGCGAGCCGAGCGGCTCGGGGCCCTGCGGGACCGGCTGCGGGCCGGGCTCGAGCAGCTCGGTGATATTCACCTCAACGGTGCCGCCACCCCCCGGCTGGCCCACAACCTGAACGTGAGTGTGGGCGGCGTGAACGGGGCGGCCCTGCACAGCGCCCTGCGCCATCAGCTGGCGGTGAGCGGCGGCTCCGCCTGCAGCAGCGGTTCGCCGTCCCACGTGCTCGCCGCCCTCGGCCGCAGCCGCGCCGAAGCCGAAGCCTCGATTCGCTTTGGCCTGGGGCGCGGCACCAACGCCGCAGAGATCGACCAGGCCATCGCAGCGGTGACGAAGGCCGTGACATGCCTGCGGCAAGGCGCCTTGCGACGCTGATCGCCTAGGAGATGAACCGGATGGGCAGAACTAGATCGCCATTGCCAAGATTGTCTTGGCCGCCTCATCCCCAGAGCCATAGGCACCCTGGAGAGTCGCCGGGAAGTCTGTACTGATCGCTTCTCCAGCAAAAACCATGGAATTCCACGGGCGGCCCAACTCAACGCGATAGCTGGGCGCCGCCCCTACGGGGATATAGGAGTAACTTCCCAGGGCGTAGGGGTCATCACCCCAGCGTGTTAGCAGATAGCCACTGGGAGCAGGAATCGTTTTGGATGGGTAACAGCGCTTGAGCTCGGCGAGGGCCGAGGCCACAATTGCAGCATCCGGGAGACGAGCCACTTCCCGCGCCCTTGATGCGGCATTGAATCCCATCAATACAGGCCGGCCAATGACAGGCATAAGATTATACCATTCCGACCAAAGTCCGGGGTTGACACTGTCATTTCGGATCAGCTGTTTCGGATCCCAGAAAGAAAACGGAAACTGCAGAACGAGCTTATCCAGCAAGCCCATGCCAAGCCTTTTGATCGCCAGCGATTTCGCAGCTGGCATCGGCGGATCGAACCGAATCTTGCTGGCCTGCAAAACGCCAAGGGGCACTGTGC
>CANHMF010000173.1 GCA_947461705.1 Synechococcaceae cyanobacterium
AGACCCGACCCCTTGGAGCGACGGGTGCTGGAGGTAGGCGGACGCCTGGCGGTGGATGGGCGCGAGCTAGAACCCCTGCAGCTCGATGGGACCCTGGCCGAGCAGCTGCACCAGGCCCGCGCCGATGGCCTCAGCAGTGTTGCCGTGGCCCTGCTGCACAGCTACCGCTACCCGCGCCATGAGCTGCAGCTCGGCGCCTGGCTGGCCACGTTCGGCTTTGAGCAGATCTCCCTCTCCCATCGGGTGAGTCCGCTGCCGCGGCTGGTGCCCAGGGGCCAGACCACCGTGCTCGAGGCCTATGTGGGCCCGGCCCTGCGGCGCTACCTGGACCAGGTGCAGACCGCCCTTGGCGCCGAGGTGCCCCTGCAGATCATGCAGTCCAGTGGTGGGCTCACCGGCCCGGATCGCCTGCAGGCCAAGGACACGATGCTCTCCGGCCCGGCCGGGGGGCTGGTGGGGGCCGCGCGCACCAGTGCCGCCGCTGGCTACCCCGTGATCGTGGGGTTCGACATGGGCGGCACCTCCACCGACGTTTGCTACTGCGATGGCGACTGGGAGCGCCGCGAGCAGTGGCCGTTGGCCGGCTTCACCCTGCAGGCCCCGATGCTGCAGATCCACACCGTGGCCGCCGGTGGGGGCTCGGTGCTGCAGTTCGATGGCCAGCGCCTGCAGGTGGGGCCCGCCTCCGCCGGTGCCGATCCGGGTCCGGCCTGTTACCGCCGTGGTGGGCCCCTCACCCTCACCGACGCCAACCTGCTGCTGGGGCGGTTGCAACCGCAGCACTTCCCGGCGGTGTTTGGGCCGCAGGCGGATCAGCCCCTGGATCCGCAGGCCGCGCGTCAGCCCTTCGCCCAGCTGGCGGCGGCCATGGGCACTACCCCGGAGCTGGTGGCGGAAGGGGCCATCGCCATTGCGATCGAGCGCATGGCCGAGGCGATCCGGCGCATCTCGATCCAGCAGGGGCACGATGTGCGCCAGGCCGCCCTGTGCAGCTTCGGCGGGGCGGGCGGCCAGCACGCCTGCGCCCTGGCGGAAGCGCTCGACATGCACCAGGTGCTGCTGCATCCCCTGGCGGGGGTGCTCTCCGCCTATGGCATCGGGCTGGCCGACGAGCGCCAGATTCACGAGCGGGTGATCCGCCAGCCGCTCACGCCCGCCCTGCTCGAGGCCCTGGAGGCACAGTTCGCCGAGTTGGAGGCCGCGGCGGGTGGTGGGGAGGCTGGCGTGCTGGCCGAGCGGCGGCTGCAGCTGCGCACCCCCGGCAGCGACACGGTGCTGCCCCTGGCCTGGGGCCGCCATGGAGAGCTGCTCGACGCTTTCCAGCAGAGTTATCACCGCCGCTATGGCTACCTGCCCACCGGAGCCGACGGCCAGCCGCTGCAGCCGGTGGTGGAGCGGCTCACCCTGGAGCTGATCCGGCCCGGGGCCTCCTTGCCGGATCAGGATCCACCCCCAATCCCAACCCCAGGCCCCGATGCAAGCCCTGGGCTGGCGGTTCCCCCTGAGCGGCTGCAGCTGTTTGTGAACGGGGCCTGGCGCCCGGTGCCCTTGCTGCAGCGCTCCCAGCTGCGCCCAGGCCAGCGGCTGGAGGGGCCGGCCCTGATCGTGGAGGCCACGGGCACCAACCTGCTGCTGCCGGGTTGGGGGGCTGCGTTGCTGCCGGGGGGCTCCATGTTGCTAAGTCGCAGCCCTGGGCTGGCGCCGGCCGCCCGGGCCACCGAGGCCGCAGACGCCGCCGATCCGGTGCTGCTGGAGCTGTTCAACCACCGCTTTGCGGCCATTGCTGAGCAGATGGGCACGCGGCTGCAGCTCACCAGCAGCTCGGTGAACATCAAGGAGCGGCTCGATTTCTCCTGCGCCCTGTTCGATCGTCGCGGTGCCCTGGTGGCCAATGCCCCCCACATCCCCGTGCATCTGGGCTCCATGGGCGCGAGTGTGGTGGCCCTGTTGGCGGCGGTGGAGCGCGGCGAGCATCCCCCTCTGGCGCCCGGGGATGCGGTGGTGTCCAACAACCCCTTCAACGGCGGCACCCACCTGCCCGACCTCACGGTGATCACGCCGGTGTTCGCCGGCCAGGAGCTGATCGCTTGTGTGGCCAGTCGCGGCCACCACGCCGATGTGGGGGGCACCACGCCGGGCTCGATGCCGCCCCACAGCCGCAGCATTGCCGAGGAGGGGCTCCTGCTCGACAACGTGCCCCTGATTCGCGATGGCTCCTTTGAGGAGGCGTTGTGGCGGCAACGGCTCGCGGCGGGGCCCTGGCCGGTGCGCAACCCCGACCAACTGCTCGCTGATCTGCAGGCCCAGGTGGCCGCCAACCGGTTGGGGGTGGAGCGCCTGCAGGCCCTGATCGCGCGGGAGGGCCTCCAGCCGGTGCAGGCCTACATGGCCCACGGCCAGGTCCATGCCGCCGAGGCAGTGCGGCGGGTGATTGATCGCCTGCAGGATGGTTCCGCCCGCGTGCGCTGCGATGGCGGCCTCGAGGTGGCGGTGGCCATCCGCGTGAACCACGCCCAGCGCTCGGTCTGCATCGACTTCACCGGCACCTCGCCCCAGCAGCCCAGCAACCTCAATGCCCCCCTGGCCATCACCAGGGCGGCGGTGCTCTACGTGTTCCGCTGCCTGGTGCAGGAGTCGATCCCGCTCAATGCCGGCTGTTTCGAGCCCCTGGAGTTGGTGGTGCCGGCGGGCTGTCTGCTCAATCCCCGCGCCCCTGCCGCCGTGGTGGCGGGCAATGTGGAAACCTCCCAGGTGGTGGTGAACGCCCTGTTTGCCGCCCTGGGCGTGATGGCCGCGGCCCAGGGCACCATGAACAACCTGATCTTTGGCAACCACCGCTGCCAGTACTACGAAACCATCTGCGGCGGCAGCGGTGCCGGCCGGTTGGCCGATGGCCGCGGCTTCCCGGGGGCCAGCGCGGTGCAGACCCACATGACCAATTCCCGCCTCACCGATCCTGAAATCCTGGAGGAGCGCTTGCCTGTGCGCCTGGAGCTGTTTGCTGTGCGCCACGGCAGTGGTGGCGGCGGTCGCTGGCCCGGCGGGGATGGGGTGGTGCGCCAGTTGCGCTTTCTGGAGCCGGTCACCGTGTCGCTGCTCACGGGTGCGCGCCAGGTGGCGCCGTTTGGCCTGGCCGGCGGCGGGGCGGCCGCCTGCGGCCAGAACCAGCTGCTGCATGGCGATGGCCGGGTGGACTCCCTGGCCGGTGTGGCGGAGTGCCAGCTGCAGCCCGGGGATGCGGTGCGGGTGTGCACCCCCGGGGGTGGGGGCTACGGCGCGACTGAGGATGTGAGCTGATGCCAAGAGCTCGTGGGCTGCGCCCTGGCCTCTGGCTGGGGGCCCTGGTGTTTGTCGCCCCGGCGATG
>CANHMF010000174.1 GCA_947461705.1 Synechococcaceae cyanobacterium
CGCTCGGCCAGCACCCCCAGTGCGATGTATTCGGGCCGGAAATCGTGGCCCCACTGGGACACGCAGTGGGCCTCATCAATGGCGAACAGGCTGGGGGGCCGTCCGCCGGCCATGCCGGCCGCCAGCCGGTCGAGCAGATCCCCCGCCAGCAGCCGCTCGGGCGACACATAGAGCAGTTGCAGGCTGCCCTCCTCCAGCTGGCGCCACACGGCAGCGGCCTGTTCAGGGCTCAGGCCGGAATGGAGGGCGGCGGCCACCACCCCCGCCTGCCGCAACCCGGCCACCTGGTCGTCCATCAGGGCGATCAGGGGTGACACCACCACCGCCAGCCCCGGCCGGCACAGGGCCGGCACCTGAAAGCACAGGGATTTGCCGCCGCCGGTGGGCATCAGCACCAGGCCGGAGCCACCCCCCAACACGTGGCGCACGATCGCCTCCTGGGGGCCCCGGAAGGCGCTGTAGCCGAACACCCGCTGCAGCACCTCGAGCGGTTCGGCTTGGTTCGCCCCCGCGGCAGACCGGCTCACCACCTTGTTGGTTGATCCCATGAGATCTCCCACAATGGCCGTACCTCGCCCAGCCGGCCCCGGTTTGTCCATGCCCGCCACCACCCGCAGTGCCACCGCCTGGGGCTTCCTGGCACCGGGCCTGATCCTGATCGGCCTTTCGGTGCTGATCCCCGCGGCCATGGCCCTGGTGATGAGCTTCACCCAGAGCGGCCTGGATGTGAGCGAACCGCTGCAGTTCGTGGGCCTGGCCAATATCCGCCGTCTGCTGGCGGATCCGATGTTCTTCAAGGTGCTCGGCACCACCCTGCTGTATCTGGTGGGAGTGGTTCCGCCGGTGGTGCTCGGGGCCCTTGCTCTGGCAGTGCTGGTGAACCGACAACTCCCGGGCATCCACTGGTTTCGGGCCGCCTTCTACACGCCGGTGTTGGTGTCGATCGTGGTGGCGGCGATCGCTTTTCGCTGGCTCTATGCCGAAACCGGCTTGATCAATGGCTGGCTCAGCGCGCTGTTGGGGCCCGCCTTTTCGCCGATCGGTTTCCTCACCAATCCCCTGCTGGCCCTGCCCTCGGTGATGGTGGTGACGCTCTGGAAAGGCCTCGGTTATTACATGGTGATCTTTCTGGCCGGCCTGCAGGGCATCTCTCCGGATCTCTACGAGGCCGCCGAACTGGATGGCAGTGAGGGCTGGCGTAAGCACCGCGACATCACCCTGCCGTTGCTTCGCCCTTACCTCACCCTTGTGGCCGTGATCTCCGCCATCGCTGCCACCAAGGTGTTCGAGGAGGTGTACCTGATGACCCAGGGCGGCCCTGCGGATGCCACCAAGACCCTCGTGTACTACGTGTACGACCAGGCCTTCGCCGAACTGGAGATCAGCTACGCCTGCACCGTGGGCCTGGCCCTGTTTGTGATCGTGCTGCTGCTCAGCCTGGTGCGCTTCGCCTTCGCTGGCGACAAAGGTTTCAGCTGAACGGCTTCCGTCTTTCCCAGCCCCTGGGGATGCGAAACTGGTTGATTGACCTGCCGGCGCATGGGCGCTTCGATCGGGATTGTGGGGGGCGGCCAGCTCGCCTGGATGCTGGCGCAGGCTGCCCAGCGGCGGGGTGTGTCCCTGCAGGTGCAAACCCCCAATCCCCAGGATCCGGCCGTTGGCCTGGCGGCCGGCGTGGTGCAGGCGGATGTGCGCGATGTGGCTGCCACCCGGAGGCTGGCCCAGGGCTGCACTGCCATCAGCTTTGAAAATGAGTGGGTGGATCTCCAGGGCCTGGCTCCCTTGGAGGCTGAAGGCATTCAGTTCGTTCCCTGCCTGGATGCCCTAAAGCCCCTGGTGTGCAAGCGCAGCCAACGGGAGCTGCTGCAGAGGCTGAATCTGCCTTCCCCGCGCTGGATTCCCCTGGATCTGTTTCAGCAGACGCAGCCCGTTCCAGAGCTGATGCCGCCGGTAGCGACGGGTGCTGCCGGCGGTGCTGTCGCTCCAAGCCCCAACGTGCAATTGCCGGATGGGTTTGGCTTTCCGTTGATGGCCAAGGCTGCCAGTGGCGGCTACGACGGCAAGGGCACCGCCCTGCTGCGCTCAGCCGCGGAGCTGGAGGCCTTGCTGCAGCGGGTGGACGCCGGGAACTGGATCCTGGAGGAGTTCGTGAGCTTCGATCAGGAGCTGGCGGTGGTGGCTGCCCGGGACCGCCAGGGGGAGGTGGTGTGTTTTCCTCTGGTGCAGACCCATCAGCACCAGCAGGTGTGTGACTGGGTGCTAGCGCCGCTGGAGGCGAACCACGGCCTGCAGCAGCGGGTGCGCAACATTGCCGCCTCGCTGCTCACCTCTCTGGATTACGTGGGCGTGCTCTCGATTGAGTTCTTCTATGGGGCCAGGGGCCTGATGGTCAACGAACTGGCGCCCCGCACCCACAATTCCGGCCACTACTCGATTGAGGCCTGCAACCTCAGCCAGTTTGATCAGCAACTGCTCGTGGTGGCCGGCGAGCAGGCCCAGGAACCAGAGCTGGTGGTGCCTGGTGCCTTGATGGTGAATCTGCTGGGCTTTGAGGTGTCCGACAGCGAGTACGCCCCCCAGCGCGAGGCGTTGACCGCCCTGGCTGATGCGCACCTGCACTGGTACGGCAAGCAGGGAGCGGCGCCCGGCCGCAAGCTCGGCCACATCACCGTGTTGCTGCGCGAAGAAGAGAGTGCGGCTCGCCGCCAGGAGGCCATGGTTCGCCTCGAGCAGGTGAGGCAGATCTGGCCCTTGCCCCCTGGACCGGATCCAGACCAGGGGGCTTAGGATTCCAGCGGGCTGCTGTGTTGGTGACTGCCTTCTACAGTTTTCTGATCTGACTCCCTTTTCGACTTGGGGCGTCTGTCGCGATAGTGCCGTAGACCGGCCTCGTAGCCGGAAACGAATCTCCGCTCTGACTCCCCTTCTGGTTTATCCAGGTCGGAATCTGGGGCAACACGGCACGGTGGTCCACCCCCTTCCAGCGCAATGCTTCTCGCAGAGTTCAGATCCGAGACGGACTGACAAACGGAGTGACAAGTTCATCCAGTTTTCCGGGGTTGAAGCCCGGCTGGATCACTGTCACAGGTATTGCTGATGCGGCTGTACGACCTGATCGTCAACACTCCGGAAGGGATTCAGGTTTTGACGCTTTTCGCCGCCAACGAGCAGGAAGCCCTCATCGCCGGTAAAAGGCAGTTTTCAGGGCTCCAGCTCGCCGTGCTCCTCAAGCAGGGTGATCCTGGTACGGAGCTGACCTAACTGAGAAAACGGCGAGCGACTCCTTCACCCCACCGCTTCAGCAGGCACAAGCGCGAACCGTTCAACCGCTCGTAACGGCCAACCCTTGAGC
>CANHMF010000175.1 GCA_947461705.1 Synechococcaceae cyanobacterium
CTGTGCAGAGCTCGATCTTGCGGTAGGGCAGCTCCAGGGCTTCCAGCACGGCTTCCGCATCGGCCGTGATCTGTTGATGGGCCTCGGCGGAGTGCTCGGGATGGCCGAACCAGTAGAGCTCCACCTGGTGGAACTGGTGCAGGCGGATCAGGCCGCGGGTGTCGCGCCCGTAACTGCCGGCTTCGCGGCGGAAGCAGGGGGTGTAAGCCACGTACCTGAGCGGCAGCTGCTCCGCCGGAATCACCTCATCGCGGTGTAGGGAGGTCACAGGCACCTCGGCGGTGGGGGTGAGCCAGAGGTCGTCTTCGGCGCAGCGGAAGCTCTCCTCGGCGAATTTCGGCAGCTGGCCGGAACCGGTGAGGCTGGCGCTGTTCACCAGGATCGGCGGCATCACCTCCCGGTAGCCCTTGGTGCTGTGGAGGTCGAGCATGAAGCTGATCAGGGCCCGCTCGAGCCGGGCGCCCTGGCCCATCAGGGTCACGAAGCGGCTCTGGGCGATGCGCACCGAGCGCTCCGTTTCGAACAGCCCTAGCCGTTCGGCGATCTGCCAGTGCTCCTGAAGTCCGTCTTCGACGCGGGGGCTGCCCCAGCGCTTGATCTCCACGTTGTCAGCTTCGCTGCTGCCGTTGGGGGCCTCGGGCGAGGGCAGGTTGGGCAGGGTGAGGAGCTGCTCGCGCAGCTTGGCGTCCAGCGCCTTCTCTTCCTCCTCCAGCACCGCCACCTGCTGTTTGATGCGGTTGCCCTGATCTCGCAGGGCCTGCACTTCGGGGCCATTGGCGGCAGCGCCAGCCTTGATCTTGAGACCCACGTCCTTGCCGATGCGGTTGCCCTCGGCTTGGAGGTTGCTGCGCTGCTCCTCCAGGTCGCGGGCCTGCTTGGCAATCAACTGCAGGCCCGTGAGATCGAGCGTCATGCCACGACGCCCGAGCTGTTCGGTGATCAGCTCGGGGTTGTCGCGCAGCAGGCGCTGATCCAGCACGGGCCCAATAGCAAGTGGGCCGAGCCTACGGGCCGGGCTTCTGGCCGGCGCTTCAGAGCACTTGCACCACTTCGCTCACCTCGGGGATGGCTTCGCGCAGCTTGCGCTCGATGCCCATCTTGAGGGTCATGGTGCTGCTGGGGCAGGAGCCGCAGGCGCCCTGCAGGCGCACTTTCACGATCGGGCCGTCGATCTCCACCACTTCCACGTTGCCGCCATCGGCCATCAGGTAGGGGCGCAGCTCATCGAGGGTGCGCTCCACGTTCTCCAGGGTGAGGGCGTGGGGATCGCTGGCCTCAGGGGCTGCGGTTTCGGGGGCTGAAGGGGCGGTGTCAGTGCTCATGGTGTTACTGGGTGCTTACGGACGAGTTTAGGAACGGCCCTCGCTGGGCTGATTGGCCATGGCGGAGGAGAGCGGGTGTCTCTCCTTAGGATCGAGCCACTGAGATCCACCCACCCGAGCCGGGACTCCGCCACCGAATGACCGATGCACCCGTCTCCCGGATTCGCAATTTCTGCATCATTGCCCACATCGACCATGGGAAATCGACCCTGGCCGACCGGCTGCTGCAGGACACCGGCACGGTGGCGGCCCGCGATATGCAGGAGCAGTTCCTGGACAACATGGAACTGGAGCGGGAGCGCGGTATCACGATCAAGCTCCAGGCGGCCCGCATGGAATACAAGGCGGCCGACGGTGAGACCTACATCCTCAACCTGATCGACACCCCCGGTCACGTTGATTTCAGTTACGAGGTGAGCCGCTCGTTGCAGGCCTGTGAGGGGGCCCTGCTGGTGGTGGATGCCAGCCAGGGGGTGGAGGCCCAGACCCTCGCCAATGTGTATCTGGCGCTCGAGAACAACCTCGAGATCATTCCCGTTCTCAACAAGATTGACCTGCCGGGTGCCGACCCCGAGCGCATCGCTGAGGAGATCGAGGCGATCATCGGCCTCGATTGCACCAATGCCATCCACTGCTCGGCCAAAACGGGCTTGGGCGTTCCCGACATCCTGCAGGCGGTGGTGGATCGGGTGCCGCCCCCGCCGGACAAGGTGACCGAGCCCCTGCGGGCACTGATCTTCGACTCTTATTACGACCCCTACCGGGGTGTGATCGTGTATTTCCGGGTGATTTCCGGCTCGATCAGCAAGAAGGACAAGGTGCTGCTGATGGCCAGCAAGAAAACCTATGAGCTCGATGAAGTGGGCGTGATGGCGCCCGATCAACGCCAGGTGGAGAGCCTGCATGCCGGCGAAGTGGGTTATCTGGCGGCGTCGATCAAGGCCGTGGCCGATGCCCGCGTGGGCGACACCATCACCCTGGTGAACAATCCAGCGGATGCACCTCTACCTGGCTACACCGAGGCCAAGCCGATGGTGTTCTGCGGCCTGTTCCCCACGGATGCGGATCAATATCCGGATCTGCGCGAGGCGCTCGACAAGCTGCAGCTCTCCGATGCGGCCCTCAAATACGAGCCGGAAACCAGCAGTGCCATGGGCTTTGGCTTTCGCTGCGGTTTCCTGGGGCTGCTGCACATGGAGATTGTGCAGGAGCGGCTCGAGCGGGAATACAACCTGGATCTGATCGTCACCGCGCCATCGGTGATCTATCAGGTGAACATGCTCGATGGCGACACGATGATGGTGGACAACCCCGCCACGCTGCCCGATCCACAGAAGCGCGAATCGATCGAAGAGCCCTATGTGAAACTCGAGATCTATACGCCTAACTCCTACAACGGCACCCTGATGGAGCTGTGTCAGGAGCGGCGTGGTGAGTTCATCGATATGAAGTACATCACCACCGATCGCGTGACGCTGCACTACGAGATGCCCCTCGCCGAAGTGGTGACGGACTTCTTCGATCAGATGAAGAGCCGCACCAAGGGGTATGCCTCCATGGAGTATTCCCTGATCGGCTACCGCAAGAACGAGCTGGTGCGCCTGGATGTGCTGATCAACGGTGAAAAGGCTGATCCCCTCACCACGATCGTGCACCGCGACAAGGCCTACAACGTGGGTAAGGGCCTGGTGGAGAAGCTCAAGGAACTGATCCCGCGCCAGCAGTTCAAGATTCCCATCCAGGCCTCGATCGGCAGCCGGGTGATCGCCTCCGAGAGCATCAGTGCCATGCGCAAAGACGTGCTGGCCAAGTGCTATGGCGGCGACATCTCCCGCAAGAAGAAGTTGCTGCAGAAACAGGCGAAGGGCAAGAAGCGGATGAAGGCGATGGGCAAGGTGGATGTGCCCCAGGAGGCCTTCATGGCGGTGCTCAAACTCAACCAGTAAGCGGGCGGGTTCCGGCCGCGAGCTTCAGGGCTGCTCCTGCACCAGATCGCGCGCCA
>CANHMF010000176.1 GCA_947461705.1 Synechococcaceae cyanobacterium
CCAGGGTCTGGAAGCGCTCGCCATAGAGCTCCCCCAGGATGGCGATGGCGGCGGCTGTCACCAGGGCATTGCGGTTGCGGCTGCCGGTGCTCGGCTGGGCACCTCTCCCAGCCTGGCTGAGGAACCAGTCCTCCAGCAGGGCCGCGGCCGAGGGCTCCAGGCTGCGCCGCAGCTTCCAGGGATCGGCATAGAAGTCTGGTTGTCCCTGGAACTCCGCCAGGCGGGCGCGGATCAGGTCTTCGTCCTGGCTGAACAGTCCGGCGGCGGCAGGGGCTGCGGCGCTGGCTGCGGCCTCAGCGGGGGCTGCAGCGGCCGCCTGATCCAGGGGGGAGGGCTGCACCACCAGCGGCTGCACCACCAGTTCCATCTGCTCGGCGGACACCGCCAGCTCCTGCAGCGCTCCCACCAGATAGTCCTGGAAGCCCTTGAGCCGGCGGGCGATGGCATCCGACTGTCCGGCAAACGTGCTGGTGATCTCCTGCTGCAGTTGGGCGCGGCGCCGCTCCAGCTCCTGGATCTCCTCCTCCAGCGCGGTGCGCTTCTGGCGCAGCTCGCTGAGGGCCAGGTCGATCCAGGGGGCGGCTGTCTCGCTTGAGGGCTCCGGGGTGGGGGCGATGGGGGTGTCGCTCATGGCAGATGGCTCAGGTGTTGGTTGAGCTGTTCGCGCAGGGTGGTGGCATCAAACAACACCGGCAACAGGTGAATGCTGCGCTGTTCGCGGAAATAGAACAGCACCGGCACTGGTTGCCAGAACAGCTTCCAGCCCAGCCACTCGCTGTAGGGGAAGCGCCGCAGCACGCTGGTGCCGCGCCACACCAGCAGTTCGGTGCTGGCGAACTGCAGGCGCAGCAGCTGGCTCTGCAGCAGCAGCACCAGGCCGAACAGGCTCACCACCAGGGCCGCCCAGGGGTTGAGGACCAGGCCGGCGAGGCCCAGGGCCACCACCCCCAGGGGGACCCAGGGCCGCGGCGCCAGGATCACGCCGTCGTTGGGGTTGGGCAGCGGTTCGGCCGGTGTCATGGTCAGTCGCCAAAGAGCAGTTGGGTGAGCACCACATCCATCAGGGACACGGTCACCAGAATCATCACCACGGCGCCCGTGGTGCTGGTGCCCACCTCCTTGGGACCGCCTCGGGTGGTGAGCCCCCAGCCGCAGGCAATCACGGCGATCTGCAGGCCGAACACCACGGCCTTTACCAGCATGCCCGGCAGGTCTGAGGGCTCCATCCAGGTGCGCACGGAGTTCCAGAACACCGAGGGCGGAATGTTGTAGAGGGCGGTGCTGCTGAGCTGACCCGACCACACCGCCACCCAGAAGAACAGCAGGCACTGCACCGGGGTCATGATCAACATCGCCAGCACCCGGGGCACCACCAAGTACTGCACCGGATCGGTGCGCAGCATGGTGATGGCGTCAATCTGCTCGGTCACCTTCATGGTGCCCAGCTGGGCGGCATAGGCGGTGGCCACCTTGCCGGTCATCAGCGTGGCGGTGAGGATCGGTGCGATCTCGCGCGAGAGCCCCAGGGCCAGGATCCCGCCCACGGTGGCGCCGGCACCCTGTTTGCTCAACTCCGCGGCCACCTGGATGTTGAACACCGTGCCGGCGGCCAGCCCGGTGATCAACACGATCAGAAAACTGCCGGGGCCGGCTTCCATCAGCTCGGCCATCAGATCGGTGAAGCCCACCTGGCCGCGGGCGATGGCCGCCACGGCCTGCCCACCGATCAGGGCGCTCTCCCCGAGGCGCGTGAGCCAGCGGGGGCGCAGCCATTTGGGAACGGAACGTGGCATCAGTGCACAGGGTGTTGGTGCTGGAGGTGCAGGCCCTTGTCCGGCCAATGGCGCATCACCACCAGGCCCAGCACCACCAGCACGGCGGGAATGATGCCCATGCACAGCCGAATCGCTACCAGGGCGCTGTCGGGTTGCACGATGCCGCGGCTGGCCACATAGCCGCTGAGGCTCATCAGGTTGCCGAAGAAGAACAGGGCAAAGCTGATGCAGATCTTCTGGGTGAACACCATCCAGGCGCTGTATTGCCCCGCCGGTTTCTCCGGGTCGGCATCGATGGCATCGGGCAGCAGTGCCCAGGGGATGAGGTAGGCGGTGGAGGCCCCGAGGCCCACCAGCAGGATGGCCCCCAGCAGGGCCGCCAGCCGCAGGCCGTTGGCCAGGGAGCCCAGGGGGGCGATGGCCGTGTCCAGGGGGATCAGCAGCATGGCGATGAGGCAGCCAGCGATCCACAGCCAGGTGCCCCAGTGCAGGGCCTGGATGCGGCCGCGGCGATGGGCCACGCTGGTCCACACCTGCAAGCCCACCAGGGTGCTCACCTGGAAGGGCAGCAGGATCCAGTTGCTCCAGCCCTCCGGCACGTGCATCACCACGGGCAGGTAGATCAGCGCGGCGGTCTGCATGATCTGCAGGGCACACCACAGCAGCAGGTACAGCCCCAGCACCCGCACGAAGCGACCGTTCTGGCGCACCCGTTTGAGCAACCGCCGGGTGGTGCCGCTCTGGGCCTCGGGTTTCTGGCAATGGCGCGCCATCGGGGCAATGCCCCAGCCGCATAGAAGGGTGGAGGCGGTGATCAGCAGCCCTGAGAGCATCCCCACCTGCCAGTAGCTGGAGGCGTTCTGGTGGTCACGCAACAGCAGCCCACCCAGCACGATCCCCACCAGCCCGGCAATGATCGAGCCGGTGAAGCGCGAGGTGTTCAACCGCGTGCGCAGCGACACGTCGGTGGTGAGCTCGGCGGCCAGGGCCGAGTAGGGCAGGTTGACGCAGGTGTAGAGGCTGTTGGCCACGATGGAAATGGCCACGAACACGGCGAACTTCACCCACGCGTTGCCGGGTGGCAGCCACCACATCAGGGCCATGGCCACACCCAGGGGCACGGCACTGCCCACGATCCAGGGCAGGCGGGGCCCCCAGCGGCTCTGGGTCTTGTCGCTGAGCCAGCCCACCACCGGATCGTTGATGGCATCCCAGAGGCGGGCCAGCATCAGCACCAGCCCGGCCATCCAGGGCGGCAATCCCGCCGCCGCTGTGTAGAAGATGAACAGGTAGAAGCCAATCAGGGACGCGGCCATGCCGGTGCCGGCGTCCCCTAGGCCGTAAGACCACAGCAGGCGCTGCCGGGCAATCCCCCGCAGGCTCGCGGCATCGCTGGGCGTGGATCGTTCAGGCGCGGCAGGCACGGAGGTGGAGGCCAAGGGCGCGGGTCCGAACGCAGGTCATAATGCTGCAGCCAGCCAGACCATAGGTCGGGCGAGGCGATGCCGCAGTACAC
>CANHMF010000177.1 GCA_947461705.1 Synechococcaceae cyanobacterium
ATCCCGATTGAATCGAAGTGGGTGGATGACGGCTGGCGCCGGGAAGCGCTGGTGCTGGAGGGGCGCTATGGCCGTGGTGTGATGGCTACCAAATCGATCCTCGATCTGGAACATCCAAGCTGGGCGATTCCTGCCCCGCTGGTGGCCTGCCTGCTGGGCTAACCGTGACTGGTCGACCTGCAGCTTTGAGACAACTCTGATCTCAGCCAGCGTGCGCAGCGAGCCAAGAGGCCAGATCGGCCGGGCAGTTGGTCCCAGGGGTGCAATTGCAGAAGAGGCTTACCCTGGTAAGGCGTCGGAGCTGTTGGTTGTGGATGCATTGCTCACCTTGTCGTCCAAGGGGCAGTTGGTGATCCCAGCACGCGTGCGGCAGCTGCTGGGCCTCCAGGCAGGAGACCGGCTGGCGTTGAGCCTGGAGCCCGATGGCCTGCGCCTTGTTCCTGAGGATCGTGAGAAAACCAGCTCGGCCCATGCCTTGATCGGCTGCACCGGTTACGAGGGGCCTCCTCTGACGCCGGCGCAGATGGATCCTGCTCGCTTCGCTGAGCCATGAGTTTGCCGGTGGCGCTAGACACCAATGTCCTGGTGCGCTTGTTGGTGAATGACGACCCAGCCCAGGCCGAGCAGGCGGCGGCCCTGATCGATGCCAGCGCCGCGTGCTTTGTGCCGATCACTGTGGCCCTCGAGCTGGAGTGGGTGCTTCGTGGCGCTTATAAGTTGCGGCGCGATGCGGTGATCAGGGCATTTGAGGCCCTACTCGCCATTCGCCATCTCCATCTGGAGCAGACCGATCTGGTGAGGCAAGCCCTGGAGTGGCACCGACAAGGAGTGGATTTTGCCGATGCCCTTCACCTGGCCCGGTGTGAAGGCTGTGAAGCACTGATCAGCTTTGATCGGCAACTGGCACAGGTCGCTGAGCAGCTGAAGCTTCAGCCACCAGTGCAGAGCCCCGCCCCAGGCTGATCTGCGTTGGTTCATTGGTACCGTGAGGCGGAGTACACCGCGCCCCTGCGGATCCCTGATCGTGTCCACAGAGGTGCCAGGGCGTCAGCGGGCGCAGCTGGAGGTACAAGCGCCATGGCCGGCAAGCAAGGCTTGGATGAGGTTCGGGCAGATCAGGCCCGGTTGACTCCAAGGGCTTCGGCCAGCTCTGCCAGGCGACGGTCCTGAGTCCACAGAAGACAAGTCGATAGCCTGGCTGAAGAGAGCAGCTGGGCGTCGACAAAGCCGATGCCGCGCCCCATCAGATGGTGCTGCTCGATCAGCATCAGCACTTCAGCCGGGGTGGCCACGCAGGCCGACGGCAGGCTCTGGAGGAGCTGAAGCACTCGGCTGCGATCGCGTAGGTTGCCGCAGGCGAGTTCACCGACCACCCAGGGATGGATGAACACCTCACCACCCTGCAGGGCTGCCGTGAGCTGCGGTACGCCGGAGCGCAGGTGATCCACCCAGATTGAGGTGTCCACGAGGATCACGCGACACTCCTGCGGCGAGGGATCGGTTGGAGATCGGGCTGGCTGCCTGCAAGGGCCGCCAGGCGCCGGGCACTCTCCCGCTCCACCAGGGCCTGAAGGGCCTCCCTGAGCAGGGCAGTGCGCTCAAGAGAGCCGCAGAGCTCCTGGGCCTGTGCCAGCAGTTGATCGTCCAGGGTGACGGTGGTGCGCATCTCCATATCCGACCATCGGTCATCATCATAGGCATCAACTGATGCCCTGATCTCTGCGGAGTGTCACCTCTATTCGCTCCACGGAGCCATCCCTGGTGCTGGAGGCGCTCAACCGAGTCGGCCTCCTGCGATTGGCCGCTGTTGCCTCAGGATCTACAGCCAGCTCCAACCGCCGAGCGGCCACCTGCTGCATCAGCTCAGTGGCGTGGTCTAGATCCGGCTCCCCCCACACGTGGCCATCGGCGCAGGGGTGGGCGAGGGGGTCGGTGTCATTCGTGACCTGCAGCGCCCTCACGAGCTGAAGCCCTGAGATGCGGAGCGTCACCTTGGCTCCGCCTTTGGCCTCACCTTCCTCTGGGGATCACCCAGGATCGACATGGTACCCCATTCTGCTTGGCGGAACTATGCTGTGCAGATGATCCGTTCGTTTCGATGCTCCGACACCGAACGACTGGCCCAGGGATGGGTCGTGCCTCAGTTTCAGGCTTTCGAGCGAGTGGCCCGCCGCAAGCTCAGGCAACTGGAGATTGCCGGACGCCTCGACGACCTACGAATCCCTCCGGGAAATCGCCTGGAAGCACTGAGAGGTGACCGAGCGGGGCAACACAGCATCCGCATCAACGACCAATTCCGCCTCTGCTTCATCTGGTCGGATGCAGGGCCTGAAGCCGTTGAACTTGTCGACTACCACTGATGCCTGCCATGAACCGCCTCACACCGATCACTCCAGGGGAACTGCTCGATGAGGAGTTCTTGCAACCGCTTGGCATCAGTCAGTACCGGCTGGCCAAAGCGATTGATGTGCCTGCATCGCGGATCAGCGAGATCGTGACCGGACAACGGGCCATCAGTGCCGACACCGATCTACGCCTTTGCCGTTTCCTGGGATTGAGCCCTGGCTACTGGCTGCGTGCCCAGGCTGCTCATGACACGGAGGTCGCCAGCAGTGAACTCGCCGAAGTGATCGCGAGAATTCAGCCCCTTGTGGGCTGCTAATGCCCTGCAGTCCAACTCAGCCCGGTGGCCATCGGCGCAGGGGTAGGCGCCGCAGGGGATGGGCAAGCGGACCGGTGCAGAAGTCGGTGTTGCCACCGTAGGAGGTGGCGATCACATCCAGCCCCAGCTGCAGGGCTTCCGCCATGCCGCGGCCGAAGCCCTCTGATCGGCGCAGGGCGATCTCCTCTCGTGGACTCAAGGATTTGGTGCCTGCCGAGGTGACCTGGGCCACTGATGCCACCAACACCCATGGCCTACAGCGCCCTCACGGCCTGCAGCCCTAAGAGACCTCTGCACTCAGCCGGCGTGCTCAGCGAGCCAGGTAGCCAAGTCGGCCGGTCCACTGAAATCGAGCAGCGCCTCAGCCAAGGTCTCCAGCTGCTGCAGCGGCAGAGCCTGAATGCGGGCGGTCGTGACTTCGCTCAGGGGGCCGCAGCGACGGTTGAGCTGGCGAAGGGTCACGCTGGCTTCTCCGAGCGCACGGCCACGGGCTTCGCCTTGGGCTTCGCCCTCTTGCCGGCCCCGATCCAGGAGCATCTGGGCGGCGCGGGTGTGGAGTAACTGGTCGGTGGGGATGCCGGCGAACACCATGAGTTCCTCGGTGGTGAGTGTTGGAAGC
>CANHMF010000178.1 GCA_947461705.1 Synechococcaceae cyanobacterium
CCACCGCCCTGGCACAGCGGGATGCCCCCGAGTTCGCCAGCCAGATCGCCAGCCTGCGCGATCAGATGCGGCTGCAACAGGCTGATGGGGACAGTGAGGGCCTGCTGGTGCTCGTAGCTCCCTCACCGGCGGACTACGAGGATGTGGAGCAGGTGTGTGCCCTGCACCGGGGGGCGGTGGTGTTGCTGAACGGCAACCTGGAAGATGCCGCTGTGGGTATAGGCAGCGTGGCCCGAGAGCGTCGCAAGGGCTTCCTCTCGGGATGGCAGAGCGCCTATGCGTTGATCCCCACAGGCGAGGGGGCCCTGCGGCGCGCCTATCCGGCCGACTGGGAGCTCTACCGTCGCGATCCCGACGGCCATCGTTTTGTGGCCAGTTTTGAGGTGAAGCCCGATGCCGAGCGCCAGGCGGAAGCCCTCGACGCCGGCGCAGCCCCCGGCGTGGGCCGCAGCCTCCAGGCGATGGATCGCTTCATCGAGGGGCTACGCAGCTGATCAGCCTTGTGCCGCTTGGCCTGGCTCCGTATTCTTCGGCATCTGCTGATCCCTGATGGCCCCAACCACCCGTCGCTTCGGACTCGTGGATGCCGGAGCCGCTGTGGCGGTTGTCCTGGCGGCAGCGGGTGTGATCTGGAGTCCGAAACTCAGCGGTGCCGTGGCCAAGGCCACGGGTGCTCTCCAACCGGTCACGGTGCTCGTGGATGTGCGGGGGATCCCAGCGGCTGATCCCGCTGCCCTGATCGCCACCGCCCGCGAATCCGGAAAGGTGGCCATCGTGATCCGCAACCAGCCCCACGGCAGCGTGGCCGTGAAGGAGGTGAAGCCGTTGCCCCGCCGGATTTCTGCCTTCCTGCCGGACGGCAAATTGATCTCTGCCCCGGATCCCAATCAACAGGTGTTCAGCACCCTCGATGCCCGCTTCGTGCTCGAGGGCGAGGGGCGCAAAGGGGCCGATGGGGTGGTGTTCGGCAATCAGAATCTCAAGATCGGCGCTCCGGTGGAGCTGGAAGGGCCGAACTTTCGGGTGATGGGCTCCGTCACGGGCCTGCGCCTGGGGGCCTCCTGAGATGACCTTGGCCTTGCTCAACCGTTCGCCCCTGGCCCTTGGCCTGGGGTTGGGGATCTGTGTTCTCCCCGTGGCCCCAGCCCTGGCCCAGGTGTGGGACCCGCAGATCCCCACGATCACGGCCACCTCCCTGCCGGCAGCCCCCCCGCCCGTGGGTCTGCCTCTGCTGCAGTCCACGGTGAGCTGTCCAGCCCTGCAGCAACGGCTCATCAGCCTGGTGGGAGCTGAATCGGCGGTGTGGAGCGTGAGCGTGGCCGATGGTGGCGGGCGGCTGTTGGCAGACATCAACGGCCAGCGCCCTCGCATTCCCGCGTCCAATCAGAAGCTGATCAGCACTGCCATCGCCCTGGATCGCCTGGGCCCCGATTACCGCCTCACCACCCGGCTCTGGCGGCAGCCGGATGGCAGCTTGCGCATCACCGGTGAGGGCGACCCCGATCTCGACCTGGCTCAGCTCAAGCGCTTCGCCAAATTGGCGCTCGGTTCCGGTGGTGGTCCTGGCGAGGCCCCTGGCCCCGTGCGGATTCAGCTGGCGGAGGAACCCTCCCAGCGGTGGTGGCCCCAGGGCTGGCACTGGGCCGATCGTGCCGAGGCCTATGGCGCCCCGATCACCCGCCTGGCGCTCACGAGCAATGCCCTGGACATGGCCGTGCCCAATCCCCCCAGCCGCCTGCAGCGGTTGCTGAGCCAGGAGATCGCCCGTCAGGGGGGCAGCGCCAGCATCAGCCTCGTACCGGCGGACCTGCAACCCGACGCCGACGGGCTGTTGTTGCACGAGGAACGCTCCGTGGGCATGCACGGCCTGCTGAGCCTCGCCAACACCGACAGCCACAACTTCACCGCCGAGGTGCTGCTTCGCCAGGGAGCAGGCAGCTGGGACCTGGCCGAGGCCAGGCAGGTGACCATGCAGTGGCTCGCCAGCCAGGGTCTGCCCATGGCCGGTGTCTCCGTGGTGGATGGCAGCGGTCTTGATCGCGGCAACCGTGTCACCAGTCGCTTTCTTACGGCCCTGCTGCTGCGCATGTCCCAGCATCCCTATGCCGCGAACTACGCCGCTTCGATGGCGATCGCCGGTCAGCGCGGCACCCTGCGCAACCTCTACCGCGGCACCAACCTCGAGGGCCGTTTCCGCGGCAAGACAGGCACCATCTCGGGGGTGCGCTCCATCAGTGGCATCCTCGACACCGCGGAGGGCCCCCGTTACGTGAGCATGGTGTCCAACGGAGCCAGCTCCCCCAACATCACCATCGGCGCGATCCTGCGGCAGAGCCAGGTGGCTGGCCTCTGCCCCGCCAGCTGATCAGCCGCCGCGGCCGCCCGTGGCCTGGCGCAGCCGCTCGGCGGCACGCCGGGCCCGGCTGATGGGCACGGCATTCGCCTCTGCGTGAGGGGGATTGGACGGCACCAGGGAGGTGGGATCCACCGATTGCAGCCGCACGAGCTCGCGACGGCCGGCCACCACCACCTTGCCCATGTCCTGCAGACGGCCTTCCAGTTCCCCCAGCACCTGCTCGGCGTAGCGGTTGGCGCCTTCCTGGATCGTGGCCGACTCCTGGCGGGAGCGACTGATCAGCGCTTCACACTGCTGCTGGGTCTGCTGGCGGAACTGCAGGGCATCGGCGTGCAGGCGCTCGGCCTCCGCCTGGCTGGTCTGCTGAATCCGCAGGGATTCCTGGCGAATCTGCTCGAGTTCCACCAGGCTCTGCTGCCGGGCTTGTTCATGCTGCTCGGCGAGTTGACGCTTGCGTTCGCTCGCTTCGTGATCGAGTTGCTGGCGGCGCTGCAGCGATTCCTGCTCCAGCTGCTGGCGGCGCTGGCCGAACTGCTGTTCCATCAGGGCCAGGCGCGCCTGATGCTCCTGCTCCGTCTTGGCCAGCTGCTGGCGGGCCTGGCCGATCATCTGCTCACACTGCTGGCGGGCCTGGTCCCGCAGTTCAGCCACCTGGCGCTCGGCCTCCTGGCGGATCGACTGGCTGTTGATCAGCTGTTCCCGTTGCTGGCGGGCCTGGTTGAGGATGTCCTCCGCCTGCTGGCGCGCCTGGCCGATGAACTCGTCCTTCTGGCGAACCAGGTCCTCCGCCTTGGAGAGCTGGGGCGGCAGGGCTTCCCGCACCGCATCC
>CANHMF010000179.1 GCA_947461705.1 Synechococcaceae cyanobacterium
CGGCATCGGCGAGATCCTCCAGCCGCTCAATCCCCAGCTCCACCAACATGTCGCGGCGCTTGGCGCCGATGCCGCTCACTTCACTGAGGTGGCCCTCCGCCCTGGCGTCGCGATCACACAGGCCGCGCCAGCTGCACAGGATGCACTTCTTGCGGTCCGCCACCAGCGGTGGGGGCGCGGGGCGCTGCAGGTCGTCGGCCAGGCGCACCAGCGCGTCGTCCAGCTGGCGAGGCAAGCCACCGGCCAAGGGCAGCTGCTCCTTCTGGAGCGCCCGCCCGGCGCCCGCCAGCACGAGGCCCGTGGGCACCGGTGCCTGCTGCACCTCGGCCAGCAGCCGACCCCACAGGGCCAGCACCAGCCGATGCTCCCGGGTGAGGCGGCGGCCCTGGCGGAACAGCACCGGCCGGTAGGCATGGCTGCCCCAGCGGCTGGAGCCCTCCACCCGCTGCAGCAGGGGGGGATGAGCCTGCAGCACGTGTTGGCCGGGGCCCGGGGCCTGTAGGCGCAGGCCCACCACCGCGGGGGCCGCCGCCCGTGCCGCGGCTTCACCCCGCTGGGGGCGCTCGGGAAACAGACTGGAAAAACTGCGCCGCTGCTCATCGAGTTGGAGGGCGCGATGGGCCGTCCAGAGACGCTGATCAGGGTCGCCAAACTGATCGAGCCAGGCCCGGCGCTTGCAGCGCAGCCAGCTGCGCAACAGCCGGTCGGTGAGCGGAGGCTCTGGGGACACGGCAATCAGGCTAGGCGGGCGTGAGTGGCCGTCTGGAACGCCGGCACCCGCTTCACCGCAGCAGCCCCGGCCCGCTGCTAGCACCAGGGAGACCTGCCAGCGTTTCGATGGCCTCAGCGCCCCTGCCCCTGGAGGCCAGCCCGATCGCCTTCGGCACCGACGGCTGGCGCGGCATCCTCGGGGTGGACATCACCGTGGAACGCCTGTTGCCGGTGGCCGCTGCCGCCGCGCGCGAACTGGAGTTTTCAGCACCCGAGGGGCTGAACAGCCGGGAGATCGTGATCGGCTACGACCGTCGCTTTCTGGCCCCCGAACTGGCCGAGGCCATCTGCAGTGCGGTGCGCGGAGCCGATCTGGTGCCCGTGCTGGCGGACGCGCCAATTCCCACCCCCGCCGCCAGCTGGGCGGTGGTGGAGCGCCAGGCCCTCGGCGCCCTGGTGATCACCGCCAGCCACAACCCACCCGAATGGCTGGGCCTGAAGATCAAGGGCCCCTTCGGCGGCTCGGTGGAGGGCGATTTCACCCAGCGGGTGGAGCGGCGCCTGGAAGCCGGCGGCATCACGGTGCCGGTGCCGGGGGAAACCCTGCGCTTCGATGCCATGGGCACCTATCTGGCAGGCCTCAAGGCCAAGGTGGACACGGCTGCGCTCAGCGCTGGCCTGGAGCGGCTCGGCCTGCAGGTGATCGTGGATCCGATGCACGGCTCCGCCGCCACGGGCCTGCCGCGCCTGCTGGAGGGGGCCGCCGCCAGCGACCATCTGCGCGAGATCCGGGCGACCCGCGATCCCCTGTTTGGCGGCAATCCTCCGGAACCCCTGGCCTCCTATCTGCAGGAGCTGATCGCCGAGGTGCGGGCCTCCACGCTGGCCGGCCGGCCAGCGGTGGGCATCGTGTTCGACGGCGACGGTGACCGCATCGCGGCCGTGGATGAGCACGGCCGCTTCTGCAGCACCCAGCTGCTGATGCCCCTGTTCATCGACCACCTGGCCCGGGCCAAGGGCCTGGGCGGCGCGGTGATCAAAACCGTGAGCGGCTCCGACCTGATGCAACTGGTGGCCGAGGGCCTGGGCCGCCAGGTGATCGAGATGCCCGTGGGCTTCAAATACATCGCCGCCGAGATGCTCTCCAGCGAGGTGCTGGTGGGCGGCGAGGAATCCGGCGGCGTGGGCTTCGGCAGCCACCTGCCCGAGCGCGATGCCCTCTATGCCGCGCTGCTACTGATCGAAGCCCTGGTGGAGGGCGGCCAACCCCTCGGCCAGCGCATCGATGAACTCCAGGCGCGCTGCGGTGGAGCCGCCGCCTACGACCGGCTGGATCTGCGCCTGAAGGACATGGCCACCCGACGGCGCCTGGAAAGCTTCCTGGCGGCTACGCCACCGGCGGAGGTGGCCGGCGCAGCGGTGCAGCAGGTGATCACCACCGACGGCGTGAAGCTGCGGCTCGGCCCCAACCACTGGCTGATGCTGCGCTTCTCCGGCACGGAACCACTGCTGCGGCTGTATTGCGAAGCCCCCAGCCAGGCCCGGGTGGACGCGGTGCTGGCCTGGGCCCGGGCGCTGGCGGAGAGCCTCTGAGATGAGGATTCTGGTGATCGCCAGCGGCAACGCCGGCAAGGTGCGTGAATTCGGCGCCCTGCTAGCCGATCTAGGCCTGAACACCCAGCCCCAACCCGAAGGGCTGGAGGTGGAGGAAACGGGCAGCAGCTTTGCGGACAACGCCCGGCTCAAGGCCACGGCCGTGGCCCGCGCCACCGGCTGCTGGGCCCTGGCCGACGACTCGGGCCTGAGCGTGGAGGCCCTCGGTGGCGCCCCCGGCGTGCACTCGGCCCGCTACGCCGACAGCGACAGCGCGCGCATCGAGCGCCTGCTGCGGGAACTGGCGGCCGCCGGCGCCAGCAACCCCGCCGCCCGCGGCGCCCACTTCACCGCCGCCCTTGCCCTGGCCAATCCCCAGGGCGAGATCGTGCTGGAGGTGGAGGGGATCTGCCCGGGCACGATCCTGGAAGCGCCCCGCGGGAACGGCGGCTTCGGCTACGACCCGGTGTTCTTCGTGCCGGAGGCGGAGCTCACCTTTGCGGAGATGGCCCACAGCCAGAAGGCTGCGCTGGGCCACCGGGGGCGGGCCTTTGCGGCGCTGAAGCCGCGGCTGCAGGCGTTGATAGAACGCGCAGAACCCCGCTGAACCCCGCAGCAGCGACCAGCACCCAGACAACAGAGCCACGGTGATGCAGATCGTGCATAACGCGCCTTAGGGTTGGCCATAGAGCCAGCCAGGGCGCCTCATCGCCTGACACATCTGTGCCCACCTTTGTCAGCGCCGCGACCAGCAGCGACGGCGCTCAGATCACGCTCACGTACAGCGAGCCCCTGAACGCCACCACGGCGCCAACGACGGCTTTCAACGTCAGCGTGGATGGCACCGCAGCC
>CANHMF010000180.1 GCA_947461705.1 Synechococcaceae cyanobacterium
CACACCTCCCCGGCCTTCTCCGCCTCGGTGCTGGTGCATCAGGCCCGCCGCTGCTCCTCCCGCTCGCCGGTGCCGGTGGTGGTGATGGAAGTGCCGCCGCCCTTCTCGCCGGAGCCGCTCGCCGCCTGAGCGGCAGTCGCCGCGCCGTTCTTCCCGTTCCCTCCTCACATCCCCATCCCCATGGCCGTTCTCACCGCCCCCGCCGTACCTCTCGCCCCAGCTCTCCCGCAGACCGCCGGGCCTTCCTGCTCCCTGCAGCGGTCCGGCTCGCTCTGGCAGCTGGGCATCGAGGCCCAGGAGCTCACCACCGCCATCGGTCAGCTCGCCGAGCAGCTGGAAGCCGATGACGACGACAGCCGCGCCCAGGCCCTCGCCGAGCTGGAGGCTGCCCTGCTGGCGGAAGAAGGCAACAAGCAGGCCCTCGCCGCCAAAGCCGATGCCACCTGCTGGGTGATCGAGCACCTGCGCGGCCAGGCCGCCTACCGCCAGCAGCAGGCCAAGCGGCTCACCGAGCTTTCCCGGTCTGATGCCTCTCGGGCGGATGCCCTCGAGGACTCGCTGGTTCTGGTGCTCACCAGGCTGCAGCCCACGGCCACCCGCTTCTCGTTTCCCAACCACGAGCTCAGCAGCCGCAAGTCACAGGCGGTCGAGATCGAGAACGAGGCCCTGCTCGATCCCGAGTGGCTCAGCGTCAAAACCACCTTCTCGGCCGACAAGACCGCCATCAAGGCGGCTCTCAAGGCAGGCCAGCAGATCACCGGCGCCCAGCTGATCTCCCGCCGCTCCTGGCGCATCCACTGAGGAGCCACAGGCCTCATGCAACTGGGGTTCCGGCCAGGCAGCCGGGGCTCCTTCTCCTTCCTCCTCACACCATTGCTTCCATCGCCATGACCGTCGCCGCTCCTTCCACCAACGGGGCCAGCCGGCCCGCTGCTCCACGTCCCGTCCAGAGGCCCCCCTCAGCCCTGGAGCTGATCCGCTCCGCTGATCGACGCGAGGCGCTCCCTCCATCCGTGCCGGAATCCGCGTCGGCCGCCGTCTCGGTCCAGCCCCCTGGCTTCTCCCCCGAGCAGCTCGCCGCTCTTTCCGCCCCCCTCGATCGGGCCAACGTCCGCCAGCGGGAGCAAGGCCGCAGCCGCGTGAGCTATCTGGAGGGGTGGCAGGTGATCGCGGAAGCCAACCGCATCTTTGGCTTCGATGGCTGGCAGCGCCAGACCGTGGCCGTCCGCTGCGTCGCCCAGGCCGAACGCTTGATCGGTGCCAGAGGCACGAGCCGAGACCAGAAGCCCGGTTGGGGCGTCACCTACACCGCCCGCGTCCGCGTCACCGTCACCGCCGGTGGCCTGACACCCCTGATCCGTGAGGGCAGCGGTGCCGGCCACGGCATCGACGTGGACCTGGGCCAGGCCCATGAATCCGCCCTCAAGGAAGCCGAGACCGATGCCATGAAGCGGGCCCTGATGACCTTCGGGAACCCGTTTGGCCTTGCCCTCTATGACAAGCGCCAGCGGGAGGTCAGCAGTGCAGCGGGCCAGGGTGATGGGGCCCAGCGGCCTGGTGGGCAGCGGTCTTGTCTGAGCCGGCCGGAGGCTGGTTCTCCCGCCGCCGCCGCTGCCTCCGCTGCTCAGCGCCGCACCCAAGCCACGGACCCGACGCCACCGCCATCAGCCCACGCCGACTGCGGCCAGATCCCCCTCGATGCCGAGACGATCCAGCACCTCCACAGCACGCTGCGGGCTCTCCCCCGCCCCCAGCTGGAGAGCCTCACCCGGGCCTTCCGCAAGCGGTTCCAGGTGCCCGAGGAGGCGGTGACGATCGCCGATCGGATCAACCAGAAGTGCCACCACGACTGGATTGAGACGTTCCTGGTGCAACACCAGCTTCAGTCCGGCTGAGCTGCCCAGCCCCTCTCCTGAAGGGGGCAAGTTGGCGGCTTCTGCCTACGCTTGGCCCATGGCGTTTCCCCGCATCAGCCACGATCCCGCCGTGATGGGTGGCAAGCCCTGCATCCGCGGGCTGCGCATCACGGTGGGCACGGTCGTGGGGTTGATCGCCAGCGGCAGCAGCCGCGAGCGGATCCTGCAGGCCTACCCGCAGCTGGAAGCGGCAGACATCGATGAGGCTTTGGCGTACGCCGCCTGGCGCATGGAAGAGCGAGAAGAGGCGCTGGTCCTGAGCTGATGGCCAGGCTCCTGGTCGACATGAACCTCTCGACCGAATGGATCCCCCTGTTGCGGGCCGCAGGTCATGAAGCCGTGCACTGGTCGGAGGTGGGCGATCCAAGGGCACCGGATACGGTCCTGATGCAGTGGGCGATCGCCAACAGCTACGCCGTCTTCACGCACGACCTGGACTTCGGCACGATGCTGGCCCTCAGCGGTGCCGATGGGCCGAGCGTGCTTCAGGTGCGCTGCTTGAATGTCCTGCCCGAGGCGATCGGCACGCTGGTGCTGTCACTGCTCAAGACCTATGGCGCCGAGATCGAGCAAGGGGCGCTGGTGGTCGCCGATGAACGCCGGCGGCGGGTGCGCATCCTGCCCCTGAAGCGGACGAGCTGAGCAAGCCAGACCAAGACAACCGCGCTAGTACAGGTGTACGCATCTTGAGTGGTTCATGGGCGTCTCCTTGTCCCGGCCGGCAGCCCTGGCAGCCAGGCTTGAAGCCCCGATCGAGGAGTGGCCCTACCTCGACAGCGAGGTGCTGCTCAAAACCCGCAGCCGCAAGGTCTGCATGACCTGCCACTGGTTTCGCCACCACGCGGGAGTGAACTGCATCCCGGTGCTCACTTGCCAGCTGCATCAGGGTCTGATCGCCCATGGTGAGCACCTCACCAGCCGCTGTCAGGGCTGGACCGACGACATGACCCGGAGCCAGGGCTGGGCGCCGGAGGTGGCCTGAGCGGCCCATGCACGTCGGTGACCGGAAGCGACCGCCGCTCTCGCCCCAGGAAGGCTGGCTGAGCGACGGTCGCCAGGTGCTGCACTTCAGGCCAATGCGTTACGACCGCTGGAGTCAGAGCCTGGAGGTGACCTTCGGGGAGGTGATGACCGGCGGTGAGCCGCCGCTGCTCAAAAAGCGCAGGGAGCTGACGCGAGAGCAGGCGATCAAGCTCTGGGCCCAGAAGCGCCAGCAGGGCTGGCAG
>CANHMF010000181.1 GCA_947461705.1 Synechococcaceae cyanobacterium
AATGGCCCGTTCACGGGCACCGGGAACGGCACCGTGGTAGTCAAACCGGAGCACCACGGGGATCGGCAACCCGCGCGATCCATTCAGACCCTTGAAGATCTTCACGCCCACATCCAGGTCAGGGGCGCCCTCCTCCACCGTGTCCATGTAGGCGAAGTAGGTGAGATTGCGTAGATGGATCTCCTTGAACCCGATGCCCACGCCGATGAAGCGCTCGGCATGGCCGAAATCGCTGTAGCCCCCCGCGTGGTACTGGCGGACGTAGTCGATCTGGGAGAGGTTGTGCTCGATCAGGCGCGCCACCAGCTTCACCATGCCCGGATCGGGCGCTGAGGCTGCCGAGGCCGCCACCATGGCCTGGATCTGCTCGCGGGCGTCTTCGGGACGCAGGGCTTGGGTGGCGTCGTAGACGTCACGGGCATCGAGCCAGGTGTCCAGATCGGTGCGGCCGTCGCGGCCGGGCACATGGACCCGAATCGCATCGGTGTCGGTGTCCATGCCGATGAGCAGCAGATCCACAGAGGCGCCACAGCAGAAGCTGTTCTCCACGGCCTGCTGGAAATCCTTCAGCCGCTGCAGGCCTTGGGCAGCGGCGGCCTTGTCGTCGCTGCCGTGGGCGGCACAGCCCTCGTGGCACGGATCCTTGGAGCTGAAGTGGTAGACCACCGCCTTGAGGTAGCGCGTGTCGCTGTGGGCTGGATTGGGGACGCCCTCGCGGTAGCGGCGGTGTTCCGTCTTCACCCAGCGGTCGACGGTGTTTTCCACGTCAAACATCGCCCCGGCATGGGAGCGGCGCCGCACGGAGCTGAACGGCAGGCGCAGGGCATAGGCGATGGCGTGGGCCAGGCGGCCATCGGCGCAGGGGGTGATATCCAGCAGGTGGAAGCCACACTCCAGCAGGAAACCGTCGAAGGCCTCAGCCGCGGCGCTGCCGTCCTGCCCTGCTAGGGGGTCGGCCTCGAAGAACTGGATGCTGGTTTGCTCGTAAGCCTCAAACACACACCAGGCGAACAGGGTGCGCATGTCCAGCTGGCTGGTCCAGGCGTTTTCCAGCACCGGCAGGGGCAGCTCGTAACCGAGCTCGGCCTTGGCCAGCTGTTGGGCCAGGGATACGAAGTTGTCCTCGTGCTGGAGAGCCGAGAGCCGCTTCAGTACCGGCACGATGCGGTCGAAGCCGCCCAGGATGGCGTCCTCGTAGGCCCGCAGGGTGGCGTTGGCTTCGCCGTTGCTGAGGGGATGGAGGCGGCTGCTGGGGGTGCGAATCACCTGGGCCGCCACAGGCCGCACCCGGCGACCGGGCTTGCCGGTTTCGGCGGTGGAGATGGCCGCCTTGGCTGGGGCGCTGGTGAGGGAGGCCGCCGCCTGCACGGGGTTGCGTTGCTGGCGCTGGCGTCCAGCCCGGTTGCCGTTGCCCTGGCGGGAGGCCATGGCCAGTTCGCGCTGACGCAGCACCTTGCTGAGGGCTGTCACCGGCTCGAGGGGGCTGGGAGCAGCCAGGGAGGCCTGCTCAGCGCTGAGCCCGGGGCGACGGCGAGGCGCCGTGGGGGCCGTGGGCTTCTGGTTGGTGGTGGCTGAACGCCGGGGCATTGGTTACGTCCCTCAGCCGCGGGCGCCGCCGGACACAGTGATCAGGGAGCCCTGATCGGTGCTGCCGCTGGACCCGGTGACACGGCTCACCGGTACGGCCACTTCCACGTTGCGCTTGGGCTGGCTACCGGGCATGGCGCTCATGCTGCCTACCCGGGTGGGGTTGCGGCGACGGGCGGAACGGCCCTCAGTGCCGGTGACGCGGTCGCCACGGTCCCAGTCGTCGCCCGTGATCTTGTTGCCAGAGCCCTCGCCGGTGACCCGGGAGGTGGGGCGCTCTTCGGCATCCAGGCTCACGGGAGCGGCTGCAGCCAGGCGCTGGGCAGCCGGACGGTCGAAGCGGAAGTGCTCGGTGCCGGTGACTTTGTCACCGGCCATGTCGAAAGGGCCGGTGATACGCCCCCCTTGCTCGTAGGTGCTGCCGGTCACCGTGCCGGTGGTTTCCCGTTCAACCTGGGCGGCCTGGGCAGGCGACTGGACACTGAAGCCCTGCCAGGCGGCGGGATTCAGGGGCTGGGGAAAGTCCGCATCGCGGGCCACGGCGGTACCGCAGGCGGCAGCCTGTTGCTCGGCGCCGATGTAAGGGGTGCCGCTCACGTTTTCGCAGGCGCCACGCTCATCGCCGGTCATCACACCGCCCAAGCCGGGCTTGGTGCCGGTCATGCGGCGGTTGGCCATAGCCATGGGCAGGCGCTGGCGCACGGCCTCCACTTGCTTGCTGGAGCACCACTGGCCAGTCTGTTCCAGGCCGGCGTAGGGGGTGCCGGTGACCACCTTGCAGGTGCCGGGTTCATCCCCGGTGACCTTCTCGGAGCGGCCGGTGCGGGTGCCACTCACCACCAGGTTCTTGTTGGTGATGCTGAAGCCCACTTTGGCGGCTTCGGGGGCGGGACGGGTGCCACAGAAGGCATCGAACTGCTGGCTGCCCACGTATTCGTCGCCGGTCACGAGCCGGCAGCTGCCAGGTTCATCGCCGGTGACGTTCTGGCCGCGGCCCACATGGGTGCCGGTGATGCCAGTGCCACGCAGGGTGTTGAGGCTGCTCACCTTGGTGGGAGCACGGCCGGCGGCCGGGGCTTCGGAGCCCAGGTACTGGTCGCCGGTGAGTTGCAGGCCGGAGCCGCTCTCATCGCCAGTCACTCGCTCGGAGCGACCCACCATCACGCCGGACACGGCTTGACCACCCACGGTCTGGCTGCGACCCACCTTGCGCACGGAGGTGTTGGTGGTGCCGCAGTAGGCGGCGGATTGGTTGGCGGAGATGTATTCGGTGCCCGTCACGGTTTTGCAGGTGCCGGGCTCATCGCCGGTGACCTTCTCGCTGCGACCCACCTCGTTGCCGGTGACGCGGTTGCCGTGGCTGGTGGCGGTGACGCGCACCTTGGCGGGCTGCACCGGGGCGGGCTGGTTGCCGCAGAAGGTCTGGAACACCTCAGCTCCGAGGTATTCCGTTCCGGTCACGGTGCGGCAGGTGGCTACGTCGTTGCCGGTGGTCTTCACGGAGCGGTTTGCCTGGGTTCCGGTGACCACC
>CANHMF010000182.1 GCA_947461705.1 Synechococcaceae cyanobacterium
GTGGTGATCGAGGCCGTGGAGGCGATGGCCGAGGGGGCGGCCAATGCCCTACTGAAAACCCTGGAGGAGCCGGGAGATGGACTGCTGATTCTGTTGAGCGCTGCCCCGGATCGCCTGCTGAGCACCATTCGCTCCCGCTGCCAAACGGTTCCCTTCTCTCGCCTCAGTCCCCAGGATCTGGCCCTGGTGCTCCGCAACCTCGTGCCACCTGCACCGCATGACGAGGCCTCAGCCCGGGTGGATCCCCCGGAATTGCTGGAACTGGCTGCCGGCTCCCCCGGGGCTCTGCTGCAGCACCGGCAGCAGTGGCAGGCGTTGCCGGATGGCCTGGCCCAGCGCTTGAGCACGCTGGCGGCCAGCCCGGTGGAGGCCCTGGGGCTGGCCCGGGATCTCTGCGAGGCGCTGGATGTGGAACAGCAATTGTGGCTGCTGGATTGGTGGCAGTTGCAGTTGTGGCGCCGCCACCTCAATGCGGCCCAGCAGCGGCGTCTGGACACCCTGCGCAGGCAGCTGCGGGCCTTCGTGCAGCCTCGTCTTGCCTGGGAGGTGGCGTTGCTGGAGCTCTCGGGTGTGGTGACTGCCTGAACGCCGCTAGGCCGCGGCCTTGCGGGTTTGGCGCACGTTCTGGATCACGCTGGCCAGCTCTTCGAGCTGGGAGCCGGTGGGCAGCTCCAGGCAGTAGCCGGCGCCATACACCGTTTTGATGAACCGGGGCTTGCGGGGATCGGGCTCGAGCTTGGTGCGCAGGTGGCGGATGTGCACCCGGATGGTCTCGATGTCGTCGTCCGGCTCGTAGCCCCAGACCTCCTTGAGGATCAGGGATGGCGCCACGGTTTGGCCATGGCGCTGGAGCAGGCAGTGCAGGAGTTCGAATTCCAGGTGGGTGAGGCGCACGGGCTCATCGAACCAGATCGCCTCAAAGCGTTCGGGCACCAGGGTGAGACAGCCGTAGTTGAGGATCTCGTTGTGCTTGGCGGAGAGGGGGGCCCTGTCGCTGCGGCGCAGCAGGGCCTTGATCCGCACCTGCAGCTCCTCGAGATCGAAGGGCTTGGCCAGGTAGTCGTCGGCGCCAGAGTTGAAGCCGCTCACCTTGTCCTTGGTGCTGCCCAGGGCGGTGAGCATCAGCACCGGGATCTTGGCCGTGCGCTCGTCGCGGCGCAGGCGCTGGCAGAGGGTGAGGCCGTCCACCTTCGGCAGCATCAGGTCCAGCAGGATCAGGTCGGGGCTGTACTGCAGGGCCAGGGCCTGGCCCTTGATGCCGTCATCGGCGCGCTGCACATCGAAACCGCTGTGTTCGAGGTGGCCTGCCACCAGCTCACGCATGTCACCGTCGTCTTCGATCAGAAGGATGCAGGGCTTCATGGCTGACCTCCTGGCCCGGGGTGGATGAGTGCGCTGTTCATTGCAGTCATTCTCCTCTTCAAATTCAGCTGTTGCACAGGCGATCACCGCAGCAGTGCTGTGCCAATGCCGCTGAGAATCCAGTGCTGATCAGCGAATTGGCGCCATTCTTGCCGCAATTGGCTGCGGCAATCTTTAGTTTTTCTTCCGTCCAGGCCGTTGCAATCGCGGGTGGTTTGTTGTGAGGCATGGGCGATCTGAGCCTCGAACCTGGCATGGCCAAGAAAAAACCCCAGCCCTAGGGCTGGGGTTGAAAGAACTCCCCGGGCGGGATTCGAACCTGCGACCAATCGATTAACAGTCGATCGCTCTACCGCTGAGCTACCGAGGAATGCGCCCCGAACTGGGACCTGAAGAACTTACCCCTCGGCCCTCCCCGGCCGCAAGGGGTTGAGTTGCGATCGCAGCGTGCTCGCGCGTTGCCAGGGGCCCACGCTGCCCCGTTCCACCAGGGCGGCGGCGTCACACCAATCCAGCTCCTCGAGGCGGTGGGTGATCCACAGGGCTGTGAGCGGCTCCTGGGTGCGGGTGCACAGGGCGTGGATCAGTTCCAGCACCTCCCGTTGGCTGGTTTCATCCAGCAGGGCCGTGGGCTCATCCAGCAGCAGCAACCGGGCCTGGCTGGCCAGGGCACCGGCGATGGCCAGACGCTGCTTCTGGCCCCCGCTCAGGGTGTGGATGGGGCGCTGGCGAAAGCCCGACAGCCCCACTCTGGCCAGCGCGTCCTCCACGGCGGTGCGCCGTTGCTGGGCGTTGAGCCCTGGCGGCAGGGAGAGCTGGATATCGCTGCCGCAACTGGGCAGCAGCAGCTGGTGATCGGGGTTCTGGAACACCAATGCACTCTTGAGTGGCCGCTGTAGGCGGCCGCGGCAGGGCTCCAGCAGGCCGGCAATCAGCCGGAGCAGGGTGCTCTTGCCGCTGCCGTTGCCGCCCACCAGCATCCAGAGCCCCGGCCCTGGAATGCTGAAACTGCAGTGGTTGAGGGCCGTGTGGCCGGAGGGCCAGGCGAAGCCCAGCTGCTCCACCACCAGGCTGGCCTGCGCCAGTTCAGGCCGTGGCGCCTCAGTCATCAAAACTGAAGCCCGGGCGCTTGCTGCCGCCGCCCATCGCCGACTTCTCATAGGTTTGAACCGCCACCACTTCGCTGCTCAGCAGGGCGATGTGCTTGCTCTCCTCCTTCTCGCAGGAGAGTTCCAGCAGGCGGGGGTGGCCGCTCTCCATGGCCTGCTTCACCTGGCCGTAGAGGGCCTCGGCATCCGATTGCTGCTTGCGCTGCACGGCAACGGGCATGGGGCTGAGCTTGAGGGAGAGCTCGACGACGTACACAGGGGAACCAGAAATCGGCCAGTCCCCACTCTGGCGAATGGCGTTGGCGAGGGGGGCTCGCTGAGAGCTTTTACCTATTTCCGGCCGGTTGCGGCGAATCCGAGGCGGTTCGTCCACCACAGGGGCGCGGTTCCCCGTACCATTCCCCTGTAACGCTTCATGAAGCCGCTCTCATGACGATCGCTGTAGGGCGCGCGCCTCAGCGGGGATGGTTCGACGTCCTCGATGACTGGCTCAAGCGCGACCGCTTCGTTTTTGTTGGGTGGTCGGGTCTGCTCCTGTTCCCCACCGCCTATCTGGCGCTGGGTGGCTGGCTGACCGGCACCACCTTCGTGACCTCCTGGTACAC
>CANHMF010000183.1 GCA_947461705.1 Synechococcaceae cyanobacterium
AGTGCTCGGAATCGGCCGGCAGCAGCCGCGAGCCCGATTTCGCTAGCTCGGGCAACACCACCGGCCCGGCGGCGATCAGGGTTTCCTTGTTGGCCAGGGCCAGATCCTTGCCGGCTTTGATGGCGGCCAGGGTGGGCAGCAGGCCGGCGCAACCCACGATGCCCGTCACCACCAGATCGGCCGTGGGCCAGGCGGCCGCGGCGCAGAGGCCATCGCTGCCCCCCAGCAGTTCCGGTAGGCGGGCGGGTCGGGCTGTGGGATCGAGGGCATTGAGGCGCTCGCGCAACTCGGCCACGCGCTCGCCGTTGGCCAGGGCCACCACCTCGGGCGCGTGGCGGACGATCTGCTCCACCAGCAGCGCGAGGTTGTTGCCCGCCGTGAGGGCCACCACCTTGAAGCGATCGGGGAACTCCTCCACGATCTCGAGGGTTTGCGTGCCGATCGAGCCGGTGGATCCCAACACGGAGAGGGCTTTCACGGCGCCGCAGCAAGTGGGGTCAGTTTCCCACTTGCCGGCGGTGGGGCAGCCGCGGCGGCCAATCCTCCGGTGCATGCACGATCAGGCCGCAGTGGCTGGCGGCCCGGCAGAGCGCCGTATCCCCACTGATCAACCGGTGACAGCCGCTGCGCAAGGCTGCGGCCAGATGCTGGGCCTGGCTGGGGTGCTGCAGTTGCAGCCGGGGATTGGCCAGCAGGGCGGCGGCCTCCCGCACCCCTTCCGGCAGCAGGGGCACAAGCTCCACGCCACCGCCCACGAGCAGTTGTTCCAGCCAGGCATGGCTGGCCCCCCGCTCGAGTACCTCGGAGGGCTTGATCTGCAGGGCTGCCGTGGCCTCGATCCAGAGCAGGTTGGCACTCACGAGCTGGCGCTGTTCGATGCCGAACCAGCGCAGCTGGGCGCTGCTGCCCGGCTCATGGCAGATCAGCCGCAGCACCACCCCGGTGTCGAGATAGGTGGGGCCGGGATCTGGGGGGCAGGGCGCTGCCCGAGTGGGTGCCGCAATGTGCACCACCGCTGGCTCGCTGCTGGGGGTCGCCGGGGGGCGGAACAGCGGCCAGGTGGGGGCGCTGCGGGGCTGGCGCTCGAATCGCTGTGCCTGCTCCTGGCTGAACTGCAGCCGGTTGAAGCCGGGCACGGGGCTGAGCAGCAGGCTGCCGTCGTCGCGGAGTTGCAGCTGCAGCTCCATGCCCTCGCGGTAGTGGGTGGCTTTGAGCAGCCGCGCCGGTAGGCGCACCGCCAGGGAATGGTTCCAACGGCGCAGCAGCACCTGCTGCTGGCGGCGACGTAGTGGCAACGGCATGGCGCGCTTGTGGATGGGGGCCTCGGCCTGGAGGGTTCCCCGCCTCGGCTGGGTTGGGTGGTGTGTTCGCGGGTGTGTCCAGAAATGGTGCACCGTGGTGCACCATTTCGGGAGAGCGTGAGCCAACGCATCGCCGCCGGTGCGCCGGTCACACTGGGCCCAGTGCAGATCGAGGGTGCATGGCGGGCTGGTTGCAGCGCTGGAATTTCATCGAGCGCGCCAAGCTCGAGCGGGAGCTATGGGAGGCGTTTGAGCGCGGCGAGGCGCTCGAGCCCTTGGTGGAGCAGTGCGAGCCCGGCTTCAGGCGCGAGGTGTGGACCACCACCCTGCAGCGCATCCGCAAGATCGAGCAGATGATGCAGGGGCAGCAAGCCCCCGCGCCCAGCCCCGACGGCGACGATTGAATCCAGGGCCCAGCCTGAGGACCCAGCCTGCTCAGCTACGCAGCCATTCGGTGAGGCCACCGGGCTTGTCGATCAGCTCGATGCCCTGGGCCTGGAGGGCGGCGCGGATGGCGTCGGCTTCGGCGAAGTTGCGGGCGGTCTTGGCGGCCTGGCGGGCTGCGATTTGGGCCTGGATCTCGGCATCGCTGGGGCCCGCCTCGGCGGCTCGCCCGACCTCGAGCGTTTCAGGTTGGAGGCCGAGCACGCCGGCGAGCTCCAGCAGCAGCTGCCCCTGGGCGGCGAGGGCGGGGCTGGTGGCCTCGGCAGCGGCGGCGGCATCACCGCGTTCCAGCCGGTTGGCGAGGGAGCGCAGGGGTTTGGCCAGCTCGAACAGCACCGCCAGGGCGGCTGAGGTGTTGAGGTCGTCGTCCATGGCGGCGGCAAAGCGCGCGCGGGCCGCGGCGAGTTCCGGGGGAAGCGGCTCGCCTGCGGTGACGGTTGCACTGGCGCCTGCGGTGGTAACCAGGCCCAGGGCGGCATTGAGGCCCTTCCAGCCGGTGGCAGCGGCCTCGAGGGCTTCGGCGGTGAAGTCGAGCGGTTTGCGGTAGTGGGCCTGCAGGGTGAACAGGCGCAGGGTCATCGGCGACACGCCGGAATCCAGCAGGGCGCGGATGGTGGTGAAGTTGCCGAGCGATTTGCTCATCTTCTGGCCGCCCACGTTCACCATGCCGTTGTGCAGCCAGTAGCGGGCCAGCTCCTGGCCGGTGGCCGCCTCCGACTGGGCGATCTCGTTCTCGTGGTGGGGGAACACCAGATCGGCACCACCAAGGTGGATGTCGATGGTGTCGCCGAGCTCCTCGCGCACCATGGCGGAGCATTCGATGTGCCAGCCGGGCCGGCCGGGGCCCCAGGGCGACTCCCAGCTGGGTTCGCCCGGTTTGGTGCCCTTCCAGAGGGCGAAGTCGAATGGATGGTGCTTGCGGGCCCCGTCCTCCGTGGCCACCCGACCCGCGGCGTTGTCCTGCTGCTCCTCTAAATCGCGGCCGGAGAGCTTGCCGTAGCCGGCGTGCTGCATTACGGAGAAGTACACGTCGCCATCGGCGCTGTAGGCGGCGCCCTTGGCCACGAGCTCCCCAATCAGGCTGCGGATGGCCGCCAGGCTCTGGGTGGCCCGGGGCATGCGATCGGGCGGCAGGATGTTGAGCCGGGCCATGTCGGCCACGAACGCCTCGATGTTGCGCTCGCTCACCGCCTGCATCGAGCTCCCCTCCTCGGCGGCGCGGTTCAAGATCTTGTCGTCGATGTCGGTGTAGTTCTGTACGAACGTCACCTGGTAGCCACTCCAGATCAGGTGGCGGCGCAGCACGTCCCAGGCGATGTAGCTGCG
>CANHMF010000184.1 GCA_947461705.1 Synechococcaceae cyanobacterium
AGGAAGACCAACCGAGATTCCCATCCCCATCCGTACTTCCGCTGTTTACCGTCTTCGTTGGTTACCAGTAGCAAGTTGTTACCACCGAACCGGTCACCTTGGAACTGAAGACGGAACCTGGTGCCTTTAACCGTTATCTCGATAGGGTCGCCAGCGTCCAGGCGTTCAAACAGTTTGTATCCGTCTTGGTTATCCGGCTAGATACTTGTCAAGTCGTAAAAGTTGCTCATGGTCCCAGGGTGGCGATGGCCCCGGCCGCCAAGGTCAGCACGAGGAAGGGTTGATCGCTGCGGGCGTCGAGCTCGAATTGCTCGCTCAGGCTCTGTTCACCCATTCCCACCTCGGTAACACCAGCAGCTCTAGACACCAGAGGTCAACCGTTGCCTTGAACGCACTCAAAACGGCCAGGCCCCTTAGCGCTGATAGCTTGAACACATGCTGATCAGTCCTCCTTAGCGGCTGTGCTCTTTTGTTGAGGCCATGGGTCCCGTGGCGGACCATTCTGTCTCAGTGCAAACGCTGCAAACGATCACTGGACTGACGATGTGACCATTTTTCCCCTCAAGGAGTGGTGGGGCAAACCCCAACGCGACCTCCTCTCGGGCCTGGTGGTGGCCTTCGCGATGATCCCGGAGGCGATCGCCTTCTCCGGCATCGCCGGCGTGGATCCCCGCGTGGGCCTCTTTGGCGCTTTTGTGCTCTCGGTGACGCTGGCTTTGGTGGGCGGCCGCACCGCCATGATCACCTCGGCCACTGGCTCCACCGCTCTGCTGATGACGGGCCTGGTGCAGCAGGGCAATGGCCTCGGGGAGGGTCTAGGACTGCAGTACCTGCTGGCGGCCGGCATCCTCACTGGGATTCTGCAGATCGCCTGGGGCTACCTGCACTTGGCCCACCAAATGCGCTTTGTGCCGCAACCGGTGATGGCGGGCTTCGTGAACGCCCTGGCCATCCTGATCCTTTTGGCCCAGCTGCCCCAACTGGGGCTGGATTGGTTCCACCCCGAAACGCTGACGGTCACGACCGCCCAGCTCCCGGCGGTGTGGGGCCTGATGGCCCTCACCCTGGCGATCATTTACCTGCTGCCGCGGTTCACCACCGTGGTGCCCTCGGCTCTGGTGGCGATTCTGATCTCCACCGGCCTCTCGATCCGCCTGGGGCTAGAGGTGCCCACCGTCGCCAGCCTGGGCACCCTGCCGAGTGGACTGCCGCAGCTTGGTCTGCCCCAGGTGCCCTTCAACCTCAGCACCCTGGGGCTGGTCTTGCCCACGGCCCTGGCCATCTCGCTGGTGGGCCTAATGGAGACCTTTCTCAGCCAAGACATTCTCGACGACCTCACCGACAGCACCAGCGACAAGAATGCCGAGGCCCGCGGCCAGGGCATTGGCAACATCGTCAGCTCGCTGTTTGGCGGCATGGCCGGTTGCGCCCTGGTGGGGCAGTCGGTGATGAACGTGGGCTATGGCGGCCGCACTCGCCTATCGACGTTGACGTCGGGTGTGGCCCTGCTGGCGATGATCCTGCTGGCGGCCCCCTGGGTGAATCAGATCCCGATGGCCACGCTTGTGGGGGTAATGGTGATGATCGCCATCAACACGGCCAACTGGACTTCAATTCGCGCGATCCGTCGCATTCCCAAGAGCGACACTGCGGTGATGCTGCTGACGGTGGTGGTTACGGTGATTACCCACAACCTGGCGGTGGGCCTGCTGGTGGGCGTGGCCCTTGCTGGCATCTTGTTTAGCCGCAAGGTGGCCAAGGTGATCGAGGTCAGTAGTGAACTGATCGCTCCTGATCACCGTGTCTACCGGGTGCAGGGCCAGCTGTTCTTTGTGAGCAGCATCTACTTCCGACAGGGTTTCGAGCTGCATGAACATCCAGAGCATGTAACCATTGATATGGCCGGTGCCCACATCTGGGATCAGAGCGGCGTCACGGCACTGGATCAGGTGATCCGCCGCCTGAAGTTGGGGGGTAGCGCCGTGGATGTGGTCAACCTCAACGCCGAGAGTACCGACTTGTTTGCCCGCATCGGTGTGGCGCAGGAAGCCGGTGGGCGTGGCGGATCCATGGCTTCGGCCCACTGATGGCTCCCTCCCATCAGCCCCAACTGACGCTTCAGCATCGGCGCAGCGTTCTGGCTGGCTGCTTGACCACTTCTCGGTGGTGGCCCTTCCTCTGGCGCCGGCCTTTGGTGTCGTCTTGGCTGCCGGTGCTCTCCAGGACCCATGACCGTCATGATGAAAGTGTTGCTGGCTCTGCTGACTCGGCGTCGCTGACGATCTTGCCCAGTGCTCTACCGGGGACCAACGGTCTGGCGTTGCTGGTGGGGACCCTGCTGTCGGTGATCGCTCTGCCCAAAGAAGCTCTGCCCAAAGAGCCTCTGCTCAGGCTGAGCCCCATGGCGACAGGCCCGCCGCAGCTGAGTTAGTCCCGCTTCCCCCGCGGCGATCTGTACCTGCTGATCAACGGGGCCAACAGCCTGGCCCGCCTGGGCTCGCTCGACACCCTGCCTACGTCCTTAGGAGCCTGTCGCCCATGGCTCAGCGCCCTGGCTTTCCACAGACGCCTTGACATCGGCCAAGATCGCAGTGACTGCAATGATTTTGGGCGGCAAATGGGGCATGATCAAGGCCAAATCGTTCCGCCCCTGGAACCCTGGGCAGACGCTGCTGCCGCCGCCATCACCAGTGGACTGGCTGCCGGATCTGGCTGCTGAGTTGGATCTCGAAGCTATCCATGCCGTCTACCGGCAGAAGGACCCGCGCGGTGAGAACGCCTACGAGCTGCGGATGTCGATGCAGTCTTCCGCGCAGCGGTTGGTGCTGCTGCTCCTGTACGCCTATTGCGTCGGGTTACCCAGCTCCAGAAAGATTGAGAAAGCCTGCTGGGAGGTGGCCGCGTTTCGCGTCCTAACCGGCAATCAGCAGCCTGACCACAGCCGAATCAGTGATTTTCGCCGCCGCCACCTGGCTGCCCTGGCTGGACTGTTTGTTCAGGTGCTGGAGCTCTGCCAGAAAGCTGAGTTGGTGAGCCTGGGCCAGGTGGCGCACGATGGCACCAAGGTG
>CANHMF010000185.1 GCA_947461705.1 Synechococcaceae cyanobacterium
GCACCAGTTCGCGGGCGCGGCGGGCGGCCTCAGCCGCGTTGAAGGCCTGGATCGCCTTCTCGAGGATCAGATCGATCACCGAGGGGTTGAATTCCAGGTATTCGCTGAGGGATTCACCCACCAGGGAATCCACGATGCCACGCACCTCGGTGTTGCCGAGCTTGGTTTTGGTTTGCCCTTCGAATTCCGGTTCGGGCACCTTCACCGACAGCACGGCCGTGAGCCCCTCGCGGATGTTCTCACCTGCCAGGTTGGTATCGGCATCTTTGCGCTTGCCGCGCTTCTTGGCGAAGGTGTTAAGGGTGCGGGTGAGCACCGTTTTCAGACCCTCGATGTGGGTGCCGCCATCCACGGTGCGGATGTTGTTGGCGAAGCCGAGAATGCTGTCGGAGTAGGCGTCCACGCACCACTGCAGCGCAGCTTCCACCTGCACGCCATCTTTTTCCGAGTTCACATAGATGATCTCGGGATGCAGCGGATCTTTCTCCGCATTCATGTAGGCAACGTATTCCTTGATGCCGCCTTCGTAGTGATAGATCTCCTCGTGGGCGGCACCATCAGCGCTGCAGGCTGCCGGGCGGTGATCGCTGAACACGATCTTCACGCCGCCGTTGAGATAGGCAAGCTCCCGCAGACGGCCCGACAGGGTGCCGTAGTCGAACTCGATGCCGGTGGAGAAGATCTCGATATCCGGCTTGAAGCGCACGGACGTGCCGGTACGGCCCGTTTCGCTGGCGGGCTCGGACACCAGGGAACCGATCGGGTTGCCGCGCTCGAAGCGCTGGCGGTGCACCTGCTCCTGCCGGTACACGGTGACTTCCACCCACTCGGAGAGGGCGTTCACCACCGACACGCCCACGCCGTGCAGGCCGCCGGACACCTTGTAGCCACCGGAGCCGAACTTGCCGCCGGCGTGCAGCACGGTGAGCACCGTTTCCAGGGCGCTCTTGCCCGTGCGGGGGTGCACATCGGTGGGGATGCCACGCCCGTTATCCGTCACGGTGCAGCTGCCGTCCTCATTGAGGGACACCGTGATATCGGTGCAATGGCCGGCGAGGGCCTCATCCACCGAGTTGTCCACCACCTCGTACACGAGGTGGTGCAAACCACGCGGCCCCGTGGAGCCGATGTACATGCCAGGGCGCTTGCGCACCGGCTCCAGGCCTTCCAGCACCTGGATCTGCTCGGCGCCGTAGGCGGCCTGGACTTTGGTGGCGTCGCTCATGGAATCCAGAGAAGGCCCCAGCTCAGCGCTGCAGGGCGCGCGGCAAGGGTGCGAGAGGCGCGCTAAGGCCAGCCTTTGAACTCCAATCTAACACCGATGCAATAGAGAAGCTCCTGGGGGCCTCTCCGTTGTGATTTGGCTCGGGGGTGCACCCCGCCTCGCGGCAGAGTGCCTCCAATGACAGCCAACGCCCCCAGCTCCAGCCCAGCCCGCCAGCCCCTGGTGATCGTGCTGCTGGGCCCCACCGCCAGCGGCAAAACCGCCCTGGGCATCCAGATCGCCAAGGCCCTCGATCTGGCGGTGCTCTCAGTGGACTCGCGCCAGCTCTACCGGGAGATGGACATCGGCACGGCGAAGCCAACGGCCGCCCAGCGGGCGGAGGTGCGCCACGAGCTGCTCGACCTGCGCCGCCCGGATCAACCGATCAACCTGCAGGAGTTCCGGGCCGAGGCCGAAACCGCCATTGCGGCCGAACACCAGCGCCGCGGCATCGCCCTACTGGTGGGAGGCAGCGGGCTTTATCTCAAGGCCATCACCCAGGGGATGACGCCTCCAGCGGTGCCCCCCCAGCCGCAGCTGCGGGCCCAGCTGGAGGGCCTGGGGCAACCGCTCTGCCACCAGATGCTCACGCTGGCGGATCCGGCCGCCGGGGCCCGGATCATGGCCAACGATGCCGTGCGCACCCAGCGGGCCCTGGAGGTGCTCTACGCCACTGGCCTGCCCCTGAGCAGCCAGCAGGGCTCCAGCCCACCGCCCTGGCGGGTGCTGGAGCTGGGGCTGAACCCGGCGGATCTGAAACAGCGCATCCAGCAGCGCACGGCCGCGCTCTACGGCGAGGGGCTGGTGGAGGAAACCCGCGGGCTGCTGGAGCGCTACGGGCCCACGTGCGAACTGCTCAACACGATCGGCTATGGGGAGGCCAAAAGCGTGCTGCAGCAAGAGCTCAGCCCCAGCGAAGCCATGGCCCTCACCACGCGGCGCACGCAGCAATTCGCCAAGCGGCAACGCACCTGGTTCCGGCGCCAGCACGCGCCAATCTGGCTGGATGCACCCGGCGGTGAAGCCGATCCGCTGCAGCGGGCCTTGCTGGAGATCGAGCGCGTCCTAGGGTGAAGAGTGAACAGCATCTGTTTTCACTCCGTCCTCTCGCCCGCCTGAATGCCACCCCGTCCTCGTTTTGACCGCCGCGCCCCCGTCCGGGAGCTCCCCAACATCAACGACCGCATCAGTTACCCCCAGTTGCGGGTGGTGGATGCCGATGGCAGTCAGCTGGGGGTGATCACGCGAGAAGCGGCCCTCGAGGTGGCCAAGGATCGGGAGCTCGATCTGGTGCTGGTGAGCGAGAAGGCCGACCCGCCGGTCTGCCGGATCATGGACTACGGCAAATACAAGTTCGAGCAGGAAAAGAAGGCCAAGGAAGCCAAGAAGAAGTCGCATCAGACCGAAGTTAAAGAGGTCAAGATGCGCTACAAGATCGACCAGCACGACTACGACGTGCGCATCGGCCAGGCCGTGCGCTTCCTCAAGTCCGGCGACAAGGTGAAGTGCACCGTGATCTTCCGTGGCCGCGAGATCCAGCACACCGCCTTGGCCGAGCAGCTGCTGATGCGCATGGCGCGGGACCTGCAGGAAAGCGCCGAAATCCAGCAGGAGCCCAAGCGCGAGGGCCGCAACATGATCATGTTCCTGAGCCCGCGTAAAACACCCCTCACCAAGGAAAAGGAAGCGGCGGCCGCCGCCAGCAAGGCCGTGCGCACGATCGAAACCCGCGCCACGGCTCCGGCCGAGGGCTAACCGAGGGTTTCGGCAAACAGGGCCAGCATGGCGCTCCAGC
>CANHMF010000186.1 GCA_947461705.1 Synechococcaceae cyanobacterium
AGCCTGCCCATGCTCCCGCTGTTATGGGGATGAAAGCCGGCTAACGGATTTGAACCGATGGCCTTCGCTTTACAAAAGCGCTGCTCTACCACTGAGCTAAGCCGGCAATGGAGGCGTGCCTCCCCCTGAGAGCTTATCGCCTTGCCAGAGCCCACAACAGCAGCTGGGTGCGGCTGTTGCAACCGGTCTTGGCCAGCAGGTGGGAGACATGGCATTCCACCGTGCGGGGGCTGAGCACCAGGACGGCCGCAATGGCCTTGTTGCTCAGGCCCTGCTCGAGGGCCTGGAGCACCTGGGTTTCAGCCGCGGTGATGCTGCAGAGGTTGGCGGCCATGGGGGGCTTCTTGAAGGCCCCAGAAGCATTCCCCTCCCGTGGGCCGCTCGGCCGGATCAACCCTGAATGGCGGTCCAGGCAGGGGTGTCCTCCCCGCTGCGCTCCTGTTCGGCAGCCTTGGCCTTGGCCCGCTTGATCGGCAGGTTGGCCACCAGGGCGGTGACGCGGTCTTCGGTTTCCAGGCTCACATCCCCTTCTTCAAGATCAATCTCCACGTAGCGGCTCACCACCTCGAGGATCTCGCGGCGCATCTGCTCCAGCAGCTCGGGATTGAGATCGCTGCGGTCGTGGGCGAGCACCAGTTGCAGCCGCTCCTTGGCGGTGGCGGCGCTTGCAGGTTGACGACCGAGCAGTTTGTTGACGAAATCGCGCAGGGTCATCGCTTCAGAAGATCTTGGTTTGCATCAGGCGGCCCAGCTTGGCCCGCAATCCCCTACGCGCCTTGGCGGGATCCATCAAGGGAACCTCTTCTCCGCAGATCCGCCGGGCCACGTTGCTGTAGGCCTGAGCCGCCGGGGAGTTGCTGCCATTGAGGGTGAGGGGCTCTCCGCGGTTGGTGCTCACGATCACCTGTTCGTCTTCCAGCACCAGGCCCAGGAGCGGCAAGGCCAGGATGTCGGTCACGTCGTCGACGGCGAGCATCTCCTGGTTGGCCATCATCTTGGGCCGCACCCGGTTCAGCACCAGCTGGATCGGCTGGACGCCATGGGTGTTCAGCAGGCCGATCACCCGGTCCGCGTCCCGCACCGCGGACACCTCAGGGGTGGTGATCACGATGGCCTCTTTGGCGGCGGCAACGGCGTTCTTGAAGCCGTCCTCAATGCCGGCTGGGCAGTCGATCAGCACGATGTCGAAGCTCTCGCCGAGCATGGCGGCGATCTTCTGCATGTCGTCGGGTTTGAGCCACTCGAGCATGCGCGGGTTGCCCGCCGGTAACAGCGCCAGGTTGGGTTCCTGCTTGTGCTTCACCAGGGCCTGCTCCAGCCGGCAATTGCCGGTGAGCACCTCCTGGGCCGTGTACACGATCCGGTTCTCCAGGCCCAGGAGCAGGTCGAGGTTGCGCAGGCCGAAGTCCGCATCCAACACGGCGGTGCGCATGCCCTGCTTGGCCAGGGCAATGCCCAGGTTGGCGGTGAGGGTGGTTTTGCCCACGCCGCCCTTGCCCGAGCAGATCAGGATGTAGCGGGTCACGGCGCTGTCTGACATCGGGGCAGGTTAAGGCCAATCCATCGGATTGCTGCGTGTCCGCCGCACTGGGCGGCTTTCCTGCGCCCGACTAAAAAAGGCAGGCCCCTGCTGGCCCGTGATGTCCGCCTTGCCCGCCACGAGCCAGCGCCTGTTGGTGATGCCGGATGACGGTGCCACCGCTGTGGTGGAGCTGATCGATCAGGCTCAGGAGCAGCTGTTGCTCAAGCAGTTCAAGCTGCAGAGTGAGCTGGTGGAGCAGGCCCTGCGCCGGGCTGCGCAGCGAGGGGTGCGGGTGCGGGTGATGCTCAACCCCCACACCTCCGGTGGCGATCGCTGGAATGACGAGGCCTTTGCCCTGCTGCAGCAGTGGGGCATCGCGGTGGCTTGGACCAGTGAGGCCTTTCCGGTCACCCATGAGAAGTCGATGGTGGTGGATCACTCGGCTGCCCTGATCGCCACGTTCAACTTCTCCGACAAGTACTTCACCCAGACCCGCGACTACGGCGTGGTGACCCATGACCCCGACGTGGTGAGCCAGGTGATCGCCGGCTTCGAGGCCGACTGGTCGCGGCAATTTTTTGAACCGCGCCTGGATGTGGGCCTCGTGTGGAGCAGCGCCCACAGCCGCGGACAGATGGCCCGGATTATTGATACCGCCAGCACCACCCTGTGGATCCAGCACCCCAAGTTCGTGGACGCGGTGATCCTCGAGCGGATTGTGGCGGCCCGCCACCGGGGGGTGAAAGTGCGGGTGCTCTGCGGTGGCAAGCATGGCATCAGCGACTGGGACATCTACGACACCTTCAGTTCCCTGCGCCTGATGGAGCGCTCGGGGGTGAAGGTGCGGCGGCAGAGGCACCTCAAGCTGCACGCCAAATTGCTCCTGGTGGATGGCATCGCCGCCATGACCGGCTCGATGAATATCGATCGCAGCGCCTTTGATCTGCGCCGCGAACTCGGCATCGAAGTGGACGCGGCCCAGGTGGTGATGCGGCTCAAGCAGGTGTTCAAGGCCGACTGGGCCGAGGCCCATCCCTACAGCGCTCCGGATCCGCTCGATCCCGCCTTTCATGAGGCAGGTGAACTGCCGGCCGACCCTCACTTCGTGCACGAGTGATGGCGGAGATCCCGGGCCGCCGCGCCCTCTTCTTCGGGATGCTGCAGGTGGCGCTGTCCTCCTTTGGCGGTGGCCTCTCGGCCTGGAGTCAGCGGATTGTGGTGGAACAGCGCCGCTGGATGACGAACGAGGAGTTCATCACCGGACTCACCGTGGCTCGGCTGTTCCCAGGGCCCAACCAGATCAACATGGCGGTGTACATCGGTGCCCGTTTTCACGGGCTGGCGGGAGCGCTGCTCGCCCTGGCCGGGATGCTCCTGCTGCCCTTCAGCCTGCTCTTACTGCTGGGCCTCGGCTACTTCTATCTCCACATGGCCGTGGCGGTGGATCGGGTGCTGGCGGGGGTTGTGGCCGCCGCCGCCGGTATGGCCCTGTCCATGGGCTTCAAGATCCTCGATGAATACTGG
>CANHMF010000187.1 GCA_947461705.1 Synechococcaceae cyanobacterium
CAATGAGCGCCTTGCGCTCTACCAGCGCCTAGCGAGCACCCCGCCGGCGCCCGGGCGATGACCGTGAACCTCGGCACCTCCTATCTCGGCTTGCCGCTGCGCTCACCTCTGGTGGTAGGAGCGGCGGCACCCCTGAGCGGGGATGGGTCCCTTCTTCCGCATCTAGAAGACGCTGGGGCCGCCGCGATTGTTCTGCACTCCCTGTTTCTCGAGCAGGTCGAGCGCGACTGGCAGGAATGGGAGCACCACCAGCAGCATGGCAGTAATAGCTACGGCGAAGCCCTCAGCTACGTGCCAGCCACTCCACCGAGCCATCTCGGGCTCAACGGCTACCTCGCCGAGATCAGGGCTGCTAAACGGTTGATCGCCATCCCCGTGATTGCCAGTCTCAACGGCGTGCATCGGGGCCACTGGCTGGAAGCCGCCCAAGCCGTGGCCGATGCCGGTGCCAGCGCCATTGAATTGAACCTCTACACCGTACCCAGCGATGGCCGCTGCAGCGGAGCGGAGCTGGAAGCCGAGCAGCTGGCCCTCGTGCGGGAGGTCTGCCAGGCCATCGACCTGCCGGTGGCGGTGAAGCTGAGCCCTTGGTACACGAGTCTGGCGGCCATGGCCCAGGGCCTGGAGCAGGCGGGCGCCGCGGGGCTGGTTCTGTTTAACCGGTTCTACCAACCGACCATCGACATCGAGACCCTGGACACCATCTGCCAGGTGGAGCTCAGTTGTGCCAGTGACCAACGGCTACCCCTGCGCTGGATCGGCCTGCTGCATGGTCGCCAGGGTCTCGACCTGGCCGCCAGCGGTGGCATCAGCTCGGGCCAAGACATGGTGAAAATGCTGATGGTGGGCGCCCAGGTAACCCAGGTGGTAGGTGCCCTGCTCCGCCATGGCCCTGGCCATCTCCAGCGAATGCAGCGCGAGCTTTGCCAATGGCTGGAGCAGCACGGCTACGACCAGCTCGACGGCCTGCGGGGTTGCCTGAGCCAAGGGCGCTGCCCCGACCCGGAGGCTTTTGAGCGGGCCCAATACCAGCGGGCCCTGAGCAGCTACTGCCTGCCCAAAGCATGAGGGCCACCCAACTGCTCCAACAGATCACAGCCAGCTGCACGCGACCCTGGACCCTGATGGAGGTCTGCGGCGGCCAGACCCATGCCCTGCTGCGCCATGGCATCGACCAGTTGCTGCCCGATGCCATCAGCTTGATCCACGGTCCAGGCTGCCCCGTCTGCGTCACGGCCTGTGAGCGGATCGACCAGGCCCTGGCCCTGGCGAGCCGGCCGGAGGTGATCCTCTGCTCCTTCGGCGACATGCTTCGGGTTCCGGGCAGCACCAGCCTCAACCTCCTGGCCGTGCGGGCAGCGGGCGGCGATGTGCGGGTGGTCTATTCACCGCTGGATGTGCTGGCCATCGCCCAGCAGCACCCCGAGAGGCTGGTGGTGTTTTTTGCGGTGGGGTTTGAAACGACGGCTCCCACAACGGCCTTGCTCGCCCAGCGAGCCTTGGCCGCCCAGCTCCCCAACCTGGCGTTGCTGGTGTGCCACGTGCGGATTGCGCCGGTGCTGGAGGTGCTGCTGGCCAATCCCCACTGCCGCGTTGACGGAATCCTGGCGGCAGGAAATGTGTGCGCCGTGGTGGGCCAGCAGGAGTATGTCGGGATCGCCAAGCGCTACGGGCGGCCCATCGTGGTGACCGGGTTTGAGGCCGATGCCCTCCTGGAGGGAATCCTGCGCTGCGTGCTTCAACTGGAGCGCGGCGAACACTCCGTTGAAAACGCCTACCGAGGGGTCGCCAATGACAAGGGCAACAGCGCTGCCCAAGAACGCATCGCCGCCGTGTTTGCGGCCGTGGATACCGACTGGCGCGGCTTGGGCGTCATTCCAGCGGGGGGCTTAGGCCTGCGTCCGCCCTACGACGTCCTCGCCGTGGAAGGGCAGGCCCCCCAGGTACGCAGCCTGGAGTCGCCAAGGTACACCTGCATCAGCGGCCAGGTGCTGCAGGGGCTGGCACGCCCCACGGCCTGCCCCAGCTTTGGCAGCGCCTGCACCCCTGAAACCCCCTTGGGGGCGCCGATGGTGTCCAGCGAGGGAGCATGCGCCGCCTACGCCCGCTATCGCCCCTAAACCATGCACCCTCCCCACGCTGGTGAAGCGGTGATTCAGCTCGGCCACGGTGGTGGCGGCAAGCTCAGCCAGCGCCTGATCCAGGAGCTGCTGGTGCCGGCCTTTGGCCCGAAGGATGGGCTGCTGCACGACGCGGCCCTGCTGGCCCCCATCGAGGGACAGCTGGCCTTCACCACCGACTCCTACGTGGTGCATCCCCTGATTTTTCCCGGGGGAGACATCGGCCGGTTGGCGGTGATTGGCAGCGTGAACGACCTGGCCATGGCCGGTGCCACCCCGGTGGCCATGAGCCTGGGCCTGATCCTGGAGGAAGGCCTGGCCATGGCCGTGCTCGAAACCGTGGTGGCCTCGATTCAAACCGCTGCTGCCGAGTGTGGCGTGGCCGTAGTGACCGGTGACACCAAGGTGGTGGAAAGGGGCAAGGGCGACGGCCTCTTCATCAACACCAGTGCGGTGGGCCGGGTGGCCCCAGGCCTCACCATTCACCCCCGGGCCGTGCGGGAGGGAGATGCCGTGCTGGTGAGTGGCGACCTCGGCCGCCATGGAATCGCGATCCTGGCCGCCCGGGGCCAGCTGGGGTTTCAGGCCCCCCTCATCAGCGACTTAGCCCCCCTGCTTGGGCCCGTGCAAGCCCTGCTGGCGGCTGACCTGCACCCGCACTGCCTTAGGGATCTCACCCGGGGCGGATTGGCCAGTGCAATCGATGAAATTGCCCGCAGCGCCGGCCACTGGATCGAGCTCGAGGATGGGGCAATCCCGGTGGCCCCATCGGTGCAGGGGGCCTGCGACCTGCTCGGTTTTGACCCGATCGCCCTGGCCAACGAGGGGCGGATGGTGGTGATCCTGCCCGCAGGCGAAGCCCCGGCAGCCCTCGCCATCTTGCGGGCCTTCGAGCCCAGCGCTGCCCGCATCGGCAC